>CANGYA010000040.1 GCA_947457925.1 Cytophagales bacterium | reverse complement strand
TGTTCGTTGGTGCATTCTTTGCGTAAAAAGTCGTCTATCAAAGTTCGTCAGCCTTTGACAAAAATCTTAATTCCTGTCTTAGATGAAAAAATCAAAACACAAATTGAGGCGGTTAAAGACTTGATTATCAGCGAAATTAACGTAAAAGATATTGCGTACATAGGTGATGACGCAGGAATTTTGGTGAAGAAAATCAAGCCAAATTTCAAAGAGTTGGGTATCAAGTACAAGGCAGACATGAAGCACATATCGGGGGCTATTCAGGCTTTCACAAAGGAACAAATTGCGGAAATAGAGAAAAAAGGCAAGCTAACGGTAAATGCCAATGGTAAATCTTATGATTTGACGTTGGAAGATGTGGAGATTAGTTCGGAAGACGTGGCAGGTTGGCTCACTGCCAAACAAGGCAACTTGACAGTAGCCCTTGACATTACGCTAACAGACGAGCTACGCCAAGAAGGTATTGCGAGGGATTTGGTAAACCGTATTCAGAACATCAGAAAAGACAGCAATTTTGATGTGCAAGACAAGATTAAGGTACAAATTCAGCAAAGCCAAGACCTTGTTAATCAGGCTATTGTCCGTTTCAAAGACTACATCAGCACCGAAACGCAGGCAGTTAGCTTAGACGTTGTACCTTCAGTAGCTAATGGGCAAGAGGTGGAGCTGGACGAGTTGAAGTTGGTGGTGAGGGTGGAGAGGTAGATTTTAGTTTCCAACTTTAGATTTTGTAAATACTTATCAAGTTGCAAAACTTGGTAAGTATTTTTTTAGACAATAATTTAGTAATATTGCAAAATAACTAAAATATAGGCATAATGTCATACATAAAACAAATTAGCATTAACAATCTTTGGGGAGATAATACCGAAAATTATGTTTGGGACTTGCAACCGGATGTAAATATTTTGGTAGGAACTAATGGCAGTGGTAAATCTACTTTACTAATTCTTATAGAAGAAGCCTTAAAAAAACATGATGCAGATATAAATAAAGATATGTTTCGCATGGACACGGCTATTGAATTATCTTTTTTTGAAACAAATACTTCTTTAAGTATAAGTTATGAAGAAGAAAAAGATGTAGTGATTAGAAAAAAAGACGAGAATCTTACACTTGTATCAGCAACACGAATTAATACCTTAGAAATGACCCTCCCTAAAAAAGAGGCAAGTGATTATGCGGGAGAAAAAGTAACCAAAGTAATCGATGTGATGCTTTATGAACTTGTAACTCGTTTTATTTCTTATCAAAGTAATGTTTTAACAAGAGTAATAGCTATTTTACAAGGAACAGAAGGAGAAAAAGATAAAAAATTATCCGAATTATATGAAGGTATCAATATATTTAAAAAGAAAGTGAATGAATTATTCAAAGAAACAGGTAAAACTCTTGTAACAGATAACGGATTTTATTTTTTAAAGAAAGAAAAACAAATACGTCCTATTCAACTTTCATCAGGAGAAAAGCAATTATTGATTTTGTTTTTAACTGTTTTACTACAAGATAAACAACCATCTATTTTGTTATTAGATGAACCAGAAATTTCTTTGCATTATTCTTGGCAACAAAAGCTAATTGAGTATTTACAAGAACTGAATAATAAATGCCAACTTATTATTGTTACTCACTCTGGTAGTATTTTTATTAAAGGCTGGGCTGATAAAGTAAAGTATATTTCGAATCTGAAAAAAGAACTAGACAAAAAAGTAGAGAACGTAGCTAACACAAATTTGGTAGATATAGAAGAAGATATTATCGAGTTTGATAGTTTAGCATTTGAGAAAGAAATAAGTAAACTCAATGGCAATATGTTTCGCATTAATAAACTAATAGAACCATTTAAAGTGTTAAATAATAAGGTTGCTGTTCAAATGGTAGATATAATGATTAGGCAAGGTATAACGCCAGACGGTTATACAATAGGTCATTTTATCAATAAAATAAATTCATATACGCATATCAAAAAACTAATTGATACTTTGCTAAATGGTAAAAAAATTACCATGAATGAAAAAACATACAACTTATTACTTAAAAAAACTCCCGATTTTGCAGCAGCATTACAAATATTGACAGAAATGGAAGGACAAAACATTAATCCTGATATTATTACATTTAGCACTTTATTAGGGAAGTGCCAGAGTGTTGATGATATTAAAATTATTGAAAACCGTAGAAAAGATTTAGGTGTAGAACCTAATGACCACTACCTGCAAAAACTTAAATATAAGCAACAATAATGATGGAAGATGAGTATCAAAAAAAGATAGAACTTATGTTGGATAACTTAGTTCTTGAGGGCAAGACGCATCTTGTTTTTGTAGAAGCACAAGCAGATATTATTTTTTGGCGTACTTTATTTGACCATGCAGCTTTTAATCACACCCCTCAACGAAATGTAAAACATTTCGAGTTCACCACTGCGACAAGAGGAGTAGATGGTTGTGCAGAAGTATTAAAATATAAACATTTGATTAATCTTAATTTTCTGTTGTGTATAGACAGTGATACACATTATTTATTACAAAACCCTGACTTGTTTGAGAATGGTAAGAAAAAGGATTTCATCTTTCATACTTACACCTATAACATAGAAAATCATCAATGTATTCCTACTAATCTAAACCAAAAGGCTTTAAACTTTCAAGTAGAGTTTGATTTTGTAGCTTTTTTTGAGGAATATAACAAAATTATTGAACCTGTTTTTTGGTATTGGTTGCATAGTAAATTACACAATTTGAATGATAACTTGTTTACTATCAGTAAAGATGGACATTTAAAGTCGATTGGTATCTTGAGTGGGGCTGCCACCGATTTATCAAACAATGGTAGCAATGAGTTGAAAAAAATAGCTACACAAGTACAAGAATGGCAAGAAAAAGTGATTACTAAATTTCCAAATATAGATTTAGCAACAACCAAAAACTATGTAGAAACGCAATTCCCAAACCTTGAAAAGCATTTTTATCATTTCCTAAATGGACATATCATTTATGATAATGTCGTAAAGCAATTATTTGAGGCAATAAAAGCTGTTTATTTCCAAAGAGAAGAACAAGCCATTAGAACTAATTATGTGGGGCAACAAATCAATGATAAGTTGAAAGAATTGAGAAAAAGGTTGGAAGAAGAACTGAATTATCATGCTTTAATCAAAAATAGTTACGAAACTTGTTTTATCCGCCCTACTGAACATTGTGAGTTGTTGGAGAAGGTTTTGGAGGATATAAAGGTGTATTTTAAAGGTGTGTAAGTTCTTTTGAAAAAACTTATCATTATCGGTTTTGTATAAATTTAATGATTACGAACTCAAACTTAACACAAAGTTTCCCCTAATTTATTGGACAAGCCCGCCATTCTCTCTAACTTGCCCTGAAATTTTCTTTTGTATGTTTACCTACTCCAAAGGGCTTGCTTTGTTATTGGCTACCTCTATTTCGCTGATAACCACCGCATTTCTGTACTTATTAGACGACACCACTCTAAGCATTTTATTGGTAGCTGTATGTATTTCTTTTTCTGCTACTTTCATTTTGGTCTATGTCATCTTAGAATATTTAGTGTTCAAAGAAATTCGCAACTTGTATTCGGGCATAGACAAGATTAATCGCAAAGAGTTTAAAAGCTACACCGAAGAAATCATACAAGGCTCAAAAAGCCCTTTGAAACAGCTGAACCAAGAAATTTTTTCGTATGCGGTGCGTAAACAACAAGAAATAGACGAACTCCGCAAGTTAGAGGCTTTTCGCAGAGAGTTTATCGCAGATGTTTCGCATGAACTCAAAACCCCCATTTTTGCTGCACAAGGCTTTGTACTTACTTTATTAGACGGAGCTGTAGAAGATGAAGAAGTCCGTTACAAGTTTTTAAAAAAGGCTGCCAAAAGTTTAGACGGTTTGAGTTTGTTGGTACAAGACCTGCTTGTTTTGTCGCAGTTGGAGTCTGGTGATATTACAATGAAACCAGATGTTTTTGATATTTTTGAACTGACCAAAGATGTTTTTGAACAATTAGAAGATAAGGCTGCGAAAAAAGAAATTACTTTGCGGTTTAAAAGCCCCCAACAACAAAGTGTTTTTGTGAATGCAGACCCTACTCGTATCACACAAGTAATGACAAATTTGGTGATGAATGGCATTAAATACGGCAATGAAGGCGGTTATGTAGCCGTAGATTTTAGGGAGGAAGAAAATAGAATTTTGATAGCCGTAGAAGACAACGGAATAGGAATAGCCAAAGAACATTTGAAACGTATTTTTGACAGATTTTATAGGGTAGAAAAAAGCAGGTCTAAAAAACAAGGCGGAACAGGCTTGGGTTTAGCTATTGTGAAACACATTGTAGAAAAACACCAATCCAAAATTATGGTAACGAGTATGCCCGAACAAGGCTCTGTATTTAGTTTTAAGTTGGACAAAGGAGTGCCTGACCAACTTTAATCAACTTTTTTTTAAGCTAACTATTAGAACTTAACCCCACAAGGGCTTTAAGCCCTTGTGGGGTTAAAACTATACTATTAATGCCACCCCGTAATCACACTTCCCAACGTCTTCGCAATATCATTTTTTACATTCGTAAGGGCTATATGTGTTTGCAAACATTCATTTTGTTCTTCTTCGGTGGGTAACAAAGTCAATTTTTTCATGTTTTCGGCAATTAGTTTTTCCAAAATACGGTGTTTTAACCGCAAAATATTGGTATAAACTACATGAGGCAATACATCTTTTTCTTTGGGAATAAAAATTTGGTGTTTCAAATGCCAATTTTCACTCAATTCATACCGTTCAAAGAGCAAGGCACTCACTATTTTCTGCACCTCTGGCGAACCATGCACCATCAAATATTCTTCATCTACGCCTATACTTTCGGCTACGGCTTTGCGGTAAATATCCAAAATTTCTTTGTAAGCTGCCGTATGAAACTGTATTTCTTCTAATTCATCAAATAAATAACGCCATAATTGTAAATCATGTTCTACATAAAACTGCCCGTATTTTACCAATAACCTAATACTTTCCTTTTCTTGATACGCAATAATTTCATCTATTGTACTTTTTTGTTGTTTTTCAAGTTGTTGTTCTATCAATTCATTCGCAATCGTATCTACTTTACTCTGTTGGGCTGCTAATTCGGTTTGCTGTTTATCTATTTTTTTCTGTTCATTCAATACAATTTTATTGCCTTCCGTTACCAAAACATCTTCGCCAATGCCCAACAATTCACTACATTGCTTGTAAAACACACTACGTTTTATGGCATCTGGAATTTTTGAGATACTTTCTACTATGCTACGAATGACTGTAGCCTTTTTCAGTGGGTCGTTTTGAGCCTCTGCCAACAACAACTCCACTTTGAAAGTAATAAAGTCCTTCGCATTTTTCGCCAAATGTTCTTTGAAAGCCTCACCGCCTATTTTCCGTACCCAACTATCGGGGTCTTCTTCGTTAGGCAGCGTAACAGCTTTTACATTCAGTCCTTGTGCCAATAACAAATCTATGCCCCGCAAAGCTGCCTTAATGCCTGCCGTATCTCCGTCATACAAAACAACCACGTTTTCGGTAAACCGCCGTATCAAACGGATTTGGTTTTCCGTAAGGGATGTTCCCGAACTTGCGACCACGTTTTGAACACCGTTTTGGTACAGTGAAATTACGTCTGCGTAGCCCTCTACCAACAAACAAAGGTCTTGTTCACGAATAGCTGTTTTTGCCTGAAACAATCCGTACAGTATTTCATTTTTGACATATACCGCAGTTTCGGGGCTGTTCAGGTACTTTGGCTTGTCATCTTTTTTCAGTGTCCTTGCACCAAACCCAACAACCCTGCCCGCCAAATTATGAATAGGGAACATGACACGCCCCCGAAACCTGTCGTAACTTTTGCCGTCTTCTTTCTGAATTACCAAACCTGTTTTGAGTAAAACGTCTTTGGAAAAATTTTTCCGCAAGGCTTCATTTCCGAGGTTATTCCACGCGTCTTGGCTGTAACCCAACTCAAATTTGTCTATGGTGGCTTGGTTAAATCCTCTTTCTTTGAAGTAACTCAAACCAATACTTTGCCCTTCATCTGTTTGGGTGAGTAGCTGTTGGTAATATTTTTTGGCAAATTCTAAGACGATTAACAAACTTTCTCTTTCGTTGGCTTGGGCTGCCTGTTCGGGAGTGGCTTCGGTTTCCTCTATTTCTATGTGGTACTTTTTCGCTAAATATTGAAGGGCATCGGGGTAGCTGCACTTCTCCAACTCCATGACAAACGTAACGGCATTGCCTGTTTTGTGGCAACCGAAACAGTAAAAAATGTTTTTGGCAGGTGCAACAGAAAACGAAGGTGTCTTTTCGCCATGAAACGGACAGCAAGCCCAATAGTTAGCCCCTTTGCGTTTCAAGGAAACAAAGTCGCCGACTACATCTACAATTTCGGCTACATCTTGGATTTTCTTTATCGTGTCTTTGCTTATCAACGGAGAAATGGATTGGGTGAAATAGAAACTTGATTGTGGCGGGCAATTTAGTGAAAAGTTTGGGAATTTTGGTGGCGATACAAAATGTATGATAATTGAATATTTGCTTATAAATATTTGATGGTAAACAAATAATAAAGATTTAACACTCAATCACATATAAACTAAAAAAACAGTTAGTAACTGTGTTATTCGTGTTGTCTGTGTTCCCTTAAATAATTCATTATCAAATAATTAACAAATAATGTATTTCTAGCTATAGAGAAAAAAACCTATAAGATTACAAAAATCTTATAGGTTCGAGTTTGTTATTTTAATTTTCTAACCTCTCTATTTCATTGACCAAAGCCTCCCAACGAGTATTGGCTGCCGAAATTTGCTTTTTCACATCGTTATATTGTGTAGTTACTTCGGCTAATTTCGTGGGGTTGCTATACACAGACGGCAGGGCTAATTCTCCCTCAAAACCTTTGGCTTTTTTTTCTAATTGGCTGATTTGCTGCTCCACTTCCGCCAACTCTTTTTGTGTTTTTTTGAGTTGTTTCTGTTTGTTTTCTTTTTCAGATTCACTCACAGGCGTAGGAATGCTGGGCTTTTCCTTTTTATCTTTTTTAGGTTGATTATCCAACGTCTGGATACTCTTACCATTGCTCTCTAACCAATATACAAACTCGTCATACGTACCGGGGTACTGCTTTATTTCCTTGTCCTCTATATACCAAATTTTGTTGGCAATATTGGCTACAAAGTGTCTATCGTGAGAAATTACAACAAAAGTACCTTCATATTGTTGCAAAGCCTGAATCAAGATGTTTACAGACATCATGTCCAAGTGGTTCGTAGGTTCGTCCAATAACAAGAAATTAGAAGAAGAAATCAAGGTTTTAGCCAAAGCTACTCTTGACTTTTCGCCACCCGAAAGGACTTTAATTTTCTTGAAAACCTCATCACCAGAGAACAAGAAACAACCTAATACGCCTCTTAGCTGCATTTCGTTTTTGTCTGAACCACATTCTTTGAGTTCGTCAATCAACGTATTATCCAAATTCAAAGACTCTAATTGGTGTTGGGCAAATAGGCTCATGCGGAGGTTGTATCCTTCTTTTCTTTCGCCCTCTGTACCTTCCATACCCGACAAAATACGCAACAGCGTAGATTTGCCTTTACCATTCGCCCCAATCAAACCAATTTTGTCGCCTCTTTCTATATTGATAGATGTTCTGTCTAATAAATGAAGGTCGCCATAAGATTTAGAAATATTATCCAATTCCATGATAATACGTCCCGGTTGTTGTTCAAACGTAAAACGGAAGTTTACTCTTGCGTTTTCATCTATCACAGCATCTATCAAATCCAATTTTTCCAACTGCTTCACTCTCGACTGCACTTGGCGGGCTTTAGAGGCTTTCGCCTTGAAACGGTTGATAAATCTTTCAGTCTGGCGGATTTGTGCCTGTTGGTTTTCGTAGGCGTTTTGTTGCAACTCTTTTCTTAGGGCTTTTTCTTCGACAAAAAACGAATAATTGCCTGAATACAAATTGATTTTTTGTTGGGCAATTTCGGCAGTAATATCTATCACATTGTCCAAAAACTCCCTATCGTGAGAAACCACAATCACTGCCCCTTCATAGTTCACCAAATATTCTTCTACCCACTCAATAGACGGAAGGTCTAAGTGGTTGGTAGGTTCGTCGAGCATCAACAAGGCTGGTTTTTGCAACAACATCTTTGCCAACATCACACGCATACGCCACCCACCCGAAAACTTAGAGAGGGGCTGTTGCAAATGTTCTGTTTTGAAGCCCAAACCTTCCAAAATCTCTTCTGCCTGCGACTGCATACTGTAGCCACCCAAGGCCTCGAATTCGGCTTGGTAGGCTGCCAATTTGTTGAGCAAATCGTCTGAATAATCAGTTTCCATTTTCAGCAAAATCTCATCTATCTTGGCTTGCAAGAAGTTTTGCCGTTCAAAAGCCTGCATAGCCACACTTAAAATGCTGTCGTCTGTTTGGTACGACAACAAGTCTTGGTTCAAGAAGGCAATCGTACAGTCGCCACTGCGAGAGATATTGCCTTTGTCGGGCTGGTATTCACCCGAAATGAGGCGGAGTAAGGTAGATTTACCTGTGCCATTTGCCCCAATCAACCCTATTTTGTCTTTGGGTTTAATGTGCAGCGATGCGTCTTCGTACAAGGCTCTGCTGCCAAAATAAAACGAAACATTATTGATACTTAACATGGTGCAAAGGTAGGAATATTTTGGGGTAATTAGAAAAATTTGCCTATTTTACAGTGGTTTTCTACTGTGAAATTTTAAAATAGCATGAGGATAGTAGCTAACAAATGAGTTTTTTACTTGACTACTTCACAATAAACCCAGTCTTCCATAGGAAACAAGCTAATATCATTATTAGTAGTAGCAGCTACATTTTTTCCATTCGGCACCAAATGAAAATAAATAAGTTGTTTGCCTTTGGATAGATTTAAGGTTGTGTCTTCCTTACTTCTAATTAAAACGTGATTAAATATGAATGTTTGATAGGTAATATCATTTTCTAATTTTACTAATAACCAACTAACATCTCCTGAAACCGTTACATTTTCTATAATTGTTCCTGTGAAAGGAAATAAGTCTGTAAAAGTTGTATGTTGTCGAAAAGCATTAAAAACAAGGTGTTTTCCAATAAGTTTTTTTGAAAAAAACTTTTTCTCAATCGTTTCAACTAATAACCAAACAAAAATTATAGCTATATTGATGTTGTAATTATAGGTAACTTGTGCTTGCATAAACTTAAGCCCAAATTTAAAACTAAACCCCTGTGATAAATCCCAGATTGGGATGGTTACAACTATTCCTGTTTGTTGGTGTAAAAAAGTTTTGTCTATGATAAGAAGTTGCCCTAAAAGCCATATATTGATGCAGTATTTAAAATATTTATTGCCCTTAAAAAATAGAAAAGCACCTAATATACCCAAAAAAGATAGTAAAAGAGCTGGCACAAAGAAATAATCAAGTTGCCTAAAAATTGCTCTAATGCTAGCTAAAACAACGAAAATAGGAAAGACATTTTCAATAGTAAGGTACTTTTTAAATTGTTCAGTATTCATAAAAAAATTGTATTGGCTACAAATATATAGATAACTACATCTCTAAATACTAGCAATTAGCTATTTTTCTATCTAAATTATATTTGTAGGTGTATTAAGATTTGATGTTAATATTATACTAATTTCTCCTAATGGTTAGCTATAAGGCTAATAAGTAGGAAAAATACCAACAGTAACTCAAACAAACCCTTCAAAAACTTTGTAAAACTTTTTGAAAGTTATGAACTTTGGGCAAAACGATATAAACCAAGAGCCAAGTGGAACAGACCGTCATTTATCAGCCTATTGTCAAAATTAAAGATGACCTTTTTAATGTTGATAATATTTCGCAATACAATCTTTGTCTTAAATTAGATAACGAGGGCGTAGAAGTAGGTGTTTTTGACACCAAAATAGACCGTTGTTTGGTGTATGAACAGTACAAATCCCTCAGACGCATTGCTTATACGCAAATAGCTACTGAACTCACGCACTTACAACGCAATCACCTCTTTTTAGGGGCAGGTTTTTGGCAAAAAGTCTGTATCATTCTCACAAACCCACAATATACGTTTGTGCCAGAAGACTACCACCATGCTAACTATTCGGCAGCATTCTTACGTCTTACTTCAGACATAGATTCTGAACCATATATAATGCAGCACACCCAACACGCCTCACAACGCTGTTACAGTCATTTTGCCGTACCAAAGTCTTTGTACGAGGCTATTCAACGCAAATATAGTTTGAACAATACAAAATATATGTTTGTGCATCAAACAAGTGGCTTGTTAGAAGGGCTACTAACTAAACCTGACCGTTTGGAAGGTTCATGCTTGCACGTTTATGTAGATGCCGAAAATATAATTATTTCTTTTTTTAGAAGTGGTAATTTACAATATATGAATACTTTTGCCCATAACAACTCTACCAATGATATGTTGTATTTCATTTTGTTGGCGATGAAAGAATGGGGCTTGGAGGCAGAGTGGTGCAAATGTTATTTGTATGGCGAAGTAAAGAAAAGCGAAGGCATTGCTACCCAACTCAAAAAGTATGTGAAAGAAGTACAATTAAGCAACAGACCTAAAAATATTAACTTCGGCTACCGTTTTGATGATTTGGACGAGTGGAAAGGTTTTGACGTGCTTGGTACGTATCATTTGACAAAATAAATCAGTAATCAGTAAACAGTTATTAATTAACAATAAATACTAATTGACAACTGTTTACTGCTAACTGTTTACTCCTAACAGTTCACTGTTTATGCTACTTTTTTATCCCAAAGTTTATTGGCATAATACAAGCCTACACCGCAAAGAATAAAGATAAGTGCCGTAGTTTCATAACTTTTGATAAGGTCTATGTATAATTTGAGGGCTAAAACCATAATGTATAGCAAACCTGCCATAAAGTTGGTTTTGTGTTGTAATTGTATGCCTTCATAAATTAAGGCTGCACTGTAAATAAACAACAAAAAGGTGTTGAAAATAGCCCAAATATTGGCGTTTTCTTCGCCACTATTGCTCCAAACCATTAGGTAAATCACTAATAATAGCACCCAACTAAACACAAAACTTACTTTTTTCTCAAATCTAAGTACCGCCAAAATGATTGTAGCTGCCAACAAAACGTACAGTAATAGATAAGCCCAACTAAAAATATTTCTACTTTCCAATACTTCTCTACAAACACCGTCTGTTGTTAGCGGAAAAAAGCCCATAATGACTACCAAATAACAGCCTTGTTTGAGGCGTAAGAAAAAAGTAGGCGAAAATTTACCTTCAAAATAGTGTAACAAATAGAAGTAAAAGCCCAAAATGGTAGCAAAGAACAAATAAAAATAGGTAAAAAAGTCAAAACTACTTTTATTGCCAAAGGCTACGACTAAATTGAGGCAAAAAGTCCACAAAGTAGGGGCAAATAAGAGGGCAGCTATGGCTGTTGTATTCGTATAAAGTACGTACAAAAAAGTAGCAAACAAAAATGGACTCCACACCGAAAACTGCTGGTATTCGTTTTGCATGAACAGCCAAATGATGTATAGAATTTTTAGTACCACCACAAAAACATTGCTACGGAAGTACAACATCACAGGCAAACTACCCAATATCCACCACAATACGCCATCTGGGAAATAGGCAGAAATATGAAAAATTTGTGCTTGTAAGGCTATATTTGCTCCCAACAGCAAACTGGATGCCAACAACCAAAGTTCTATACCTTGTTCATCTTCTGCTTGTGTATTTTTCCAAACCATTGCATAACAAGCCACCCAAGGTATGATACCCGCCAACATACGCAGAGGTGTTGGCATGACTTCCCAGTTGGCAGCAATTAACAATAAAATGCCTAATGTTACCAAGACAATCCCCGCAGCTTTGAGAATAAAAGTAGAGTTTCTGTACCAAGGTGCAGGTTGGTCTAAGGCGTATCTTTTGACCAAAATTTGGGCTTGGTCAGCAGAAATAATGCCTTCTTGCTCCCATTTGGCTATTTCGTTGCGAAAAGCCTGTGATTGTTGGAAAGAATCAAACATACGGTTGAGTGTTTGGTAGGAAAAAAGTAAATTGGTAGCACCTTAAACAAATGTAAGATTATCTACCCGATTATCATAGTTTATTGTCAAAAATCTACGCCTTCTTTATGGACACAATGCCCAATATCAATTTCTTGAATTACAACGGTACGTTATACCCCAACGAACAAGCCATTTTGCGTTTGTCCAATAGGCAATTTTGTTATGGTGATGGTTTGTTTGAAACGATACGGTGCGTAAATGGGCAAATGCCGTTTTTAGAAAACCACTGCCTGCGGTTACACGCTGCTATGCAAGCCCTTAAAATGAATGTGCCTATCCATTATTCGGCTGCATTTTTTCGAGAAGAAATAGCAAAAATATTGACTGTACCTCATGCACGCATACGCCTCACCGTAGGGCGAATAGACGGCGGACTCTACACGCCACAAAGCCACGAGGTTTTTTTTACGATTACCGCCCAACCGTTGAACAACCAGCATTTTAGCACTAACGAAAAAGGGCTACAATGTATGATTTTCGATGAAGTGTTTGTAAACCCAACGGTTTACAGTGCTTACAAAACGAACAATGCTTTGCCCTACGTATTGGCTGCTATTTTTCGGCAAGCACAGCAAGTTGATGAAAGTATTTTACTGAATATTTACGGCAGAATTTGCGAAGCTACTTCGTCTTCTATTTTTTTTGTGAAAGGGAAGGAAATTTATACACCGCCCTTGTCAGAAGGGTGTTTGGCGGGTATTCTAAGGAAATATATTTTACTGAAAGCCAAAGAATGGGGGTATGACGTTGTAGAAAAAGCTATTTTATTGGCTGAATTGCCGTTCTTCGAGGCTGCTTTTGTGAGTAACACTCAACAAGGGGCAAGGTGGATAAATAAGATAAATAATGCTACGCAAGTTGTTGATTTTCAATATATTCCATTGGTTGGGCAAATCAATGAAAGTCTAAATCTACTTACAAATTAAAGATAAACCCCACAAGGACTTCAAGTCCTTGCGGGGTTAGATTTAGCTAATTTATTTTAATTAAAACTAATTTCAGTTAAGTATTAACCCAAATATGTTTTCAATGCTTTACTGCGTGAAGTATGGCGTAAACGTCTAATAGCTTTTTCTTTAATTTGGCGTACTCTTTCTCTTGTCAAGTTAAATTTCTCTCCAATTTCTTCTAAAGTCATTGCGTGTTCACCATTTAAACCGAAATAAAACGTAATGACTTCTGCCTCTCTTGTAGTCAAAGTCGACAAAGCACGTTGTACTTCTTTGCGTAGAGAGTCGTCTATTAAGCCCGAATCTGGTGTTTCTTCGCTGTCATTTTCTAATACGTCCAACAAACTGTTTTCTTCGCCTTGCACAAATGGTGCGTCCATAGACACATGACGACCTGAAATTTTCAGGGTATCTACCACTTCGCTGGTCGAAACTTCCAATACTTCTGCTAATTCGTCTGGTGAAGGTTCACGTTCAAACTTTTGCTCCAATTCAGAGAAAGTCTTAGAAATTTTATTCAAAGAGCCTACCCTGTTCAAAGGCAAACGTACAATACGAGATTGTTCGGCTAAGGCTTGTAAGATAGATTGGCGAATCCACCAAACGGCATACGAAATGAATTTAAAACCACGAGTTTCGTCGAAACGTTGAGCAGCTTTAATCAAACCTAAATTACCTTCGTTAATTAAGTCCCCTAAAGATAGTCCTTGATTTTGGTACTGTTTTGCCACAGACACCACGAAACGCAAATTGGCTTTGGTCAATCTTTCCAGAGCTTGTTGGTCTCCATCCCGAATTCGTTTCGCAAGTTCTACCTCCTCATCAGGGGTAAGCAAATCTACTTTACCAATTTCTTGCAAATATTTGTCTAATGACTGCGACTCCCTATTGGTAATCTGCTTACTGATTTTAAGTTGTCTCATCGGCTTACACGAGTTTTAAACATTGGTGAACAACATGGGTACATGCTGTAGTTTTTAACACAGACTGAAAGAAAAAAGTTTCACTATCATTGCTTTAGAAAGCAATAACAAGAAATAAACGCAAACATCAAAAAAAAGTTCGGTTACTTCAAGTTTTTTTATTCTTTTCTTGTCAAAAATGACTTATTGTTACTCCGTTGCTTCAGACCGTTGAAGGTATTTAGATACCGTAAATAACTATTAGGTTGTGTAAAAAACAAAAGGTAGTGGTAAAAAATGTATGATAAATAAATATTTGATTATCAATACCTTATGGAACACGGATTTGGCAGATAATCACGGATAAACTAAAAAAAACAGTAAATATCCGTGTTATCAGCGTCATCAGTGTTCCATTAAATAATTGATTATCAGCAAATTACAAATCATATATTTTTTACCACAACCAGATATAAATAAACAACTGAGCAATCTGGAAAATATGCTATCGAACTTATTGCAGTGGTCTAAAAGCCAAATGATAGGGGGGTATAGCCAACAAGAAGTTGTTATCTTAGAAGGAGTCTTGGGTGAGGTGATTGCTTTGTTACAAACAACGGCAAATATAAAAAATATTCAGGTGGCATATACGCATACAGCTAAAACGAAGGTGCGGTTAGATGTAAATCAAATAAGGGTGGTATTTCGTAACTTATTGACTAACGCCATTAAATTTACACACCCACAAGGGACTATAGCTATACGGGTTTTTAGGAAAGAAAACCTTTCTGTGGTAGAAATGGAAGATACAGGGGTGGGTATGTCTCCACAAGCCATAGCAAAACTGTTTGATGAAAGTACCCATTTCTCTACCAAAGGCACTGATAATGAAAAGGGTACAGGATTAGGGTTGCTGTTGGTCAAAGAATTTGTAGAAAAAAATAACGCCAAACTGTATGTCAAAAGTCAAGAGCATGTAGGCACAACATTTACAATAGAGTTTCCTATTGTTATGGACTAAATTAATGGTGCGTCAGCACTTGTTACAACAATCTGGTGCCTCTCTGTTCTTTTTCTTCTGTCAGCCTACTTTCTAAGTCTTTTAGTCTGATGAGTAGAGTTTGTTCTTGGTCGTGCATTTGTTTGAGCTGTTCGGTAAGTTCTGCTTCGCGGCGGTAAAAAGCCTCTTGTGTAGCTTGCAGTTCTTCCATATTTTGCCTCATTTCTTCTTCTTGCGCCCTCATCATTTCGGCTGAAAGTTGTGCATTTTCCAATAATTGCTTTGTTTTTTCATTAATTTTTACCGAAATAATGGTAGAAGCTACGTTTTCGCAGATTTTTTCTACAAAATCTATTTCATACGGTTCTAATACCTTGAAAGAGGCTATTTCTATCATACCTTCCACTTCTTCATTGACTTTCAAAGGTACAATCAACAAGCAACTTGGTTCGGCATCGCCCAAACCCGAAGTGATTTTCAGATAATCTTCGGGGATACGTTTCATATAAACAGTTCTTTTTTCTCTGTATGCTTCACCCAATACACCTTCTCCAATTTCTACAATCCTTTCTTTATATTTCCTACGTTCAAAGGCATACCAAGATTTGAGTAAAAGTCTGCGGTGTTCTTCTATATTGTCTTCTGAAACCGTATAAATAGCCCCTTGATGTGCGTCTATGTACTTAACTAATTCTATAATCACGACTTCGCACAATAAGTTAAGGTCATTGCTTT
Source organism: Cytophagales bacterium (assembly GCA_947457925.1). Lineage (GTDB taxonomy): Bacteria > Bacteroidota > Bacteroidia > Cytophagales > Thermoflexibacteraceae > JAAFKA01. The sequence continues at coordinate 10,492 of CANGYA010000040.1, read as the reverse complement.
TATTTCTTAAAATATTGGAAAAATGAGCCAATCCGTTGATAGTCCAAGCCCGTTTTTTCTCCTCTATAGATACTGCTTTTAGGCTTTCACGCATTTTTATTAAGGCACTGCCCACATCACTGTCTTTGTCAAAAGCCGTAAACTCACTATCAAAATTGCCTTTACCTACCTGCAAGGCAAAGTTTTTGACTTCGCTAAGGTTTTGTGTCAATAGGTTAATAGCTGCCGAAATAGGCTTTAGTTCGTCTTCTGGCGTTTGTTCGTAGGCGGGTAAATTACCATCATCTATTTGCTCCAGCCGTTTTTTTAGTGCTGCAATTCGTTTGAGGACAAACCGTATCACAAAGTAACCAACTGTAAAAGTGAGGGTAAGAATAATGACTAATAACATGGCAGACACAATGACAATGTTCTTTTCTTCAGATTTAGTCCTGCCTTGTACTCTCCGCAACATATCAGCTTGGCTGGTCGTAACTCGGTGTAACAAAAACTCGGCTTGGTCTAAAAGTTCTTGCACTTGTCGCATCTGTTCGTTGCGAAGCAGTTTTAGTTTATCAGGGTTTAATTCTGTTTCTATGGAGATTTTGCGAATATCTTTTTCTATACTATTGGCGTGTTCTTTTTCAAAATAATCTTGTTTTGCCCGTAATTCATTAGATTTTACGATAAAATCATAAATCAATGCAGAAGTTCCTGCATCATCAATCTTATTAGAATAATACAACAGAGAGTCTATGGCACTTTTATAGTCTTGCTGCCAAATTCTTCTTCGTTCTAGTTGGTAGGTATGGTCGTCTGTTAATAGAAAATTGTTGAGGGCTACTGTACTTTGGTTCAAAACATTTTCTACCAACATACAAGTATATTTGGTAGGAATGGCAGTGTGCGTAAGTTCTTGATACTGCCGAAGTGAGCCTCTGTAAACATGAATAGGGTAGAATACCAATAGCAACACAATAAGCCCTACTAAGACAAAGCCGACAGTCATGCGTCCTTGAAAGGTGCTTAGGTTGAATTTAATGTATTTTTTTAAGGTGTTTTCTATTAGTACACTATTCGAGATATTCATAGTCAAAAAGTAGTAAGACTCTACCATCTATTTAAACGAAAGAAAAGTACATCAAAAAAACTAACTTTCAAAAACTTTGCCCTTTTTATACTTAAATAAAATTTAATTTTAAGAAAAATAATTGCTAAGTATTTAGTAATCAAGTGTTTATTATTTTATTCGCATGAATAAATTAGTTGGGGTAGGGTAGGGGGAGAAAACTAATTCTATTTGAGAAGAAATTTAGGTACGTTGGCAATGCTTAGTGGCTACCAGCCAATAACCAGCCCATCGTACCTAAGATAAAAACTATCGATGTGCTAATTGAGTTGTAGTTCCTGCATGATTTTTACGCCTGCCGAAGTACCTATACGGTCTGCTCCTGCGGCTATCATGGCTTGTGCTTGTGCCAAATTGCGGATACCTCCAGAGGCTTTTATACCTACACTGCTACTTACTGTTTGTCGCATGAGTGCAATATGTTCTGCTGTAGCTCCTGTGGGTGCAAAACCCGTAGAAGTTTTCACAAAGTCTGCTCCTGCGTCTTCGCACAATTTACAACAAGCTATAATTTCAGTTTCGTTCAGGTAAGCCGTTTCTAAAATCACTTTCAACACCTTTTCGTTTTCATGGCACAACTTGGCACAACGAGCTATTTCTGCCTTTGCCCAAAAGTCCGTACCAGTTTTGATACAAGACAAGTCCAACACCATATCTAATTCGGTAGCACCGTCTTGTATCGCCAACTCTATTTCTTTCAATTTGGCTTCGGTACGTTGGTAGCCCAACGGAAACCCAATGACCGTAACCACCGCAATAGGCTGTTTTCCAATATCTCTTGCCGTTTTTTTGACCCAAAAAGGTGGCACACATACGCCTACAAATTGGTAGTCAATGGCTTCTTGCACCAGTTGTTCTATCTGTGTAGAAGTAACTAAGGGACTGAGATTCGTATGTTCTATGTATTGGTTGATAGACATTGTAAAAAAGCTATGCTTAGGCTGTGGTTTTAGGTTGTTTAATTTGTTCCATTAATGACTCCACATCTCCCAATAGTTTTTCTGCTTTTTCTTTCACGTCATTAATCACTTTTTGCCCTTCTTCTTTGGCTTCGCTGGTTGCCTCTGTACCGCCTTGGCTAAGTTCTTTCAATAAGTCTTCCAACTGATTTTTGTACTTAGACAGTAAATAACTAAGCCTTTCTCTTGTATTAATACCTGTGTCGGGTGCATACAATAAACCCAAAATAGCTCCTGCGGCTGCCCCTGTCAATAATCCTACTAAAAAACTTGTGCTTTTATTCATTGGTGTAAGTATTTTTAATATAAAAATTTAGATGTTGTAGTACATTTCCTATCATATAGGCTTTGCAAAGCCTATATGATAGGAAAATTCACAAATAAGTTGTATTTATTCTTAAAGTGATAATTAATCTATTCACCTGAAGGCAAATAGACTGATGTCCAATTATTTATTATCCAACAAGCCTCGTCCTGTTTTCACTATTTTACCATCTTTCTCCAATTCTTGCGAGAGTACGTCCAACAAACCATTCAAGAAATCTTTACTTTTAGGCGTACCATAATCTTTGGCTATTTCCAAAATCTCGTTGATGGTAACTTTTATAGGAATACTTGGGAAGTAAATCATTTCGCATAAAGCCATTAAAAGTAAAGCCAAATCTACGGCAGTAATACGTGAAATATCCCAGTTTTCAGATTTATTGGCAATCAAAGGACGAATTTCGTCTTCGTGTTGCAATGAAAGTTGATAGAGTTGTTTGAAAAAGTCCTTGTCGTCTTCCCAGTTCGCAGAGAGTTGTACGATTTCTCCTTCGTTTTCTTGTTCGTGTATATTTTTCAGGGTTTTCAGTGCCATACTACGCACCGTAATCTTATCTTCTTGCCAATTATAGTCAGTTTCTGACAAATGCGACTCAATGACTTCATTTTTTAAGATAAAATCTCTTAACAAATAAATAGCAAACTCCGCATCTTGAAATGCCGTAGCAGCAGGAAGTTGTTGGTAAGCTACATATTTTTCGTCTTTTTGTAGTAATTTATACCAAGTTCTTATGTTTTCTATGTCCCAGTAAATTTTTCTGTCTAATATTTCTTTGGCAAATTTATGATGGTTACGTACTTTTTCTATGGTTTTATTTTTAAAAAGTTTTTGTTCGTGTTCAAATATAGGTGCAGGGATAATCTGCCTTCTGTGCCTTTCTTTGGCTTCTTTTTCTGCAAAATCCGCAAAATCTATAAGTAACTGCAACAAACTCAAAGACCTTTCCATTAGCTTTTCGGCGTGTAATACCATGCCTTTGCCTATATTTTCTCGGTCTTTTTGGTTTTGGTTATGATAAAAATTAACGGCATCAACCACAGACTGCCGTATTCTGGGTGTAATTTCCCCATTATTTTGTTTTAAAATATCTTTGTCCTTAAATTGTTGTTCGAAAAGATGAATAGCTACATCTCTATCTTTATTGAGTTTTTCTATGTCTTGTTTCTCTGCTGCCGTGAGGTCTGGCAAAAATGAGGTCTTGATTTTCTCGATAGCCACTTCATAGTTGGCATCTTTGCATAAGTGATAGCTATAAACGGCTTGCATTGCCTTCGCCCTTAAAATTCTCCGATTGAGCATTTTTCTTACTTTTTAAATTTCCGACAAAGGTAGTAAAACTTATTGGTTTTTCATGTACTTTGCTGCAACAATTACTATTTTTGTTCTACACAAACCTTTTTTTGTATGCGAAAAATTATCATAGCTATAGACGGTTATTCGGCTTGTGGCAAAAGTTCTACCGCCAAAACCGTAGCTAAAGCACTGAATTACACCTATATAGATACAGGTGCGATGTATCGGGCTGTAACCTACTATTTTATGGAAGTCAAATTTATTAGTTTGACCAATGAAAAAGAAATTCAACGAGCTTTGGGCGAAATAGACTTGGATTTTCGATACAATGCAAAGACCATGATGAATGAAATTTGTCTGAATGGTGCGAGTATAGAACATGAAATACGTAAGATGAGTATCTCCGAAAAAGTGAGTGAGGTGAGTACTCTTAAACAAGTAAGGCAGTTTTTAGTAGCTCAACAGCAAAAAATGGGCAAACGCAAAGGAATTGTGATGGACGGTAGGGATATTGGTACAGTAGTGTTTCCTCAAGCCGAACTTAAAATCTTCATGACTGCCGACATCATGGAAAGAGCCAAACGCAGACAGCAAGAACTATTGGCACAAGGGCAATTAGTTCCGTTGGAAGAGGTGCTAGACAACCTCAAAAAACGTGATTTTATAGACAGCACCCGCACCGAAAGCCCATTGAAACAAGCCGTCGATGCTGTGGTAGTAGATACCACTTATGTTACTTTAGACGAACAGGTAGAGTATATCTTACAGCTATTTAATGCCACCATAGCAAGACAAATACAAGGACAAAGTTGAAAAACATTAAAAAAGCTGTTAAACACTTCAACCTCCTTTTTGTTTCAAAGTATTATCATTTATTTTGTAAAAAAAGTTTTACAAAAACTAATTCGTTAAAATTAATTTAAAATTTGCAAATGTTAGTAGTTCGTGTATATATTTGTCATTGGTGATTAACATTATTTAGGAATAACCTTAAACATTTTCTTACGTTAAAGGTTTTTTTACTAATTTTTCACTATTTCATTTTAAACCTTAATTTTCACACACAATGAGAAAACTGCTCTCTATGATTGTTGTGCTTTATTTGTTTGTTATAGGGCAAGTATTTGCACAAGACAGAACAGTCTCAGGAAAGGTTACCAGCAAAGATGATGGTACTCCTTTACCTGGCGTAACTGTGATGGTAAAAGGAACAACTTTAGGTACTACTACAGATGTAGAAGGTACTTACAAGTTAGCTGTTCCTGCTACTGCTAAAATACTAGTATTTTCTTTTGTTGGCATGCAAACAAAAGAAGAAGAAATTGGTGCTAGAAGTGCTATAGATGTAGCCCTTTCGTCTGGAGACCAAGTGTTAAATGAAGTGGTTGTAACAGCCATTGGTGTCGAACGTCAAAAAAGAGAACTAACTTATGCTACGCAAAATGTAGCTGGTGGACAATTAGCTCAAAAATCAGAACCTAACGTTATTAATGCCTTACAAGGCAAATTAGCAGGCGTAGAAATTATTGGTGCGAGTGGTATGGCTGGTTCACGTTCACAAATTTTTATTCGTGGTCTGTCTTCTGCTACACAAAATAACCAGCCTTTATTTGTAATAGACGGTGTGCCTATTGATAACAGTAGTTTAACTTCTTCTGGCACATTGGTTGGTGGTGCAGCTTATTCTAACCGTGCTTTAGATATTGACCCTAATGATATAGAGGCAATGACTGTATTGAAAGGACCAGCTGCTGCCGCATTATATGGAGCAAGGGCTGCTAATGGTGCTATCATGATTACAATGAAGAAAGGTAAGAATACCAATAAAAAGATGGAAATTACTGTAACGTCTTCTTACAATATTCAAGAAGTAAATACAAGAAGTTTACCCGTTTATCAGAACCAATATGGTCAAGGACAATTTGGACGTTTTAACCCTGGCGTATTGGATAGCTGGGGGCCGAGATTTGGTACGCCAGGTATGCCAGCTTTTGTACCAGATTTTACGGTTGATAGTGTTCGTTACCAAGCCTATCCAGACAATTACAAAGCTATGTTTAGAACAGGTACTATGATGGATAATGGCATAGCGTTGGCTGGTGGTTCAGATAAAACAAAGTATCGTTTGTCATTCAACAGAACCTCACAAACAGGTATTATTGCTAACTCATCCTTAGACCGTTATAACTTCCGTGTAGCTGGTAGTACAGAGTTGGGCAATGGTTTTGGTGTTGATGCTTCTTTGACATATACTCAAACTGAGCAAGGTGGTGTACAGCAAGGTAATACAGGTTTAAGCCCTTGGTTTGTATTACCTTTTATTCCAAGAAGTTACGATTTAGCTGGTACTCCATACCGTGGCAACATAGTAGGTGTACAGAGAAACAGCTTATTTACTCTAAATAATCGTGATAATCCACGTTGGGCTGCTGATGAAAACTTATACCAAAGTAATGTTGACCGTGTAATTGTGAGTGCCTCTGTAAACTACAAACCTACATTTATAAAAGGATTGTCTGCTACTTATCGTTTAGGTATAGACCAATACTCAGATAAACGTATGGAGGTAGCTGCTTTTGGCTCTCGTCCTTCTAATTCTAACTGGGCAACAGCTGGTACTAATGGTGCTATTTATTTCGATAATTATTTGGTACGTAATTTTAACCATGATTTATTTGCTATCTATAATAAAGATATAGGAACTGATATTAGTTTACGTTTCATGGCTGGTACACAAATTACAAATAATATTAGACTTAATGACGGTGCAATTGGAAATAGCATGAATGTCCCTAGGTTTTATAATTTGGCTAATTTTACTGCACAAAATACTCAAACATTTAATAACATTTTACAACGCCGTCTAATTGGTGTTTATGCTACTGCAAGTGCATCGTATAAAAACTGGTTAACATTGGAGTTACAGGCTCGTAATGACTGGTTTTCTACTTTGCCAACAGAAAGTAATAATATTTTGTATCCTTCTATTAGTGGTAGTTTTGTATTTACAGATGCCTTTGGTATTAAAGACAACCCCATCATTTCTTATGGTAAGTTGAGAGCTAACTATGCAGCAGCTGGTAATGATATTGATCCTTATTTGTACAATACAGTCTATCCAACTGCTAGTTATGGTAATAACGTAGCTGGTGTTAATTTTCCGTTCTTAGCAAGTATCCCTGGTTATACATTGAGCAATAGACAAGGTGCAGCTGAAACAGGTTTAGGGTTAAGACCTGAATTAAAAAGATCTTTTGAGATAGGAGGTGAGCTTGTATTTTGGAAAGGTAAAATATCTGTAGATGCCACTTATTTTTATGTTTCTCAAATTGATCAATTATTTGCCAACCTGCCAACAGCAGCAGCTTATGGTTTTACATCAAGAACGGCGAATTCAGGTGAAATTACCAATAGAGGTGTAGAAGCTGCCATTGATGCTAAAATTATTGAAAATAAAAACGGTTTTAATTGGAGTGCCAACCTAAACTATACACTTATTAGAAATAAGGTAGAATCTTTGGGTGTAAATCAAATTGTTTTATCTGGTTTTACTACTTTTGGTGCAGGTGTTGTGCCTGGGCAGCCGTTTGGGGTGTTTATTGGTAGTGATTTCGTGAGAGGGAAGAATGGTGAGGTGTTAATTAATCCACTTACAGGCTATCCACAACAAACTAATTCTGATAAAGTAATTGGTGATCCTAACCCTAACTACAGTCTTGGTTTTAGTAATAATTTTTCGTACAAAGGTTTATCTTTAAACGTTGTTTTACAATACGTAGACGGTGGGGCGGTGATTTCTCGCCAAACTCAAATTGCTCGTGTGAGAGGTGTTTTAGAAGAAACTGCTGACCGTGAAAGACCATTTATGTTCCAAGGTGTTTTTGGTAACTCAGCAGGTCAGTATGTCAATGCAGCAGGACAACCTTTAGGTGATGGTGCAACACCTGTACCTAATAATATTCAACATACAGCTTTTGATTATTATGTTACATCTGGTTTAGGGAGTACAGTCGGAAGATATGCTGTATTTGATGCAACTGTATTGCGTTTAAGAGAAATCTCTATCTCGTATGAATTGCCTAAAAAGTGGTTAGATAAAACTCCTTTTGGTTCAGCGTCTATTGGCGTATCAGGACGTAACTTATGGTTTCATGCTCCTAATCTTCCACATGCTGACCCTGAAAATAATCAACAAGGTGGTAACTCGAGAGGTTTTGAATTCAATGCACCGCCTTCTGCACGTCAGTATGGTGCTAATATCAGATTTACTTTCTAATCTTATACCAAATTATTCTTAGTCTAACAATGAAAAAACTAAATAAAAATATAAAAACAGGTATAGCTACAGGTTTAGTGCTTTTAGCTTCCTCTTGTTCAGGTTTTTTAGATATTAATAAAGACCCAAATAACCTGGCAGATTCGCAAGTTACCTCTACTTATTTGTTGCCAACTACACAAGTAGGTACAGCTTTTTTGGTAGGTAATCACTTAAATTTATTGCAGACTTGTTGGATGCAACATTCGTCTGGCACAGGTACACAAACCCAGCAGTATGATATATTCAACGTATTTCCTGCCGATGGGGAGGTAAATACAGTTTGGACATTAGCATATGCACAAGTATTGCCAGATTTAAATGCTATTATCCGCAAATCTACAGCAGTGGAGGATTTCCAGCACGTAGGCATGGCACAAGTCTTAAAGGTATATATATTTAGTTTATTGACAGATGCGTTTGGGGATATTCCTTTTAAAGAGGCATCCTTAGGGGCTTTTGTTAAACCTAAATATGATACACAAGAAGCTATTTATGCTCAATTATTGCTAGATATAGATGGGGCTATAGCTAATTTAGCTAAATCTAACAAACTTATACCTGCGGCTAGTGGTGATATTATTTTTGCTGGTAATGTAACTAATTGGCGTAGGGTAGCTAAAAGTATTAAATTAAAATTATTGGTACAACAACGCAATAAAAAGCAAGATGTTGCTGCCATTAATGCACTAATAGCAGAAAATGACTTTATTGCTAGTAATAATGCTAATTTTAATGTAGGTTTTGGATTTGCTGCTAATGCGTTTCATCCTCTATATCAATACAATTATATTAGCCGTCCGTTGGATTTGGGTATAAGTACGAGATTCCTTGACTCTATGAGAGTAAATAATGACCCTCGTATAGCTTCTTACTTTACTTATACGGCTTTCAATGTTTCTACCAATACACCTTCTTATGTTGCGATAGATAATGGTACTGTAGCGCAAGGTCCTTCTACACGTTCTCGTTGGGGTAGATATTTAACAAATGTGGTACAAGCAGCTCCTTCTGCTGCAACGCCTGCACCAACAGCTAACACGCCAGTACGTATGATAACCAAATCTATGGTGAATTTTTGGTTAGCTGAAGCTGCACTAACAATGGGTGTTGGCGGTGCAGGAGCAGATGTAACTTATTTCCGTCAGGCGTTACAAGACCAAATGGATGATGTAAGAACTTTTTGTGCGATTACTGACCCTGCTCCATTCACTGCTTATATCAATGCGAGAGTGGCAGCTTATAGTGCATTGACTAATACAGAAGCTAAGTTAAATTTATTAATTAGAGAAAAGTGGATAAGCTTGGCGGGTAATGCTTTTGAGTCATATAACGACTTCCGTAGAACGGGTTATCCAAGATTAGCATTGCCTCAAAACCCAACATTAGCTCAGTTCCCTTCAAGTTATCCTTATCCACAAGATGAGATTAATAATAACTCAGACAATGTTCCTGCTAATGCACAAAACTTATTAGATAAAGTTTGGTGGGCTAAATAAAACTTATTTTTGCACCCTACACAAAAACTTTGTGTAGGGTGTATAAAACATTATTCTCTAAAACTCTTTCTTGTATGAAAAATCTAATCAAATATACAAAAATATCATTAGTGGCTATTTTAAGTATGGCTACCTTAGTGTCTTGTAAAAGAGACGACTATGACGGTTTAACTGTAGTAGACCCTGTTCCTGCTAATGCAATTACTTTTCCGCAGGCTGTTCATTCTAATGGTTTTGCCTTTATAGACCAAAATGCCTTTATTGCACCGCAACCTTTGGGTGACGTAAAATTAGAAATACAAGTTCCACAAGGTAAAAGTATAACAGCTATTCGGTCTGTAAGGGGGCAATTTAACAAAGGTACTTATTCTACACGTCCTAATGCATCAGGTATTATTAGTTTAAGCCCTACTACTATTAGTACTGCTGCTGTTTTTCCAACAGCATTTTCTCGTCTTGTTGCTCCTAATTATACTACGATTTCTTCACTAACGGGTACAGGTAGTAATAAGGTAACATTAAATATTCCTCTTACCTCAATTCCAAGAGGTACACTTGCTGCACCAGCAGTAAATGATTTTGTAAGGTTATTTATAGAGCTTGAATTTTCTGATGGTTCTACTGCCTTGTCAGCAGAAGCAAGGGTTTGGTTTAAATAAGAAGAAAAGCAACCGTAAAAGGTTGCTTTTTTATTTAAGCTCAAATCACAGTAATTATTTTAATGTTACTGTGATTTTTTTAAAACAACGTATAAATAAACGGTGCTACTGCCGAACTACCACCAATCACAATGAGTACCCCTAAGAGCAACAAGACAAGAATGATAGGGGCTAACCAAAATTTTTTTCTTTCGCCCAAGAATTTTAATAAGTCTGATAGAAATTCCATATATTTATATAACTAAAAAGTTTGATTTTAAGTCTAATGTATTACAATAAAGCCCAATAATTTAACTTAACTACTTCCCAAATACGCCACGCATTTTAGTTCTAT
>CANGYA010000039.1 GCA_947457925.1 Cytophagales bacterium | reverse complement strand
GGCGAAATTTTCAAGGTACGCAGCACTTTAGACGAGGATTTAGTGTATGACATCAGCAGCATCAACCCCAACGGTTGGGAGTTGCGTATTGGAGATAAATGCGAAAAAGGCTCACAGTTGCGTCCTTTTATTGTGTGGTTTGGCGAGGCTGTACCGCAAATACTACCCGCCATAGATATTTGCGAAGATGCAGATATTGGTATTGTTGTAGGAACTTCGTTGGTGGTGTACCCCGCAGCAGGTTTGGTGCAGCATTTTCCAAGTAAAGCACCCAAATTTATCATAGACCCCAAAAAACCAGATGTAGTCAATGCAAAACCTAACTTGCATTTTATAGAGGAAAAAGCTACTACAGGTATGCAAAAAGTTAAGGATTTATTATTGGCAAAATATCTTTAATTTTGTATTTTTGACTAATAATCATTGTTGTTAAAACCTCCACAACAAATTGACTACTTATTTTTACTTAAAAAAATAGCAAGATACTTTCAATTAATTAAGCAAGACTATGGTAACAATAGCAAAACGATACATTAATCCATTTACAGATTTTGGTTTCAAAAAGCTATTTGGCGAAGAAGAAAACAAAGATTTGCTCATAGACTTTCTTAATGAACTTTTGAAAGAATATGGCGTGCAGATAGCACAACTTACCTATCTTAAAACCGAAAAATTAGGTTTTACGGAGGCAGACCGCCGTGCCGTTTATGATTTGTATTGCGAAGACGAAAACGGTGAAAAATTCATAGTAGAGTTACAAAGAGCCAAACAAGAGCATTTTAAAGACAGAAGTATTTATTATGCTACTTTTCCGATTCAGGAACAAGCCAAAAAAGGAAAGTGGAATTATGAACTAAAAGGTGTGTACTTTGTGGCTATCATGGATTTTATTTTTGATGAAAATGCGAGTAATGATGGCGAAATTATCCATCATATTCAACTCATGAACACTAAAACACACGAAGTTTTTTATGATAAACTGCACTTTACTTATATAGAAATACAACGATTTGGCAAAGAACTACATGAATTACACACACATTTTGATAAATGGTTGTATGTCTTACGCAACTTGCCTTCTTTAGACGATGTGCCAGATGAAATTGTAGAAAATGTTTTTCAAAAGCTATTCAAAGTAGCTGAAATTGCTAAATTCAATGCTCGCCAACGCCAAAACTATCGGAACAGTGAAAAAATTTACAATGATTTTGTCAATTCTTTGGATACCTACTTTAAAGAAGGCTATACAGAAGGAGCAAAGCAAGGGTTGGAAAAAGGACTACAAGAGGGTTTAGAAAAAGGACTGCAAGAGGGTTTAGAGAAAGGTTTGCAAGAAGGTTTGGAAAAAGGTTTACAAGAAGGTTTGGAAAAAGGTTTACAAGAAGGCTTAGAGAAGGGCAAAAAAGAGGCTCTTTTGATTACAGCTCGTAACCTTAAATCGGCAGGAATTTCAACAGATTTAATTGTTCAAGCTACGGGACTTTCTGTAGAAGAAATAGAGCAACTATAAAAACAGAAATCCTTGCTTATTTCGTAAGCAAGGATTTTTGTTTTTATAGTTCACCCAAAAGTTGTTTCAAAGTGATTTCGGCAGCCTTCAAATTGTACCGAAAGTTAGTAAGGCGTGTAAGGGCTGCTTCGTAAGTAGTTTGTGCTTGGCGAACTTCCAAAGAGTTGGTTTGCCCTAAACGCAACCGCATCAAAGACAAATCGAGGTTTTCTTTTGCCAATTTTGTATTTTCTTCTTCTATTTTTAAGAGTTGTTCTTGCGTTTCAACATCTGCCACTGCATTTTGAAGTTGGGTTTGCAGCGTATTTTTTTGGCGGTCAAACTGCAAGGTAGCTATTTGGCGGTCAATTGTAGCACTTTTGATTTGTCGTTGAATATTTTTGCCTTGATAAATTGGTAAACTAAACACCAAACCGCCTTGTGGTCCAAAGGTTTGCGTGTTGAGAATAAAGCCCGCAGCATTGTCTATTCTATTGAAACTATAGGCTAAATTCAGCGTAATTCGAGGCTTTTTTTGGCTTTCAGCTTCTTTAATCAACAAGTCATTAATCAAAATTTGTTTTTTGAGAGCCAATAAATTAGGGTTACTTTCTGCCAATTTTTCGCCAATTTTTTTATCTAATAACTTCATTTCCAAAGGAATACTATCTTGTACTTCAAAAATTTCATTAGGTTCTCGGCTTAACAAACTGTTCAAACGGCGTTTAGCATCTGCAATCAGTCTTTGTTGTAACAAGGCATTTTCTTTCTGCACATTCAAATCTACTTTGGCTTGCAACAAATCTGTTTTTGGCGAAAGTCCCGACTGAAAACGGGTGTCAAATAATCGTACTCTTTCTTCATTAAAGGCTATAATTTCGTTGATAGACTTCAAAAGCTGTTTTTGGCGAACAATGTCGTAGTAGGCTAATAAGATTTGAGCAGTAGTTTGCAGCACTTGGTTCTTAAAATTCAATTCGCCTTGTTCTTCTATAGTTGCTAATCTATTTTTGGCAATAAACATACGTTTGCCATCATAGACTGTCCATGCCAAAGCAATATTGGTATTAAAACTATTACCGCCTGCACTTGTCGAAGAATTTTCTGTACCATTGGCTAATTTTTGTCTAAAATTATTGAGAGAGTAATTATCAGAGGCATTCAACGTAATGTTGGGGAGCATACCTGCATTGCCTGCCGTATTATTGATTTTGGCATTATCTGCCACTTGTCGAGCTATTTTAATATCAAAATTACTTTCCAAGCCCAAAGCTACGGCATCTTCTGCGGTCATGCTTTGTTGGGCGGTAGTCGTAAGGCTCAACGATAATAAAAAGGTAGATAGGATAATTTTTTTCATGTAGCAAGTTAAAAGTTAGTAGCACTTATCAGCCGTTGCATGAATTGATAAGTTAGAGTTTATGAATAATTTTTTGTTATAGCCCCACCCAACCCTGCGAAACGTCGCACCGCCCACAGGGAGGGCTAAAAAGGAGTTATTCATAAACTCTAATGTTTATATAAATACTTTGTGCAACGGCTAATGAGTGAAGGTACTTTTAGCAAACTAATTATATCCCAAAAAAAGTTTGGTAATTAGGCGTAATTTTTTCGTTTTCGTAATAAATTTTCTCTAAAAAGAGGGCATGAGCAGGGGCTGTATATTGGGCAGGCTCACGAGTATTGTTTTTTAAGTAGCCTTTTAGTGTTTCTACAGTCATTTTACCTTTGCCTATTTCTACCAAAACGCCTACGATACGCCGTACCATTTTCCACAAAAAATGTGAGCCTACAATATGAATCGTTATCAAACTGCCTTTTTCTACAATTTGCAACAGCTTGATTTCTACCATAGTAGATTTTTCTTCGGGGGTATTGTCCGAAAATGATTGGAAGTCATGAAAACCCACCAACAACTGTGCTGCTGTTTGCATGGCTTTGATGTCTAATTTTTCTTTCACCCACCACGCATACCTTTTACCAAAAGCCGTTCTCCTTTTCGTTAGATGATAGGTATAGCTGCGGGCTGTTGCGTCATGTCTTGCATGAAAAGTAGGCGTTGTACTTTCTACTTTCAAGATATTGATGTCTGGCGGGAGTTCTTCGTTGAGTTTTTGGCGAATATGCTCTGGAATTAGTGTCGTTTTCACGTCCAAGTGTGCCACTTGGTTCATGGCGTGTACGCCTGCATCTGTACGCCCTGCACCGTAAATTTCTATGGTATCAGTATGAAAAACAGTTTGGGCAGCCTTCAACAATTCGCCTTGAATGGTTTTTTGTGAAGGGTTAATTTGCCAACCACTGTACTGTGTGCCGTCATATTCTAAATATACTTTGAATCTCATTAGGAATGATTTTTTGTAAACTTTGTGCCAATAATTCTACAAAGTAACTATTATCTTAGTCCTAATCATATACTATTAGTGATAAATTTTGGTATTGTATGCTCTTGCGAAATTTAACTCCGCAAGGGCTTTAAGACCTTGTGGAGTTGTTTTAATGAATTTGATTTTGATTTGCCAAAAAATTACCTATTTTCACAAAGAAGATTATTTATCACTCTAAAAACATCAACTCTATGCGTTTTTACTCTCGCCGTTCCATTAAACCCAACGACCTCAATGCAGGCGGTACTCTTTTTGGAGGCACTTTGTTGGCGTGGATAGACGAAGAAGCAGCTATTTATGCTCGTTGCGTCTTGAATACCAAACAAATTGTAACCAAATATATTTCAGAAATAGACTTTGTGAGTTCTGCCAAACAAGGCGACATTATCGAGATTGGCATTGCTACAGAGAGTTTGGGCAGGTCGTCTATTACGTTGCAGTGTGTAGTCCGCAATTTGTTTACCTTGCAAAAAATTATTCAGATAGACAAAATTGTCTTCGTACACATCGACGAAAACGGCAAACCAAGACCTCATGGCGTAGCCGAAGTGCCTGAGCAGTTTAAGTAATGTTCTTTTTACGACCTCTCCCCCGCCCCCTCTCCATTTGGAGAGGGGAGGTTTTACGTCAAATTTGAAATTTGAAGATTAAAATTGGTACAAAATCAATGAAACCTTACCAACATAATGGTATAATCATCTTGGTAATGCGAAGAACCCGAAAAGGCTTGTAGTTCATCTAACAAGAGTTGCGAAATAATCGGCAGTTCTAAGGGTGCATACTTGCCAAAAAAGTTTTTGAGTCTTTCATAGCCGTATTCTTCTTTGTTAGGGGCAGTACATTCCACCACGCCGTCTGTAAACAACAGCAACATATCACCACTCTGATAATCAAACTGTTGTAATTCTATGGTCGTTTCGTATTTCTTTTCGTTGCGTATCAAGCCCAAGCCTAAACCTCGTCCTTCGTAGTATTGTACGGTTTGCGTAGCTACCGAAAAATGCAAACTTGGACAATGCCCCGCCCTTGCATAATAGACTTTTTTGTGTTGTGTGTCTATCAAAAAGTAAGAAGCCGTAACAAATTGTTGTTTCTCCAAACAATAATTGAGGGCTGTATTGGCATATTTCATAAACAAATCTGGCGAAAGGTCAAACTGCAAAAGAGTTTGGAAAATGCCTTTCACCTGTGCCATATTGAAAGCTGCCGAAGTTCCTTTGCCCGATACATCTGCAATAATCAGAGCTGTTTTTGTTTCATTTATATCAAAATAGTTGTAGTAATCTCCGCCTACGGCATCTGGCGAAGCACTAAAGGCGTAAAATTCAAAACGGTCTTTGAGGTACGTATTCTTAGGCAATAGTTTTTCTTTTACCAATTTAGCCGTTTGTAGTTCCGACTTATACCGTTCATTTTCAACGGTTTGCGAAATTAGCGTAAAATTTTCTAAAGCTATACTTGCTTGCGTTACATACGTATTGATTAAGTTGAGCATGACATTATCAAAGGCACTTTTGCTTTCTTTCAACAAAACCAACGTACCTAAATGGTGATGGTGCGACACCAACGGCACAACTAATAGTGTAGAATGTCCTGTTTCTGCGTACAGTTCGGGGTATTGGCGAGGCGTAACTTTGCGGTAACTGTTATAGTCGTAGTTGAGATGTTGCAAAATTCTTTTGATATGCTTAACGTCTTCTACCAAAATATTTGACAGCAAAACTTCGCCAGATTTAGCAATTTCTACATAACCCGCCTGTGCTTTGGATACATTCAAGGCACTATCTAACAAAACTTCATAGACTTGTTTTTCTGTGCGTCCTTCCAAAATAGACTCACTTAATTTCTGAAAATTAGCTATTTCATTAAATTTTCTTTCAAAAACAGACGAGGTGGGCAAGTTAAAAAACAAGACCAATTCTATAAATACGCTGTAGGTAAGCAAAAATGCAAAAACTACATACATAAACGGACTTTCTGACAGGCGTATGTCTATAGGGTTTACCTCTGAATATTGTAATAAAATACTGAAAAAGTATAAAATACAAAAGATAATAACTACCACAAACAACATTAACATTCCTTTTTGGCGGAGGTTCAAGTAAGCTACCCAACTCAAATTTACGGACAATGTAGCCCCTAAAAGCCCTAAAAAGATAGTTAAAGGTAGTTTGACAGTCTGAAAAGTTGCCACATCAAAAAAATGCAAGAACAAAGTAGCTAATAAGCCAATCTCGAAATAACGCCAAAAACGGCTTACCCAATCGGCATTAGAATACAAAATCAACTTCTTCCATTTAGCATACAGCGAAATCAAGAAAAACATCATTAGCCCCAACTCTAAGTGGTACAACAAGCCCAAAATCAAAGAAATATTGGCTTCTATGACATCAAACTTGGTTTGTAAATACCGAATGAGGGGAATAAAGACAATAGAAGCAAAAGTTGTGGTAACTCCTGTAACAAAAGACTGCCAAATAAGATTATAAAAGTTACCGCCGTTTTCTTCTAAATCTATTTGCTTAGAGTAATAAAAGTAAATGGCAAGTACGTAAATATTAAAAAATAAGGCTTTTGTCCATATAGGAATAGTAAGCCAATGCCCTGTACTCAATGCGTATTCTTCGGCTAACACCAATAATACCCAAATAGTCCAGTTGCTGATGCCTACAATGGCAAAAAAATTTTTGAATTTTTCGTTTTCTAACAAAGTAAAAATCAATTGCTTGTTACAAACCTACGAAAAAAACTATCTTATTTGCAACCTAAAATCTCTTTTTTCGTAAAAAGACAATTTTGTTGATAACACTATAAATAACCGTATAAATACCATGAAAATTTACACCAAAACAGGCGACAAAGGGCAAACTTCTTTGGTCGGAGGCGAAAGAGTAGCCAAATCTCACCCACGCATAGAAGCTTACGGCACTGTGGACGAACTGAATGCCTACATAGGTTTATTAGGCGACCAAGCCGTTAATCTTTCTCGCAGGGCTTTGCTCAAAGAAATTCAAGATAGACTCTTTACGATTGGGGCTAATTTGGCTTCTATCAACGAAAATCCCAAAGTTCCAGACTTGTATGAAGAAGATGTAACTTTGTTAGAAAAGGCAATGGACGAAATGGACGCAAGTTTACAGCCTTTGCGGGCTTTTGTGTTACCCGGAGGGCATCAGTCAGTTTCTTTTTGCCACGTAGCTCGTACTGTATGCAGACGTGCAGAGAGATTGATTATCAATTTGGCTGCCGATGAACCTGTTGATGAATTGGTAATTAAGTACATGAACCGTTTATCGGACTATCTTTTTGTGCTTTCTCGTAAAATGACGCAAGAATTAGGGACAGAGGAAATTACTTGGCAACCAAGACGGAACAACAAAGGATAAATAATATGAAGAATTACCTCTAAGTACTTCATAAACAAGTAATAACAAGAAATAGCTTTAAACTCTATTTCTTGTTATTTTTCTACCTTTCATCATCCAAAGCCTCCAAAAAACTTACTAAGGCTATTTTTTCTTTTTCGGTCAAATTCAAAGGGTCGGTAGGCAGAGTTTGCGTAGCCAAGTCAATACCAATGCCTGCACCGCCACCTTTATTGTAAAACTCTATTACTTCTGTTAAGGTTTGGTACACGCCGTTGTGCATATACGGAGCTGTTTGTGCCACATTTCGCAACGTGGGAGTTTTAAAAGCAAATTGGTGCAAATGGACTTTGGTACTCATAAACTTGCCTGTATCTTTGTCCAATGTGGCATTGTTGAAAGTGGGTTTTGCGGGGACACCCAAAATTTCTGCTTCTGTTTTACTAAAATCTGGCGGAACTGTTCCATTGAACAAAGGCACAAAATGACAAGTTGCACATTTGGCTTTGCCCATAAACAAATTAAAACCTTGTATTTCTATGCTATTCAGGGCGGTGTGGTCGCCTTGCATATAATGGTCAAAACGGGAATTAAGCAAGGTGAGTTTTCGCAAATACGCAGCTATAGCCTCCGAAAGTTGGCGAGGTTGCAGAGTTTTATTGCCAAAAGCATTTTCATTAAGTGTTTGGTAAACAGGTAATTGATTAATTTTTTGGGCTGCTTTTTCTGCCGAACTGTGCATTTCTTCTTTGTTGGCAATGACCTCTGCAATTTGGTCTTCCAAATAACTTACCCTGCTGTCTGCAAATAAATTGGCTTGCAAAGCTACGTTCAACAGCGTAGGCGTATTGCGTAGCAAGGCTTGTTGGTGAATACCACGCCCTACTTTCTGTCCGTCTGCAAATCCTTTTTGCGGTTGGTGGCACGTAGCACAACTCACCGAGTTATTGCCCGAAATCAAAGGTTCAAAAAACAGTTTTTCGCCCAACTCAGCTTTAGCAACTACGTTATTGGTGTCTTGTTCGGCTGCAAAGTAATATGAGGAGTAAAATTGTGGACTAAACAAACTGCTGGCTTGTGAGTGTAACAATCTTTTTTCTTGGAAAAACGCAATCTTCGCACTGTTTTGCAAAATAACTAACTGCTCTCCCAAAGGATTGGCGAATTGTTGAATAAAAGTCATACGGTCAAAGCTATTGAAATCAGTGTTTTGGGCTGCAAAGGCAATGGCGTTTTTGAGTGTTGTATCAAATTTTTCTATTGCTTTTTTGTCTGCAATCTTGTTTTCGTACAAATGCACCGTATTGTAAATGCTTGTCAAAACCTCGTCTATTTCTGTCATACTGCGTTGGGCTATCGGCATATCAAAACCTGTAATACCCAAAGCCACCAATCTGAATAATTCTAACCGCAAGGCATCAAAAATATGACTGTCTGTCATTTGGTTATAGGCGGAAGTTTTGTGCAAACGGCTCACCGTTGAAAGCAAAATGCCTGTTTCTTGCAAAGCAAGTGCTTGATTTTCAATAGAAAAAGTAGGAAAAATTAATTCTTCTATAACTTGAAAACCCGAAGGCGGAACTATTTTTTGCAAAGGGTCGTCTTCTTCCACTTCGTCTATGGCTGCTCCGTTAATGCCTTTAGCTAAAACAGGATTGTAAAGTTCTACTAAAAATTCTATGCGTTTATAGGCTTTTCGGGCTTGTAAAAACTGTTGTTGTATCAAATTCGTATCAGTGCTACTTTGCAAAGTAACTTGTAGTTTTTGCACTTCTTTTTGCAAAGCTAAAATGTCTTGTAAATATTTTTCTTGTAAAATTTCGGTAGTTAATGGCGTGTGTGTATCATTTTTTGGGAGTTTGCAAAGCACCGTAGCGGCTGACACAAATACCAAACTTGCTAAAAGTAGTAAGGCTTTTTTCATAAAATTGTCTGTAAATAAAGATAAGTTACCATCTGTAGAACGGACTTTAGTCCGTTTATTGGGCATAAACGGACTAAAGTCCGTTCTACAGAAAGTCCCTCTCCATTTGGAGAGGGTATGGGGTGAGTTCAAAACTATTTCGCCAAACCTTTAATAATCACAATTTGGCTTGCTTGATTTTCATTAGGTCTTAATTTACCACCATCTACACCTTTGTAGGCATCTCCTGTCCAAGTATGCGGTTGTATGCAAATCGCAAAAGTATTCGGGATACCAACTACATCAGAAATATCAACCATTGCACCATATTCCCAGTCACCAAACTTAGATGTACCACCTACATTGTATTTGGCTGCGTCTGTGGCAGTTCTTCTGTGGTCAAGTTCTATTACTTTTTTCAATTCGCCTGTAGCAATATTATATTGGTAAATATACGAGTCATGTGTTTCATCGCCGTAGCCGTTAGGGTCTTCTTGTGTGTAAACATAGTTTTGAGTAACACAAATATTGTCTATGTTTTGAAACTCTTTGGCTTTGCCATTACGGTCATCTCCGTCCAATACTACTTCCAAAGTACCTTTGGTTGCGTCATTTGCATCTAATAGCAAACGGTACACTCTGCCATACTTTGTGCGAGAATTATCTGCGTTATTGCCTGTATTATTTTGACCTGTAACATTAAAATAGACTTCTCTACCTGTGCTGCCTTTGCGGTAGTCTATATCTTCCACTCTACCAAAACGAATAGCCTTCATTTCATTGGCTACTGTGTTGATTTGCGAGCCTGTCAAGGTTTTGTGGTCAGTGATTTTCACAAATTCAACTTCGTGTTTTGTGCCGTTGGCTGTCATATCTCTTTCACGAGTATTTTGGTCTTTGCGTTTCATCACATACAATTCGCCATTGTTTAAATCTCCTACGGTATTGGCTACGTACATAGCTAATTGTCCTGCACCACTGCCCGAATCGTCATCGCCAATCAAAATAACCGTTTTATTGGCGTAAGCTGTTTTAGGCAATGGAACGGCGTTTTCTGCACTCCAACGTCCTAACCCTGCTTGTTCTTTGCTAACATTGGCAGATGTAATGGGAGCATACGGGTCTATGGCGTGGGTTCTTGACTCTATGCCACTTTCGCCACAAGTAAGGAACAAAGGACCAAAACCATGCTCTTGGGGGGTAGCCAAAGTAGCTGAACATAAACGCCATTGTCCGCCATCAGAATTTAGCAAGTATTCGCCTTTTACGGGTTTGAATGTCTTGTCAAAAGTAATACGGGATACTGCAAAATTGTCTTCGTGATTAACAAGGGCGGTAAATGTACCGTCTGTATTTTTCAGGAAGCCTGCCCCGTCTGCCGAACCTCCAAAAACAAAATTGGGACTTTGGGGCAATTTGTCATCACTGCCTATGAGTGAAAATACTTCTAAGTTGTCGAAGCCGGATAGTTTTTTGACTAAGGCTGGTGTAACTGAATGACTTTTGAGTACCACTTCAGAAACTGGCGTGTTGTTGTTGTCACTGCTACACGCACCAAAAGCAAGAGCTACAGCTAATGAGATACCGAAAGAATAAGTTGTTTTCATTTTGCACTGTTTAAATGTGGTGCAAAAGTAGGTGTAACGGTTTACGTGGAAATGACTGAAGTGTAAAGGATTTGCAACGAAAAGGGGAGTGAATATGAATAATTGACTACAAAAACCAAATTGCAATTTTGTACGATTTAATATTTGCTTAACCTATTAGGCAATTAAAATTATTAATCTACTGATTTAGAGTTAGTTATACTTTACTATATTTTTACCTAAAAAACTTAATATAGGAAAAATTTGCAAACTCTTGTTTTCCTACCTTTTTTTGTACGTACTTAATTTTAAATACAATGACAACACACGAACTGAATGCCATTAAATTTGCCAAAAGAAAGAAAGCAAAAGACTATTTAGACGAAACTTTTACTATTTCGCACCTACGCATAAAAGAAGAAGAATATGCCCAACTCAATGGCAAGGAAGCTAAGATAATTGGCTTTTTTATTAATGAAAAGTATTTTTTCTTAAAAACAGAAGTGCATACAGACTCAGCCACAAAGGAGTATTACTTTGCTTGGGATTTTGCTACCGAAAACTCTTATTTGCTAACAGAAGATGACAAATATTACAAAATGAGTGCAAATAGTGGCGTGCATAACTTTTTCACACATACTTTGGCTCAAATCAATTTACTAAAAATAGCTCAAGAAAAAGCTATTGACAAAAAGCATGACAAATACCACACTACCGAAAAAATAGAAAAAACAGATAAAGAAAAGAAAGAGAAGGAAAAAGACAAAGAGAAAAAACACAGAGGCAGACCCGCCAAAAACGAAGAAGCCCGTAAAAGCCGTATGGAACTGCGGATGACCAAAGACGAGAAGAAACTTATTAAAGACTATTTGGAAAAATACAATGCCAAACACCAAAGCCAACTTTCTGTAACAGATTTATTGGTCAAATTGTGTTCGGAGGCTCTGTAAAACTTATCTGACACTTACCTAAAAAGCACACACCCCAACTTTTGTAATATTTTACAAAGATTGGGGTGTGATTATTCTTTATATGACTGACACATTAAACCTTACACATACTCCTCCACAGGCACACACGCACACACCAAATTTCTATCTCCATACGCACTGTCTATACGACTTACAGTTGGGAAGAATTTAGCCTGACGTATGTAAGGTAACGGATACGCTGCCTTCTGACGGCTGTATGGGTAACTCCACTCGTCTGCTATCACTACCGCAGCCGTATGTGGTGCATTGGTCAATACGTTATTGTCTTTCGGGTATGTACCAGCTTCTACTTCGCTAATTTCCTTGCGAATTTCAATCATGGCATCACAGAATCTGTCCAATTCAGCTTTGCTTTCACTTTCCGTAGGCTCAACCATCAACGTACCTGCCACAGGGAAAGACACCGTAGGAGCATGGAAACCGTAGTCCATTAATCTTTTTGCAATGTCCTCTACCTCAATACCAAAAGTTTTGAAAGCACGACAATCCAATATCATTTCGTGGGCTGCTCTGCCGTTGTTACCTGTATAGAGGATTGGGTAATGTGCAGACAATCTTTCTTTGATATAGTTCGCATTCAAAATAGCATATTCCGTAGCACGTTGTAATCCTTCGCCTCCCATCATCACAATATACGCATACGAGATAACCAAAATGCTTGCACTACCATAAGGAGCAGCCGAAACAGGCGTAATACCTTGACTTCCACCTACTTTACGAAGTGGGTGCGAAGGCAAGAATGGTGCTAATTTATCATTCACACCAATAGGTCCCATACCAGGACCACCGCCACCATGCGGAATACAGAAAGTTTTGTGCAAATTCAAGTGGCAAACATCAGCCCCAATATTACCGGGTGAAGTCAAACCTACTTGTGCATTCATATTAGCACCGTCCATATACACCAAACCGCCATTGTCGTGGATAATTTGGCAAATATTACGGATTTCTTCTTCAAAAACGCCGTGTGTAGAAGGGTACGTAACCATCAAACAAGCCAAATTGTCTTTGTGTTCTTCGGCTCTTGCTTTAAGGTCTGCCACGTCCACGTTACCGTTGTCATCACATTTCGTAACAATAACTTTCATGCCTGCCATTACCGCACTTGCAGGGTTTGTACCATGTGCAGACGAAGGAATAAGGGCAATATTTCTATGACTTTCGCCTCTACTTTCGTGATAAGCCCGAATCGTCATCAAACCAGCGTATTCGCCTTGAGCCCCAGAGTTGGGTTGCAAAGACACCGCCGTAAAGCCCGTAACGGCACACAACCATTTTTCTAAGTTGTTGCACAATTCTGTATAGCCTTCTGTCTGATTTTCAGGGGCAAATGGGTGAATTTTACCAAATTCCGCCCAAGTTACAGGTATCATTTCGGCTGTGGCGTTAAGTTTCATGGTACAACTTCCCAAGGAAATCATAGAATGCACCATAGATAAATCTTTGTTTTCCAAAGACTTCATGTAACGCAACATTTCGTGTTCACTTCTGTTATTGGTGAAAACAGGGTGTGTCAAAAACGCAGAAGTACGCACCAAATTAGCAGGCACAGGCGACTGTACGGCTTGGCTTTCTTTTGCCAAATCAAACGTCAATGTTTTGCCTGTAGCTGTTGCAAAAATCTCTAATACTTCGGCTACATCTTCCAACGTAGTCGTTTCGTTAAACGAAATACCAATATTTGCATTTTGCAAGAAATAACGGAAGTTTACACCTTTGCTTTCTGCTGCATTGCGAACTTTTGCTGTTAATTCCGTAGTCGACACAATACTTACCGTATCAAACCACAATTTATTTTCTAAACTTACACCTAAATTTTGCAAGCCTTTTGCCAACAAAGTCGTTAATCCATGTACTTTGCCTGCAATAGCCTTCAAACCATCTGCACCATGATAAACGGCATACATACCCGCCATTACCGATAACAATACTTGTGCGGTACAGATGTTAGATGTTGCTTTTTCTCTCTTGATGTGTTGCTCACGAGTTTGTAATGCCATACGGTACGCCAAGTTACCTTTTGCGTCTTTAGACACGCCAATAATACGTCCCGGTATTTGGCGTTTGAACTCGTCTTTCGTAGCAAAATATGCAGCATGAGGACCTCCAAAGCCCATAGGTACGCCAAATCTTTGTGCAGCACCTACCACTACGTCTGCCCCCATTTCACCGGGTGCTTTCAAAGTTGTCAAACTCAACAAATCGGCTGCTACCGCAACTTTTACGTCGTGTTCGTGGCACGCAGCAATGAAGTCTGTATAATCAACTACTTCACCGTTTGCCATTGGGTACTGTAACAACACTGCATAAATATCTTTGTCTGTAATGTCTATTTTTGAATAATCTCCAATTACCAACTCTATGCCCACAGGAATACCTCTTGTTTTCAATACATCGATAGTTTGAGGCAAACACTCATGCGAAACCACAAATTTTTTCGCCTCTTTTTTCGTTGGCTTACGCACCGCCCACAACAAAGTCATAGCTTCTGCTGCTGCTGTCGCCTCGTCCAACAAAGACGCATTAGCAATTTCCATTTTGGTCAAATCAATTATCATGGTTTGGTAATTGATAAGTGCCTCCAAACGACCTTGTGCTATTTCTGCTTGGTAAGGCGTGTAGGCTGTGTACCAACCCGGATTCTCCAAAATATTACGCAAAATCACGTTAGGCGTAACTGTATCGTGATACCCCAACCCAATGTACGACTTGCATACTTTGTTTTTGGCTGCTAACTGCTTGAGTTCTTTTAGAAAATCGTATTCACTTTTGGCTGCTGGTATGTCCAACGGTTTTTGTGAACGGATAGCTGTGGGGACTGTTTCTGCGATTAATTGCGAAAGGCTGTCTGCCTTAATTACCGCCAGCATTGCTTTGAGTTGTTTCTCATCTATGCCGATATGACGGCGTTCAAATGACTCTTTGTAATGTACGTTGAGCATGAGGGTAACGGAGTTGAAAAAGTTTGACAAAGATACAAAAACTTGTCATATATTTTTGTTCTATAACAAGGAAAGATATTTGAGAAAAAATATTTTTATTTGTTTAAACGGATAAGCAAATAAAAATCATTTACCTCTATAAAATTGGAAACTTTCATAGAGGTAAATCACTTTAACATTCTCCATCTATTCCACAACTTTCTCCTACTGCCACTACTTCGGGTTGTTGGGTAGTAGCCCATTCTGCAAATGCTTTTTGCAATATTTCTTCAAAAACGGCTACAGGCTGCGCCCCCGAAACGGCATATTTACGGTCAAACACAAAGAATGGCACACCTTTTACGCCTATTTGCTGGGCTTCGTACAAATCTACCTGCACGTCCTCTGTGTGAGAATTATCTGCCAACACTAATTTTACCTTTGTAATATCCAAACCTATTTGTTCGGTTATACTTGCTAAGGTAGTTTGATTAGCAATATCTTGCCCTTTTACAAAATGAGCCTCTAACAAAGCCTCTTTCAGTGCATCTTGGCGTTGGTGTGTTTTGGCAAAATGCAATAAACGGTGTGCCTGAAAAGAATTGGCAACTACTGCCTTCTCAAAATGAAAATCTAAGCCCGCCTCTTTAGCCATGTTCGTAACGTGGGACAACATTTGCTGCACTTGTGCCTTCGGAAAGCCCTTGCGTTGTTGCAGATAAGTTGCATAATCTGTATTTTCGGCAGTTGCCTTAAAATCGGGGTCTAACTGAAAAGATTTCCAAATCACCTCCACCTTATTGGCTTCTGGAAATTTTTTTAATGCAGCCTCAAAATGTCTTTTGCCTATATAACAAAACGGACACAACACATCACTCCAAATTTCTACTATCATAGTTTTTTTAGTTATTTCAAAAAACGTAACAGTTCTGTGTGGGTATTGGTTCTATGACTCCATTCAAAAATAATTGCTGCGTAAACTCACCCCAAACAAGCCACCTCGAAAGAAACGCCTAATTGTAAAAACTTAATTTTTTATTTTCAAATTTTTTGGTAAATTTTATTGCAAACTATTATATTTGCAAGCTATAATAAATAGTAGTCAAGTCATGCGTATTTTTGGCTTGGCAGTCAGCACACCCATTGACAGTTGTACTAAACCTTTACGGCATTGGCACATATTACAAAGAACGGTAGAATTAGCTTTGCTCGTGCAAAGCACATTTTGGAGTATCCTAACTTCTTGGATATCCAAGTTAAGTCGTTCCAAGACTTTTTCCAATTGGAGACAGCAGCAGAAAGACGTGAAGATGAAGGTCTGTTCAAGGTTTTCAAAGAGAACTTTCCTATTACGGACTCTCGTGAGAACTTCGTACTACAGTTCATCGACTATACCATAGACCCTCCTAAATATAGTATAGACGAGTGTATAGAAAGAGGGCTAACGTACTCTGTGCCGTTGAAGGCAAAACTCAAACTAACTTGTAATGATGAGGACAATGACGATTTCCAAGAAATAGAACAAGAGGTATTCTTAGGTAATATCCCGTATATGACTGAAAGAGGCTCTTTTGTGATAAATGGTGCAGAAAGGGTTATCGTTTCACAATTACACCGTTCTCCCGGTGTATTCTTTGCCCAAAGTAAACATACCAACGGTACTAAATTATATTCGGCACGTATCATTCCATTCAAAGGTTCTTGGATTGAATTTGCTACAGACGTAAACAACGTCATGTATGCGTACATTGACCGTAAAAAGAAATTCCCTGTAACTACTTTGTTGCGTGCTATTGGGTTCGGTTCAGACCGTGAAATCTTAGAGTTATTCGGTTTGTCTGAAGAAATCAAAAACAACAAAGGAAATATAAAGAATGTAGTAGGCAGACGTTTGGCAGCAAGGGTTTTACGTACTTGGACAGAAGACTTCGTAGATGAAGACACTGGCGAAGTAGTATCTATTGACCGTAACGAAATCTTGATAGAAAGAGATGCTGTCATTACGGAAGATGACATAGAAACTATTTTGGATTCAGGTGCAGACACTATCATTTTACACAGAGAAGATATTAACGTAACAGATTACGCTATTATCTACAATACATTACAAAAAGACAACTGTAACTCTGAAAAAGAGGCTGTTGAGCAAATTTACCGCCAGTTGCGTAATACAGAAGCCCCAGACGAGGCTACCGCAAGAGAGGTAATTCAAAGTTTGTTCTTCAGTGATAAACGATATGATTTAGGTGAAGTAGGTCGTTACCGTATCAACAAAAAGTTGAGTTTGCCATTGACAAACGACACAAGGGTATTGACCAAAGAAGATATTACAGAAATTATCAAGTATTTAATCACATTAATCAACTCTCGTGCAGTTGTTGATGATATTGACCACTTGAGCAACCGCCGTGTACGTACCGTTGGCGAACAACTCTACGGACAATTTGGTGTAGGTTTGGCTCGTATGGCTCGTACTATCAAAGAACGTATGAATGTACGTGATAATGAGGACTTTAAGCCAGTAGATTTGATTAATGCTCGTACCTTGTCATCTGTTATCAATTCATTCTTTGGTACAAACCAACTTTCTCAATTCATGGATCAAACCAACCCATTGGCAGAAATTACGCACAAACGCCGTATGTCTGCCCTCGGACCGGGTGGTTTGTCAAGAGAAAGAGCAGGGTTTGAGGTACGTGACGTTCACTATACGCACTATGGTCGTTTGTGTACTATCGAAACTCCAGAAGGTCCTAACATTGGTTTGATTTCTTCTTTGTGTGTTCACGCAAAAGTAAATTCAATGGGTTTCATTGAAACGCCGTACCGTGTTATCAAAGAAGGTAAAGATATAGGTGAGGTTACTTATTTGACTGCCGAAGAAGAAGATGGTAAGACGATTGCACAAGCAAAAGCTACCTTGAATCCAGACGGTTCTTTTATAGAAGAAAGAGTAAAAGCAAGATTTGAGGGCGACTTCCCGATGACCATGCCAAGTGATTTGCATTTCATGGACGTAGCACCTAACCAAATTGTTTCGGTGGCAGCTTCTTTGATTCCTTTCTTGGAACATGACGATGCGAACCGTGCCTTGATGGGTTCTAACATGCAACGCCAAGCTGTGCCTTTGTTGCGTCCACAAGCTCCTATTGTGGGTACAGGTTTGGAAGGTCGTGTGGCAGAAGATTCTCGTACTTTGGTAGTGGCAGAACATGATGGCGAAATTGACTATGTAGATGCACGCAAAGTTGTAGTGAAATACTACTATAATGACGAGCAACTTTTGACAAGTTTTGACGGTGATACAATTACCTATAACTTGATTAAATTCCGCCGTACCAACCAAGATACTTGTATCAACTTGAAGCCGATTGTGAAAAAAGGTCAGAAAGTTGCAAAAGGACAAGTATTGTGTGAAGGTTATGCAACACAAAATGGCGAATTGGCATTAGGTCGTAACTTGAAAGTGGCTTTCATGCCTTGGCAAGGTTACAACTTCGAAGATGCTATCGTTATTTCTGAAAAAGTAGTACGTGATGACATCTTTACTTCTATTCACATCGAAGAATTTGAGTTGGAAGTGCGTGATACGAAACGTGGTGAAGAAGAATTAACTTCTGAAATTCCAAACGTGAGTGAAGATGCTGTGAAAAACTTGGACGAAAACGGTATTATCCGTATTGGTTCAGAAGTGAAAGAAGGCGACATCATGGTAGGTAAAATTACGCCAAAAGGCGAAACCGACCCCACACCAGAAGAAAAACTATTGCGTGCTATCTTTGGCGACAAAGCTGGGGACGTAAAAGATGCTTCTATGAAAGCCTCTCCGTCTTTGCGTGGTGTTGTAATTGACACTAAATTGTTCTCTCGTCCTAAGAAAGACAAGGATTTGAGAATAAAGGCGAAAATGGAAGTAGAGAAGTTGAAAAAACAATACTCAAGACATTTGTTAGCTGTTCGTGAGCAAATGATTGATAAACTACATGATTTGTTAGATGGTTACAAGTCGCAAGGCGTGAAGCATAAATTTGGTGATGAATTGATGAGTAAAGGTGTAAGTTTTAACCGTACTAATATCGAGAAAAACTTATTCCCAGACAAAAATCCATATAGAGACGAAAGTAACTACAACGTACCTGAAGAAGCCAACTTGATTTCGGATATTATCTTAGAAAATTGGACAGATAATAGCGAAGTGAATGATTTGTTGGTGGTATTGGTGAAAAACTACAACAAAAAACGCAATGAAATTACGGGTAAATTCAAACGTGAAAGATTTGCTTTGGAAGTAGGTGATGAATTGCCAGCAGGTATCGTACAGTTAGCCAAAGTATATATTGCGAAGAAACGTAAGTTGAAAGTGGGGGATAAAATGGCGGGTCGCCACGGTAACAAAGGGGTTGTAGCAAGAATTGTGCGTGAAGAAGATATGCCTTTCTTAGCAGACGGTACACCTATGGATATTGTTTTGAACCCTCTTGGTGTACCTTCTCGTATGAACATTGGGCAGATTTACGAAACAGTGTTAGGTTGGGCAGGCGAAAAACTGAACAGAACCTATGCTACACCAATTTTTGACGGTGGAACAGAAGAAGACGTAGAAGCAGAATTAATAGCTGCGGGTTTACCTGAATGGGGACGTACTGAATTGTTTGACGGCTTATCTGGGGATAGATTTGACCAAAAAGTAACTGTAGGGATTATCTATATGCTGAAGTTGGGTCACTTGGTAGATGACAAGATGCACGCAAGGTCTATTGGTCCTTACTCTCTTATCACACAACAACCATTGGGTGGTAAAGCTCAATTTGGTGGTCAAAGATTTGGTGAAATGGAGGTTTGGGCATTGGAGGCTTTTGGTGCTGCACACATCTTGCAAGAAATTTTAACTGTAAAATCTGATGACGTAGTAGGTCGTGCAAAAGCCTACGAAGCCATTGTAAAAGGTGAGAATATGCCGAAACCAAATATTCCTGAATCATTCAACGTACTGGTACATGAATTAAGAGGTTTAGCATTGGAAATCACAATGGAATAAATTGATAGCAAAAACGGTGTAACTTTAAAAAGTTACACCGTTTTTGTTAAAAGCCTCTCTCATCAATCTTTCTGAATAACATTTTATACTTTCTAAGTCTTTTATATTTGGAAAGTATTTTTTAGTTTTATTTATCAATGCTTTTTTACATAATACCAATTATAAGTAGTATTTAGTTCAATGCGTAAAGATGTCATCTTTTATAAAAACAGCAAAATTGCAAGTTGCTACACTCGTAAAAAGATGACATCTTTGGACTGTATCTAATCTATAATTGGTATAACTACTGTTCTGTATGACACACTATCTTACTTTGTAACTAACTAAGTCATAATTGTAGATAAGTAAAAATAACTAATCTCTTGATAATATTGTACCACAGACTTTAGTCTGTGGTACAATATTATCAAGAGATTACAGACTAAAGTCTGTGGTACATTTATTTTTTCCAATTACTTATTAGCGTAAAAATTGTATATTTGATAATCTAAGATGAAGGCAAAACCATGAAAGAAACCACTTTTAAGAAAAAAAACATAGATAAATGGCGTACATTTGAGGAGGAGCTGCAAAACAAAAGAGTAAACCCCGATACGTTGGCAGATTTGTTTATTCGCCTTACAGACGACTTGGCGTATTCAAAAACGTACTACCCCAACAGCCCCACTACACAATATCTCAATGCCTTAGCAGCCAAAGTACACCAATCCATTTACCGCAACAAAAAAGAAAGATTCGAAAGATTATTTACTTT
Source organism: Cytophagales bacterium (assembly GCA_947457925.1). Lineage (GTDB taxonomy): Bacteria > Bacteroidota > Bacteroidia > Cytophagales > Thermoflexibacteraceae > JAAFKA01. Next base: position 5,978 of record CANGYA010000039.1, on the reverse strand, counting down.
TTGGGCTTATGAATTGCCCTTGTTGTTCAGGAGTGTGCATAAAGAATTGTTTATTTCTTTTCTTATTTTCTTGCTTTTTGGGGTCATAGGGGCTGTTTCTACACACATAGACCATGATTTCCCTCGACTTATCATGGGAGATAACTACGTCAATATGACTTTGGAAAATATAGCCAAAGGCGACCCAATGGCAGTTTATAAAGGCATGGAATCTGATGAAATGTTCCTGAAAATTACGCTGAATAATGTCATGGTTTCGTTTTATACTTTTGCAGCAGGTATTTTCACTTCTATTGGCACTGCCTACTTTTTGGTGCGAAACGCCATTATGTTAGGGGCTTTCCAATACTTTTTCCATTTACATGGTTTGTTACTCGACTCTTTTTTGGTAATTTGGATACACGGCACATTAGAAATTTCGGCTATTGTCATTGCGGGGGCTGCGGGACTCGTCATGGGCAACAGTATTTTGTTCCCAAAAACCTATACCCGAATGCAGTCTTTGCGTATGGGAGCTAAAAGAGGCACAAAAATTATTGTGGGTTTAGTGCCTGTATTCATAGCAGCAGGGTTCTTAGAAAGCTACATAACACGCCATACAGAAATGTATGACATCACAAAGGCAGGCATTATTTTGCTGTCCGCAGCTTTCATTGTTGCTTATTTTGTTGTCTATCCAATTTTATTGAGCAAAAAATACGATTACAACCCAGAAACAGAAACGTATTCGCCTTATGTCGACTAAAAACTATTTGGAATTACGAAAAACAAGAGATTTTGGTGAAAAAATCTCTGCAATGGTGCAGTTCATACAACAAAACTTTGTAGCCATTTGTAAAAACTTGCTCGTTATTGGTAGCCCTCTCATCGTGTTGGGCTTGGTGCTGTCTATTTTGATAGGGCAAAGAGTGGCTGATATTTGGGACACCAGTTTTACGGCTTCTTCTGTGGCTGATAGAGGCATAGCCATGTTCACTGCCATAGTCGTTGGAGGTATTTATTTCATGGTAATTCTCAATACCATTTTGGCTATTTCCTACAGTATGGTTGTACTTTATTTAGAAAACCCCGCAGATATTCGGGACACACGCAAAGTATTTGAGATGACTAAATACGTTTTTTGGCAAGTAACTGCCATTTCTTTTCTACTGTTTTTAGTCGTAATGGTGCTGTATGCCTTGTTTATGTTTGTTTTTGCGGGTACAATGGCGGTAATTGGTTTTAAAGATGTGGGAAGCATTCTATTAATTATGATTTTGTTTTTTGTGGGTTTGCTACTTTTTACCTATGCAGTATTTGCCCTTTCGTTTGCACACTTGGTCGCAATTATTGAAGAAAAAACAGTTTTATCGTCTTTCATTCGTTCTGTTCAGCTCATTCAAGGAAATTGGTGGAATACCTTTGCCTTCTTGTTTGTGGTTAATATTTTAGTTTCGGTACTGTTCTATGCCTTTTTGTTGCCAAGTTGGATTTTTTCATTTCTCATCAATATAGCCACTTTAGACAAACCAGAAAATTATGGCGTGTTTATGGCATTATTTAGTGCTTTGAGCCTATTGGGAGGTGCATTAGTCCTTGCAATATATTGTATAGCTTTGGCAATTCAGTATTTTCATTTAGTAGAATTAAAAGAAAATACGGGTTTACACAACAAGATTTTTTCTATTGGTATCAACCAAAATGATACTGAAGAAGAATGGTAAATAAAATTTGTACTACCTAAACTATTACCGTAAGCAACTATGTTACAAATAGCTACTCTTATTGTATTCATCTTATTGCTGCCTTGTGCGGTACTGCAAGGGCAAACTACGGCTAATCAGTTTGAAAACGCCTATAATCCTGCCTTCGCCAATTTTGTGAGTCAGCTAAGAAATTTCAAAAAGAGTAAGCAAAAAAAAATTACCATTTTACATTTAGGCGACTCACATATTCAATGCGATATTTTTACAGATAAAGTCCGTACACATTTCCAACAACAGTTTGGAGATGGTGGACGTGGCTTGGTTTTTCCGTACAAAGTAGCCAAAAGCACCAATCCACATAACTTTGTGAGTTTCTCTACAGGTGAATGGACAGCTTACAGCAGTGTCAAAACTAATTTGTTTAGCCGTTGGGGGCTAATAGGTTATACTTTAGCTACCAATAACCCGCAAGCTACTTTGGCATTGCAGACGAGTTGGAGTAAGAATAGTCCTATTACAAAAGTAAAAATTTTTTATCCTATCAAAGATTATAGTCTTTTTGATGTGAATTTATTGATTCCAAAGTCGCAGATTAAAGTAAAAAATGTGTACCAAGAAGACGGTTTTGTAGAGTATGAATTTAAACAAGCCCAAAGAACTATTCCGCTAACTTTTAGCAATGCTTTGCCTATCCAAAAACAGTTTTTGTTGCAAGGTATTAGTTTGGAAAACCACCAAAAAGGCGTAATTTATCATGCCGTAGGGGTCAATGGGGCAGATATTGAAACATTTTTGAGATGTACCGACCTCAACCCACATCTCAAAACCTTGCAACCCGATTTAGTCATCATTTCTTTGGGAACAAATGATGCCCTTGTACCAAATTTTGATGAACAACTATTCAAAATCAATTACAAACTACTTATCAGGCAAATACAAACAGCCTTGCCCAACGCAGCTATTTTATTGACAAGCCCTAACCCTTCTTACGATTTTACTAAAAAGCCTAACAAACACTTAGAAAAAGTACAAAAAATATTGAAAGAACTGAAAAAAGAATTGAATTGTACTTTGTGGGATTTTTACGGCATCATGGGAGGCATTAAAAGTATCAAAACCTTTGAAAATGATGCTTGGTTAAAACCCGACAAAATTCATTTGACTAACAAAGGTTACACACAACAAGGCGAATTGTTTTGGGAGTGTTTTCGGAAAGTTTTGCACACTAAAAAATAAAATTCCTATTTGACCTCACCCCCCAACCCCCTCTCCAAATGGAGAGGGGATTTTTTGACCTTAAAAGGTCAAAATTAATGTCAAATCTCCCCTCTCCAAATGGATAGGCAACTGAGTTGGAAGGTGGGGGAGGTTATACAATTTTTCCATTCAAAATCACCGTTTCCACAGGATTTGTCCCAAAGCTATACGGCATAAACGCAATACTTGGCATGGTACGAGTAATGAACAAATTTGCAGTTGCACCTTTGCGAATACTGCCATGCGTAGCCGATAATTGCAGGGCAGCAGCAGCGTTGATAGTCGTGGCGTTAATGGCTTCTTCGGGGGTCATTTTGAGCAAAATGCAGCCCAACGCAGCTACCAAAGGCATATTACCTGTAGGACAACTGCCGGGATTAAAGTCCGAAGCCAACACTACAGGCAAGCCAGCTTGCATCAGTTGGCGGGCAGGTGGGTGTGGCAAGCCCAAAAACAGGGCTGTAGCAGGCAATAAAGTAGGCAAAGTTTGACTATTTACCAACGCCTCTACTTCTTCTACCCCAATCCGTTCCAAGTGGTCGACACTCAAGGCTTTGTTTTTAATACCCACTTGCACCCCCCCAGAAATGCCTAATTCGTTGGCGTGAATTTTGGGTGTTAAGCCCAAAGCTGTAGCTTTTTGCAAAATTAAATCCGTTTCTTCTACAGTATAAAAGCCCACATCACAAAAAACATCACAAAATTCTGCCAAGTTTTCTTCCACTACTTGTGGTAGCATCTCGTTGAGAATAGACTGAATATATACACTTCTTTCTACATCTTTGGGTACGGTATGCGCCCCCAAAAAAGTAGCTTTGATAGCAATAGGCGAAATTTTTTTGAGTTCACGAACCACTCGCAACATCTTCAACTCGTCTTGTACGGTTAAGCCGTAACCACTTTTAATTTCTATAGCCCCTGTGCCTGTGCGTATCACTTCTTGGAGGCGTTGGTATGCCCCTTCTAACAGTTCATCTTCGGCTGTGGCTTGTAGTTTTTTGGCAGAATTGAGGATACCACCGCCTTTTTTGGCAATTTCTTCGTAACTCAATCCCTTAATTTTATCTACAAATTCATTTTCACGACTACCTGCGAATACAATGTGTGTGTGGCTATCAACAAAAGAAGGGAAAACGTATTTGCCCGAACAATCTATGACTTTTGTAGCAATACGGCTACCAATAGGCAGTTGGGACATTGTGCCGTAGTCCGAAATTTTATCATTTTCTATCAACAAATAGGCATCTTCGAGGATAGGCAAGTGCGACATAGCTTCGCCTTTTCGCAAGGTAACGCCATCTTCATTGATTTGAACCAAGCCTTTTATGTTTTGTAATAAGATTTTTTGCATAAAATAAGTTGTAAAACACAAAAATAGTAAACTTTGTGAAAACTCTACAGAACCCTCTTCGAATGGAGAGTGTAGGGCTAATAGTATGCTTTCGTTGCTTTTTTAGTCCACATAAGTTTCTTTAATGATTGCCTTCACCTGCTCGATGCTTTCATCGTCTAAGTGTCCTATCATTTTGCTTACTCGGCTCTTGTCAATGGTGCGAATTTGGTCTATTACTATCCAGTTTGCTTGTCCCTCTAACTCAAAACGTACCCTTGTTGGATAGTTTTTTGATTGAGAAGTTATTGGACAAACTACGACTGTTGCCAAATGTTTATTCATTTCGTTAGGCGAAACAATTAGGCAAGGTCTTTTTTTCTTAATTTCATTTCCTATGGTTGGGTCTAAATTGACCACTACAATTTCATACTGCAAAAAGGTTATCATCGTTTAGTCCCAACTTTCGTCTTCAAATACATCATCAATAAGTAACTTATCTTCTCCGTTGTTGTGCATTGCTGCAAAGGCTTCTTCCCAGTTTTTACGGGGTTCGGCAACAGGTCTTAGTACAATATAATCATCTTCCAAAATAAGTTCTACCTTGTCGGTGATTTGGTATTTATCCAAAAGGGTTTTGTTTAGCCTAATCCCCTTTGAGTTGCCCACTTGTATGACTGAAACTTGCATATTCATCAGATTTTTTACGTTTGTAATTACAACGTAGTTACGTTTGAGTTGGTTTCAATTATTTGTTTTCTTTACAGCGAAATACGACACCGCCTAAAGATTCTAAAAAATCTTTAGGCGGTGTTTTACAATACTGCAATACAAGAAATTTCTACATTTACGTCTTTGGGTAGTCGACTTACTTCTACGGTTTCTCTGGCGGGGTAATTCTTCTGAAAATACTGCCCGTACACACCGTTGATAGTCTGAAAATCATTCATGTTTTTAATAAAAATTGTACATTTTACTACATTTTCAAAGTCCATACCTGCTGCGTGTAAAACGTGCTGAAGATTTTGCATGACTTGGTGCGTTTCGTCTGCTATAGTTCCATTGACGATTTGCCCTGTCTGTTGATTAATAGCAATCTGTCCCGATACGTACAATGTACCACCCGCCAATGTAGCTTGGCTATACGGACCTATGGGGTCTGGTGCATACAAACTTTTGATGATAGTTTTTGACATGAGAATATTGGTTAAAAATGATGAATTAGAGATAAGGGTTATTGTTGAAAATTTACTAAACTTCAGCAAATATCTGTTCTTTTAAAAACTTACAAAAATGTTATTGCTTGAAAATCAATAAACTATTAGATAATTAATAAAGGAGCAACAACTTTTTGAGCTATTCATTAAAAAACAACAAAAAACCTTTCTTTTCTAATCCTTTTTTTAGCTTTTCATCTCGTGTCCATAGTTCTCCGTTTAGTTCCAAAGTCAAGGCAACAAATAAAAAGTCTTTGGGGTCTATATCTTTACAAAGCCTATAGGCTGCAACTAAATTGGCAGTATTGATAGCCTGTTCACTTACAAAGTTGATACCTTGTAATGGCTTTGTTGCACCGCTAAATTTTGTTTAAAAGGGCTTTTTGAGTAACTTTATTTTGCTGAATAAACAGTTACATGGAAAATCCGCCAAAAAGCCCTAACAAATATAAATATAAAGTTACTAATTGGAAAGATTATAACAATTCT
>CANGYA010000038.1 GCA_947457925.1 Cytophagales bacterium | reverse complement strand
GCAATTAAAAAATCACAACTATCTAATAATCAATGCTTTATGTTTTTCATTTCATACAAAACGGTACATTTCGGGGGGTAAATAGGGTAGGTAAAAACGTAAGTAGTTGGTAATCAAATAGATATGAAATTTGTTACATAATAAATATTATGTTAAACATTTTATGTTAAATGCCCCTTTTGTCGTCCTTTTAGCTATTTTATTGGTTATTTTGCGTAAACTTTGTGTGTGTATTCAAACTTAAAATTCTAAGGCAAATATGTTTTACAAACTCAAAAAACATAGGTCTATGCGATTCAAATTCACTACAAACACAACAAAATAGTGGCAATTTCATAAAAAAAGCCTTTCCAAGCCAATAAAACTTAGAAAGGCAATCAATAGCATTTAAAAATGCAAGTCCCCTACCCTACGTCAATATTTATTTTGATTGTTTTAATTATTAAAGTTCTTCATTCATTTTTACTTTTGTAGCCTTTTTTGCAGGGAAAAACGCAGCAAAAAACGTAATTACTGTAATAATAGTGGCTATACTAACAAAATCTGTCCACAACATTTCCACTGGGTAGGCTTCTAAATGCGAATTAGTCAATCCTAACTTTACAAAGCCCCATTGTTTTTGAGCAAAACAAATACTGTAGCCTAATAATAGTCCAACAACAGCCCCAATAACGGCTATAATACTGCCTTCATACAGAAAAATATTGCGAACTGTATTGGGTGTAGCTCCTAAAGAAAACAAAACAGCCACATCTTTGCGTTTTTCTATAGCCAACATAGTCAATGAAAAAAAGATATTGAAAGACGCAATAGCCAAAACAAACGAAAAAGCAATAAATACAAACAGTCTTTCTATCTGCACAGCTCTTAAAATAGAGGCTTGTTGTTCTTCTCTTGTTTTTACAATAAAATTATTGCCTAATTGCGTTTGTAATCGTTGTTGTACCTTTTCTTTGTTCTCTCCTTGTATTTTTACCTCTAAGGCTGTTCTGCGGTTGTAATATTGTGTAAGTTCTTCGGCAAAAGACAAAGGCACAAAAACATATTGATTATCAAACTGTTGCTCCACCGCCACTGCCCCACTTGCCAAAATAGGTAGTTTTTTAAATGCTTTTTCGGGGTCTAACTGTACATTTTTTTGGCGTTTGGGATACCAACACAACAAAGGTTTCAGTTCATCTCCCAAATCAATAGAAAGTTGCGACAAGATACCTGCCCCCACTATCATATAAGCTCGGTTGTTTTGCTCTATCAAAAACTGCCCCGCCAATAATTTACTGCGTAGGTCATACTGTTGCTCAAAATTACTGCTTACGCCCTTCATCACTACTACCGCCTGCACATCTCCGTACCGCACTAAGGCATTGTCTTCTATGACTTCCGTTATAGCTTGTACGCCTTCTATTTTTCGTAAAGTTTGTAACAAAGAATCATTGACCTCAAAAGTTTTTCCTTTGGCGGGCATGATTTTAAGGTCTGCATAGAAGGCATTGAATTGGCTCAATGTCAAAGCCTCTAAACCATTAAACGCCGACATGACCACCACTAAGGCTGCCGTACCAATAGCAACGCCAATCATGGCAATAATAGAAATGATATTGATGACATTTTTTTTCTTTTGAGCAAAAAAATATCTTTGGGCTATAAAAAAAGACGTTTGCAAAATTGTAGGGTTGAGTTCGAAGATAAAACTTTGATTATTGGGCAAAATAACTAATTATTTCCCAAAAAATAACTATGCAAAATATCTTAACGTCTGCATGTTATAAAAACAGAAGCTACATAGTTTATGTAAAACTTGTGTAGCTTCTGTTTTGTAATAAAATTTATATTTTAAGCCTGATTATACACTACTCTATTTTCACGTTATCCACTTTGGTTTCTATGGCATTTTGCACAGCCGTAGGTAAAGCCGAAAAGAAATTGTAACCTGTTTTGCTTTCTATTTCTCTGGCACTTACTCTGTATGCGTACCATTTTTTACTGGTAACTGCCTCTGTATTAGGCATATCCACAGCTATTACTCTTGTGCTGCTGTTTACTCTGTTTAAGTCATCACTGCCATTAGGTAGCACCAAAATAACTTTCCAAACTCTCGAAGGTACGGTAACTTTTCCGCCTGCAATGCTGTTCGTTGTGCCTCCATTGCTACCATTGCCCCCTACTCCATAGCTACCTGCTATCACATATAGTTCTACATTTTCTTTGAAAACCACATCTCTACAATATTCTTCTAAGAAACGCCATGTTTGTCTGTTGTTAGAAGGTGCTTGCGGCATCATATTAGTCATGTAAAAAGTGGCAGAATTATCTGCGACAGAAGCATCTCTGTCATCAGAAGGGCAAATATGACCTCTGTCAAAGCCTGTATTTGTATAGTCATCTGGTCTTACAGCATACCAACCTGTGGGCAGTGTGTCATCTGGGCGGAAATCATCTTGACGGTCTGCACTGCCTTTCCATGCTTGGTTCAAATGCCAACTCACCCAATTTGCCAAACCTTTGCTGCGGTTGTATGACAAAGCATATTGTGGTTTACGCATCAAATAATTGTCGGGTGTATTCGTGTTAGCTTGTGCATTAGACGGATTACCCATGACCAAATGGTCATCTCTACCTGTGCCTGTGGTAGAAACCTGAATTTTTACTTTTTCAAACGTAACATTATCAATATTCAAACGTCCACCTGTCAATTTGCGAATTTGGATACGAATATTGGCTGCGGGGCTAATACTGAAAGATGTGCTTTGCAACGAAGTGCCTGTAGTGCTAATGGTACTGCCTTGTTTTTTCCAAGAATTGCTGGCATCTGCTACCCAAAGTTCCCAAGTTGCTGTTGCATCTGTGCCGTACAAAGCATGATTAATGGTAACTTTTTGTGCAGGAATGGTGGTTTCTAAAGTCAAAGTACCTTGATTCGTGATACGTACAGCTCTGTTCCCTACTTTACGGTCATTGTCCGTTGTACCAATAAGGGCATCTTCCAACGTCCAACTGCCCAATGTTCCTTGTGCTAAACCTGCGGTATAAGTGGTTTTGCTGGCGTTTTCAAAGTCCTCTACTATGGTTTCTACGTTGCTGGGTGTACCGTCATCTTTGGGCGTACAAGCCACGACTCCGAACAGCAATAGTACATAAATGATAGAAAAATACTTCTTTTGCATGGTCATATAATTAAAAATTAGTAATTGTTCTCTGAAACAAAAGCTACAATCAAAGTTAATATAAGGCATAAAAATAAGCAATGCTTAAATGACTTTGCATAACTTTTGTAATTAAAAGAAAAAATCCTTTCATCAAAATGATTTACGAAAATTATAGAAAAATTAGCACAGTAGTTATGCTGTGTATGTTTTGGGTGTTGGTTTGCTCACCTATTTTTGCACAAAAAAAAGTTGTTCAGTATTTCGATAGTATTCATGATGCTATCAAAGAGGAGTATTTTGTGATTAACAAAGAGGGAAAATACGTAATGCACGGTGCATATACAAGTTTTCACAATAGCGGAAAGATAAAAGTAAAAAGTACATTTAAGAATGGAGCTATGGACGGAGATTTTTTACGATTCTATGAAAGTGGTGCGGTGGAAGCCAAAGGAACTTTGGTAGAAGGAAAAAGAATAGGAAAGTTTACTGAATTTTACGAAACAGGCGAAAGAAAAATAGAATACAGTTATGAAGATGACAAAAAACAAGGGGAAGTATTGGCATACAGCCCCGAACAAAAGGTAATTCAGAAAGGAAAGTACACAAATGATGTACTACAAGATACTTTTTGGACATATTACCCTTCTGGTGTATTAAAATCTGTTGGTGTATTCAAAGATGGAATGTTGAACGGTGAGGCTATTGAATATTATGCGAATGGCAACCCCAAAAAAAGTATAACCTACATTAACCACCAACAAACAGGTAAAACCACCACTTACTACGAAAATGGTAATAAAGAAACAGAGTCTTATTACAAAGATGGTATGATGCTAAGTGATTCTATAAAAATTTATTACGATAATGGTAGTTTAGACACCAAAGTAATAAAGGACAGCTACCGTTACAGCAACTTTGTAAAGTATAACCGCAAAGGGCAAAAACAGTTGGAAGGGCGAATTATGACCAAAACGAATAGCCGTTTGGGGGCTATGCTACAAGGCAACCAACAAACACAGCTTTCTTCTACTGTCTTGGCTGCGGTCTTAGATGGTGATGTGGTAGGTTATTTTGAGAATGGCAACATTCGTTATGAATTGCACTACAGTAATGGTAAAAAGACAGGCACAAATATTTTTAATTACGAGTCGGGTAAGGTTAAAGAGAAAACCGTCTATAAAAATGACGAGAAAGACCGAAAAATAAAATCTTACTATGAAAATGGCGTACAATCTGCGGACATGACTTATGAAAATGATGCACCTGCGGGCAGTTGGGAGTATTTTCATGAAAATGGCAAACTCAAAGCCGAAGAAAAATATGAAGGTGGTAAAATTTCAGGTATTCGCAAGACTTATTACGTGAGTGGTAGCATAGAAAGAGAAGAATTTTACAAAAAAGGCTTGAAACAGGGCATTACAAAGGTTTTTTATGAAAAAACAGATGCTTTACAAGCCGAAATTCACTATAAAAATGACCGTATTGCAGGGCAAGTAAAAAACTACCACGAAAACCAACAAAAGGCAAGTCAGGGCAAACAATACGGCGACAAGAAAGAAGGAAAATGGACATATTACAACGAAAAAGGTAAGGCAAAACGCATAGAGGTTTGGAAACAAGGGCAGTTGGTTTCTGCAAAAGATTATTAGGAGTTTGTTATTTTCTTACAACAGTTTTTTAGGTACGATTGTCAAGGTCTGGACGGGGCTGCCTAAGCCATTGCCAACGTACCTAATAGAAACACAATTCGAACAAAATAGCCAATGTATCTTTTTGGTATTTCCATTTCTTTTCCTATCAATTTATTTATTACTTTTGAATAAAATAATTACTAAATTTTACAAAACTATGGGCTATTATGATGTGGGTATTTACTTTAAAACACCTCCTTGTCCAAAGGAGTTTACACAAAAGTTGGTGCAAAATATAGAACAACACACACAACTTAAAGTACAATATAAAACTAATGATAATTTGGATAGGTTGATTGAACGTATGGGGTTAATCAAAGACTTAAATGAAAATCAACATGAATTTTTTGATAAGATGCTTGAATTAGGATACACAGCCACAGATATTAAGTTGTTGTACAACACTTTTCATAAGATGCAGAAACATTTACGACATCTTTATTGGAATAAATACCATTCTTTTAATGTGTACTCCAAAAATTTGAACAAGTATGTTATGGTAGAATTTTCAGATAAACCTCGTATAGATGATGTGGATATAAGTGGTTATGGAGAACCTCGTTTAAGTATTCTTTATATGCTTTATGATTTTGGCTATTTTACTAATGCAGTGTTGTTCAAAATAGCAGAATTATTGACTGCACAAGGAGAGTTTTTGTTAATTCAAGGAGATTATTCTAATGTTATTGAAGAAGGGGATATTCATGTAGTACAACCACATGAGATAGAAAGACTGTACAACCTTTTAGGTATGAACAAAGAATACTTTGGAGAAATGTCCTATAAAAAAGCCTATCAACAACCTTATTTTAAACCTTAATTACGTAGTTTTTTTATTGAAACTTAGATTCAAATAAAAATCTAAGCCCTCAGATAAAAACTATTTAAGTTTAATAGCTATGTCTGGCGGCGGCACTGCTGTTTGGACTTATTTAGACTAAGAAGCCTATTGTTGTGTACTTTCCAACAAATCATCACACAATTTGGCTTACATTTTGTCTGATAACTCCCAACAACCAAATCAATAACATTTTATTATGAAGCAACCAGCACTTCTTTTAGGCTTCAGCCTCTTTTTTTGCTCACCTCCTTTTTTACAGGCACAAAACTCGCAAGTGTATGCAGTTAGCCAAATTTCGGACAAAGTAGTCAATAGTGTAGCTGTGGATTTCAGAAATACGAAATGGATAGGTACGGAAAACGGCTTGTATGAATTATCAGGCGACAAAGCCAACAGAATTTTACCTCCAAAAATACAAAAAATGGCGGTGAGTGTAGTTACCATAGACGAGTTGGGCAATAGGTGGATAGGCACTTACAACAGTCAAGTTTTTTGTTTAAAAGACAATAACGAATGGCAAACTTACAACTTTAATAACTTTGGTAATCATTGGATAAGTGGCTTGGATATAGACCTCGACCAAACTATTTGGGTGGCTGCCTACGAATATGGTGTCATTAAACAGACAGCAGACGGACAACAAGCTGTTTTTGCATTGAACGAAGAAATTGATGCCTTGAAAATTTATACCTTGTTTGCAGACCACAACAATACGGTATGGATAGGTACGGAAAAAGGCTTGTTTGCTTTGGAAAAAGGCGAAAAAAAGTGGAAAAGAGTTGAGTTTAAAACGACTATCAACGCCATAGCAGAGTATGATGGCAATTTGTACCTTACCTTATTAACAGAAACAGGCGAAGCACAGTTTTGGACATATAAAAAAATGGAGGATTGGTCGCAAATCACATTGCCCGAAGCCATATCAAGAGATAGAATCAAAGAAATAGCTTTTGATACACAAGGAAATTGTTGGTTAGCAGCCAGCCAAATAGCTTGTTTGGAACAAAGCAATTGGAAGTTATACGATAAAACTAAGGGTTTTGGCAGTGAGGCATCTTTAGATGTGGCTGCGGACTTGCAAGGCAATATTTGGGTAGGCACAGAAGGCAAAGGGCTGTTTCAGGTGCGAAAAGAAAATACAAAAGTTGTGGAAGGGGCTGGCATTAAGCCTGTGGTCATAGAACCTGTACGCAAACAAACCCAAATGACCTTAGCAGAAATTACAGACGTACAAAGTATGTTGAACAAAGACATTAAACTAAATATTGGTTTTGAGCAAAGCAAAGCTATTTTATTATCGCAGTCTTTGGAAGAATTGGATAGATTGGTGGCTTTATTGCAAAAAAATCTTATGTTGATTGTAGAAGTGGCAGGGCATACAGACAATATTGGTAATCCTGTGGCGAATCAAGCCCTTTCCGAAGAAAGAAGTAAAGCCGTTAAACAATATTTGGTACAAAAAGGCATACAAACAGATAGAATTACGACTATTGGCTATGGCGGTAGTTACCCTTTGGCAGACAATAAAAACGAAAAAACAAGACCTTTTAACCGCAGAGTAGAAATACGTTTGATGAAGAAATAACCTCACCTATAAAAAGCCCCCTCTCTAAATGGAGAGGGGTTGGGGTGAGGTCATAAATTTAACCTTCTTTGTAATCATGGTCTATAATCCTACCATCTTGCATTTGAATAGTACGGTCAGATGCCCTCGCAAAATCATTGTCATGTGTAACTGCTACAATAGTTTGCCCATAAACACTGGTAAGTTCTTTAAAAATATCAAAAACTATTTGTGTATTTTTACTATCTAAATTTCCTGTTGGTTCATCTCCCATAATAATTTTGGGTTCATTGATTAAAGCCCTTGCTATGGCTACGCGTTGTTGCTGCCCTCCCGATAGTTTAGAGGCGGGTTTGAGGGCTTGGTCTTGTAGTCCTAATAATGCCAATTTTTCATAAGCCTTTGCCTCTATTTCCTCTTTACTGTATTTGCCTAACCGCAAAGCAGGTATCATAATGTTTTTTAAACAAGAAAATTCAGGTAGTAAGTAATGAAACTGAAAAACAAAGCCTATTTTTTCATTACGAATTTCTGCCAAACGGTTTTGTTTTAAATGTGTGACGTTCTCGTCATCTATCCACAATTCGCCTGTATAATCCGTATCCATTGTCGATAGAATGTAGAGTAAAGTAGATTTTCCACAGCCCGACTTACCTATCATAGTCAAAAATTCGCCACGTTGCACCTCAAAAGATACCTCTTTGAGTACCTGAAATTTGACAGGCTCATAAAAATATTTGTCGATACTTTTTACTTGTAAAATAGGGCTTGTCTTCATTTTGTAATAACTATTTAATAATCAATACTTTCCAAGTCTTAAAAACTTGGAAAGTATAAAAATGTTATTCATATTTTAAAATGTAAAAAAACTACCACAAGTACACAAACAAAATTTTGGTAAAACAAATTTCATGTTTGTATGCTTGTGGTAAAACTCAATACTTGCGTATTCCAAAAATTATTTTATCAAATCTACAATTTTATCTACCATATTCGCAGAGCCAATAATCAAAGGTACTCTTTGGTGCAAAGAAGTAGGTTGTGTTTCTAAGGTACGTTGTTTACCATCTGTAGACTTACCGCCAGCTTGTTCAATGATAAACGCCAAAGCATTACATTCGTGTAATAAACGTAATTTACCATTAGGCGATTTACCTGTGGCAGGGTAGAAAAATACACCACCTTTCAACATATTGCGGTGAAAATCTGCCACCAAAGAACCAACATAACGAGCCGACATTTTTTTACTTCTGCAATCTGCAATATAAGTTTTGAAACCATCAGCCAAATCATTTACATTGCCTTCGTTGTAAGAAAAAATGCTGCCGTCTTTAGGTGTTTGGATATTAACATGAGAGAGAATGAACTCACCAATAGAATGGTCGTAAGTAAAGCCATTTACGCCTTTGCCTGTTGTGTAAACCAAAATATTAGAAGAACCATATAAAACATACCCCGCAGCCACTTGTTCATTCCCTTTTTGTAGGGCATCTTCCAACGTAGGCGGTGTTCCTACAGGAGTTTTACGGCGGTACACCGAAAAAATAGTACCTATGGGCATATTCACATCAATATTCGAAGAACCGTCCAGAGGATCCATAGAAACTATGTATTTGGCGTTGTGGTTGCCTGTGTCTATCATGTCTTCTTCTTCTTCGGATACAATTGCACACACTTCTCCGCCTTTAGTCAAAGCCCTGATGTAACGCACATTGGCTACTACATCTAACTTTTGTTGCTCCTCCCCTTGCACGTTGGTATCTCCTGCGGAACCTTCTATGTCTATCAAGCCAGACCGCATAATTTCTTTATTGATAATTTTGGCAGCTAAAGCAATATCTCTTAATAATTGTGATAATTCGCCTTTTGCATACGAAAAATCGGCTTGTTTTTGAGCAATGAAACGGTCAAGAGTAATACCGATAGAAGACACAAATTTTTCTACTGTTTGGTTGTGTGCCATAAAATTATCTTATTGGTTAAGTAATAATGTTGTGGATAGTCGTTGGTGAACAAGTGTTGTTGTGTGTTGGTTGAAACGCAATAGCAAGTAGTTTGCTGCATTTCGGAAACAAATGTAAGTATTTTTCCTAAATGTTAAAAAACAATACATCTTTAAATTACCCGCCTCAAACAAATGTGTGATTTATTAGGTGTATTTTTATTTAACATAAAAAATAAGTTATATAACAAATATTTTTAACAAAAACAAACCTAACAGTTTTATATAGCTGTTAGGTTTGTAGTATTATTTTATTAAAAAATTAAGAGAAATTTTGTATCATATTAGCTACTTTTTCTATCACTTCTTTTGAATGTGTAGGAAAATTAGCTATACGAATTTGCGTATCTTTTAATTTTCCGTAGCCTGTTCCTATAATAATATGCTGTTTTTCAGCTTCTTCCAATATTTTTTTGATATTTTCGGGGGCTGCTTCTGCCACTACCACCGTTTGAGAACGAAACTTTTTTTCTTTAACAGCTGGTTTAAAAACATTGCTTTTTTCTAAAACACTATATAACAAAGCTGCTTTGTAGTTAGTGTCTTGGCGTATCACCGCAGCCCCTCGTCTATTCATATCTTCGGCTACTTTTCCTAATAAGTAAATACCTAAAACATTAGGAGTTTCTGGTGTTTCATTTTTAACTGCATTGCTTAGTAAACTTGGAATGGAATGATACGTACCCAAAGATTGCCCACTTTGCTGTAATGCTTGGGCTTTGGCTACACATTTTTCATTGAAAATCCACACGCCTAAGCCTGCGGGTAAACCAAAACATTTTTGTACTGAAAAAAATGCAGTGTCTATACTTTCCCAATTTAATTCGGGGTAAGGGGCAGACGACACCATATCCAAGGCAATTAAAGCCTCTGGATATTTTTTTCTAATTGCATCAATGTCTGCAATAGGCATACTTACACCTGTACTGGTTTCGTTATGTGTCAAGCAAATTAACTCCGTTTCGGCAGGTGGATTTATTTTTTCTAAATCAAAACCTTGATTTTCAGGCACTTGGTACTTTAATGCTTGGCGTTGTAACTGTACCGCAAATTCATAAAACTTGCTTGAAAAACTGCCATTGACCAAATGATAAGTATGTTTAGCACTTAGGTTTTCAATAATTCTCTCCCAAACTTCGGTGGCAGAAGCCGTAAAAACCACATGAAAGTTTTGCGGTAAATTGAGCAATGTACGTAGCTCATTTACAGTGTGTAGGAAAGTCTGTTGAAAAATTTTACTGCGGTGAGAAACCTCGCAAATGTTTTCTTTCAAAGCTGTTTTTAGGTGGTCTTCTACTGTAAAGTATAATTCAGAAGGACCGGGTGTTAAAAATGATTTTTTCATAAATTGAAATTTTGTGAACCACATAGTAACATAGCACACATAGCTAATTTTTATACGTTGGTAATGGTCGTAGTGAAAATTGTATAAAAGTATATTACCTAAATAATTACCATTTTTTTAAGAGTTCCAATCCGCAAATTGCTTGGCTATAGCCTCTTTTTCCGCTTGGTACGTTTTGTAAAAAGCCTCATATTCTGCTTTGGGAACTACCTCAAAGAGTTTGAGTAAAGAAGCCTCTGCATCTTCCGTAAAATTCAGGCGAAGGGCTTGCAAAATATAGGCTTTATAGACTTCCACAGGGCAAAAATGATAGTCTGCATACAGTTGTAAATTATCTACTAAGACATTGTAAGCCTGTTGCGTTTTGCCTTGTTGGTTGTAATAATTGGCAAACTTAGTAACTACTTCGCCGTCCAAAGGTATTTGTTGTATGGCTAAACGGTACAATTTTTCACTGTTGAGGGTGTCGCCTTTGTGTGCTGCTACTACCGCCTTGTAGAATGTCGCATAGCCTACGTCTTTATTTTCCAATTTTACACTGTTTACTACTGTGGCTAATTGGTCAAATCTTTTCAAAGCATACAATAATTTCAAGTCCAACAACTGCAATTTTGCAATAAAATCAGCTCTTTTTGACCGTAAACCTGTCAATTCATTGCGTAGAGTTTCTGCTTGTCCCAACTGTTGCGTTGCCAAATAATATTCTACTCTTTCTACTACAGTCAAAAATTTAACATCTATATCCTGTATTTTAGACAATAACTGTAAAAATGCAGCATTATCTATTTGTGCTTTGTTAAAATGCAAGTAGTAGTAATTATCTTGGTCGTTGAACTGCAAAATAGCTACTTTTTTAAGGCTATCTGGGTGCATATATCGCAAAAACTGGTGGGCTGTGTTTTTAATTTCTACTTCTTCTCTACCCGTCAATTCTTGGAAAATTTCAATAGCTTTATTTTTCTCTCCTGCCTCTGCCCAAGAAAAAGCCTCATATACTCTGCTCCACAACAAACCTCCGTAGTAAGCACGATTAAAGTAATAAGCTGCTTGGCGATATTGGTTATTTTCAAATAGATAATTGCCAAATAACTTTGTTCTGTCGTTGTCGCCTTCGGGTTTATCCAAATACAAGTTTCTGAATAGCTTGTAGGCTGCCAAACCTGCACCTACTTCTCGCAGTTTCATTGCCTCAGCCAACTGTAAAAATGCTATGTAGTCTGTATTTTCTACCACTTTGTTGAAACTGCGGATTTTTTGCAACATCGACGTATCTCCATTGCCTACAGAGTTTAAAGTATAGTTATAGAGATAACACATATTTTCAGGTTGTAATATACTGTCTTTCAAATACTTGTCATTCAAAGGTGAAGGAAATTTTTGCTGCTTTCTGTTGTATAAAACCAATTCATTCGCCTCTGTAGTTACAGAAGGCGTTACGTCCACATAAGACTTAATAGAGTCGATGGTTTTTTCTACATTGTATTTTGCCAACATCGCAAATAAATTCGCCTCTGGTATTTCGTGGGCTTTAGTCAAATATTTAGCATTGTTCAAATAATGCACAACACTGTCCATAATATCTGTTTTACTAAAAATCAGTGCCAAATTATTGTGCAATTCGCCACTTGTTGGAAACTGCTGAATACCACTTCTCAAAGAAAACAAAGCCTTTATAAAGTTATCATTTTCTAAATGCAACTCTGCAATGCTGGCATAACTTTGAGGCGAAGGCTGCTTCAACAAAGATTTTTCGAAATGAAACATCGCTGCTACACCGTCCCCTTGTTCCCTTGCCAAATTAGCCAAAGCATAGTTGGCTTTGTGGTTTTGAAATTCGTATTCAATGGCTATTTGGTAGTGGTGTTCACTAAATTTCAAATCTCCTTCGGCTTTATAGGCATCTCCTAAGGCATTGTTATAGGCTGCAAGGGCTTGTTGATACGCAAAATAGTTAGATTTGAGGAAAGCTGCCCCCATAATCACTGTTCCGCCTATTAACACCCACAAATAATCTGTGCGGTAAGGCTGGTACAAAACTTTATGTACGTCTTTGTTTTGTGCCAAAGGTGCATAAAAATTTGACAAAGTATAAAGTAAAAAACAAAAGCCAAAACCAATGTGAGAAAACATCACTGCATCTTCCAGCATTTCTACCATAGGGTCATTACCTGTAGCAAAGGCAAAAGCTGCAGTAGCTAAAGTAATGATAGCCAAACCGTTATATAACAAAGCACCCGTAGGGCGGAAATCTAAAATATTGCCATATTGTACTTCTCTTTTTGCAAAGCCCCAAATGCCTAATAATAAGGAAATTGGTAAAACAAAAAGTGGTTTAAGGTAAAAAATATTCCAATCTATCACTTTGGTTGCGTGAAAGTAGGCGTATAATAAATTGGCTAAGTAAATCAAAGAAACGACCAAGAAATGCACAGGTGTATTGCGACCTGCCGAACCTGCTGCTTGAATGACTATCCACAAAATTCCTCTGATAATTTCGTGGGCATTTAAGGCGATAAACAAAACCGCCAAGCCCATAGGAACTGCTATACCCGCATTTCCTAAGAAAATTAAGGGTGTTTTGAAAGGGCTAAGGGCAATGACTACACCAAAAAACAACAAAGTGATTAAAGTAAAACTTCCTAACCTTGTAACCAATTTGGCAGAAGTATTAAAACTTTGGAAATAAAAACTTAAAGGCAAATAGGCTAACAAGGTGGCTAACAAGGGGATACGGTAATCCCAAGTAGTCAATTCCATCACATCTAACTTCAAACTTACAAAGTACAATACCACAGGCACAATCAAAGCTGCATACCATGTAGTAGTGAGGTAGGTAGCTGCGGTTAGCACCAAGATAATGCCTAAACACACCGCTAATAGCACAAAGTAGCTGGCTGTTTTATTGATTTGCAGGGCAGTAGGCTTAAATGTTTGCGTAACGGCATAGCTGTCTGCATCATACGGAAAATCTATAAAGAACTTTTGAAAAGAGGTTACTACCGTTTTAATAGGGGCAGCATCTTTCACTATTTCCCAACCTAAAACGGCATCTGTCCCTTGCCAAAAGGCATACAAATACCATAAAACAGTCAAAAAAACAAAGATAAGCGAAGTAAGATAAATGTATCGTTGGGCGGGTTGCCAGTTTTTCCAAAAGGCTAAATGCTGATTCATGGATTTTTAATAAGTATGGTTGCTAAATCAAAGGGTACAAAACTAATAAAAAAGTTGTATGAACAACGATATTTTTTTGCTTAGTGTATGCTTACGCACTATTTTTGTTTAGTTTATTGTTGTTGTAACAATGAATATTTTTAAATTACGTATATTTACCCTACTTTGTGTCTTTATGACACACAAACGCATTACTTCATCTACTTACTCACATGATTAAAAATATATATTTACTGTTTATTTTTTTTACACTATTTTTTGCAATAAAATTTTCTGCTATCGGACAAGACGAATTTGTGAGGGGCAATGGTTGGGAAGCCCTAAGACACATGAAAAGTGAAGGTGTACTGATAGTCTATTACTATGAAAATCAACCATTTATCTACAAAAATGAAGATGATGAATTAACAGGCATAGAATACGACATTTTGCAACAATTTAGAAATTATCTACAAGCTAAATATGCTATAAAATTTAAAATTATTTGGAAAAAGGCAGAATCTACCAAAGAGTTTCTTAAAAATGTACAACGTGGCGACAGAGGCAGCATAGGCGTAGGTGCTGTAATGCTTACAGAACAAGAAAGAGCCGACCATTTTAAGTACAGTCCACCGTACATGGCAGACGTGGCAGTCATTATCACTTCGGACAAAGTAAAAGACTTTACTTCGCCAGATGAATTTAGAAAACTGTTCAGTCAATTTAAAGCTGTTACGATTGACCACTCTGAATACGAGAAATATTTGGAACAACTCCAAAAGGTGTTTTTGCCGAATCTCACCACACAATTTGTCCGCAACAATGATGAAATTATACAAACTATCTCAAATGCGTCAAATACATTTGCTTATGTGCAGATGCCATCTTATTTGTTGGCATTGAAAAAAGGTTTGCCTATTAAACGGCATAAAACATTTATGCAAACCAACTCTATTGGCTATGGTTTTTTGTTGCCCGCAAAAACAGCATGGGACGAGCCTCTCAAAGAGTTTTTCAATAACTCCCATTTTAAAGACAGTGTAAAAATTATTAGTGAAAAATATTTGGGGGCAGATGTTAGTGAGTTTGTAACCGAAAT
This sequence comes from Cytophagales bacterium, assembly GCA_947457925.1. Taxonomy (GTDB): domain Bacteria; phylum Bacteroidota; class Bacteroidia; order Cytophagales; family Thermoflexibacteraceae; genus JAAFKA01. The sequence continues at coordinate 11,704 of CANGYA010000038.1, read as the reverse complement.
TGAAAATACAGAAAACGGAAGAACGGCACAAGGTGATGAAATAGCTATTTTGGACAAAGAAAACACTATCAAGCAGTTGCGTTTAAAAGAACAAGAATTAGCAGCAGAAAAAGCACGTACCACACGCAACTTTATTATTGGTCTTACGACATTACTTGTTATGTTGGCAGCTATTTTTTACTTCCGCTACAGAGCTAAGAAAAAAGCCCATGAACTGGTTTCTTTGATGAATGCAGAATTGACGAATAAGAACGAAGAAATTTTGCAACAAGCCGAAGAAATTTTGCAACAAAGGGACGAGATAGATGCCCAAAGAGTAAAGTTAGCCAAGATGTTTGAGCATATTTCGGACAGTGTGCGGTATGCCAGCCGAATACAAGAAACCATTTTGCCCGATAAAGAACATTTTGTGAAGTCTTTTGCTGATGCTTTTATTTATTTTCACCCCAAAGACGAGTTAAGCGGGGATTTTTATTGGTATTCCGAAGTAGATAATTTGAAAATTGTGGCGTGTATAGACTGTACGGGGCATAGCATACCCGGTGCTTTTATGACGGTCATGGCAAACACCCTGATTAACAATATTATTAAAGAGCAAAAAATACTATCGCCTGAAAAGATTTTAATGGCAATGGATAATGGCGTACAAAATAACATGAATAAGCAGCAAAAAAACGCCAAACGCCAAATGCACGATGGCATGGACATGGCTATTTGTGTAATAGACGAAAGTAAGCAAACCCTCACTTTTGCCTCTGCCAATCAAAGTATTTGTAGAGTAACTGATGGCGAACTATTACATTTAAAAGGGAGCAGTTTTCCTATTGGTGGTTTCCAATTTGACGAAAAATCTTACAAAGAAGAAGTCATACACTACCAAACAGGCGATATGTTTTATATGTATTCTGACGGTTATCAAGACCAATTTGGCGGGGCGGAAGGTCGTAAGTATATGTCTAAAAGGTTTAGAGAGTATCTCAAACAGATTTCGCACTTAACAGCCGAAGCCCAAGAAGCTATTTTATTGCGTGAGTATCAGATGTGGCGGGGTATGCGTACACAAACTGATGACCAGTTGATTATTGGCTTTAGGTTGTAAGTATTCAAGCAAAATTTGTTTAAAACTAACATTTTTTTGAAAAATGTTAGTTTTTATATTAAAACCAAGCCGTCATATTTGCAACTGTCCACTGGCAACTATTCACAGCTTCACCATTTCCTTTCAAATACATTTTGTCTTGTGTAAAAAATGACCTATGTTCTATTCTAAATAGCACATTATCTAAAAGTTGTATATTAAAACACAAAGAGGCACTTCCTCCCCGAAAACCATTGGGCGTTGTAGGCACAACAGATGTAATCATGATAGCATCTTTATCATAAAAATACTCCAAACGACCCGACAGTGCAAGTATAGGTGTGAATTTGTACTTACCAATCACATTTACTTGCCCCCAAAGTGCATTTTCATTAGTACGATTGGCGAATGTTCTTTCTTGCAAACCTATGTAGGCACAAGCTGTTGCTGAAAATTTACCTTCTGGGTTATAAATCAAATAAATATCCGAAAAATAACGCATACGGTTGGTGTTGGTACTATCTGTTTTTTCACTGCCTACATAAGTATTCCAATTCAGTAGTAATTTGCTGGTAGGTCTGTACTCCAACTGGGTAGCTATGGCTTTTCCCTCATTCGTTTCTTGGATATTTTGCCAACCATTGAGTACATAAGTATAAAAATTTAATTGATTTGACAACACAAAAGACAATTTTACACCTGTCAAATAATAAGGTACATATTCCGCAGCAAACGACCTTGTGTACATTAAATGGTCTTTTGAAATAGCAGATTCGTTGGTAAAAGGAGAACCAATGACACCCGCATCTAACCATATTTGTTTGTCTTTGAATAACCGCACCCCTATACTTGCTTCTACAATATTACGCAAGGTCGCAGGTTCGGCAGCATAATTCGCATTCATATATGTACCAAATCCCGGTACAAACCTTGCTCTTACACGAGAAGAAGCATATTTTACGTCTATAAACGCCAAATTGATGTTAAACTCATTGTGGCGAAAAGAAGAAACTCCGTAAGGATGATTATTTTTAGGCGGTTGGTTATAGTCATACCCAAAGTAGGTATCTATATAAGCTCCCACAGACAATTTGCCTTTTAAGGTTACATCTGTAGTGTCTATGGTTGCTGTATTTACTACTTGTCCTTTTGTAATAAAAAAAGCTATAATTTGTAAAAATAAAATAAAAAATATTTTTTTCATAAAAGTTAAAAGTTTATTGGGTGGCAAATGCCCATAACAAGAAATCGTCTAAGCATTTTCGCCAAGTATGATGATTATGCTCTCCGCCTTCTATGCACAAATACTTAATGTCATCGTCTTTGTAACCTTTTCTTTTGAGTTCATAGATAACGTCCAATGTATCGTCTATGGCATCAATCACACCGTTGTTATTACGGTCATCTGTTTCGTCGTGTGTACCTACCTGTAGCCAAAACTTCAATCCCTTTTTGAGAGAACTACGGCGAATGGTTACGTGCATGATTCGGTCATTTTCGTCATCATAACCATCTTCATAGGCTTTTTTCCGCCACCAAAACGACCCCGAAAATACGCCCACTTTGCTAAATGCGTAAGGGTGCTGCCAAACCAAGTCAAAAGCCGACAAGCCCCCCAAAGAGAAACCCGCAAAGGCATTTCTTTGGGCATCTTTATAGACCCTGTAAGTTTGATGAATATAAGGCAGGAGTTCGTGCATCACAAAATCTGTATAGTTCGCAGCCTTGCTACCTCTATTTTTATAGTCAGGAGTATTTGCCGTACCGTATTCTTGTAGCCTGTCATGGCTGGTGTGAATAGCAACCACCACAATAGGCGGTAGTTGTGCTTGGTTATACAGTTGGTTAAGGATTTCCTCCATACCCACCACAGGCATATCTTGTCCGTCATTAAAATACAAAACAGGATATTTATCATCACTCTGGTAATAGGCAGGTGGTAGAAATACGTCTATTGTTACAATTCGTTTAAGGTGTTTGGAATAAAAATTACTCACCCTTACAATGTCTGTTTTTTGTAAATTTTCTATTATCATAGCCAATATGGACAGGTTTTGATTGAAAGTTATGTAATTATACCAAATCCATTGCTTTTTATGCTACATAAAAACCAAATTTATTTTATCATTTCGCAGATTCATTTTTGTACAAAGACAAGATATGATGCCAAACCCCCAAAATTTCTTTCAGGTCTGTATAAATCTTGCTGTCTATGTAAAATGTATTGTTCTCGAAACGTATAAACTGCCATTCTATTCCGTCTGTAGCACAGCCAAATAATACCGAAAACTGTTTGCCCTCTATTTCATTATAGAGTTTAGTTCCGTAGAGTTGGGCTGCACATTGTGCCCTTCCATACTCCATATCTTCGTCCTTAGCTTCGACTATCGAGATAATAGGGGCTTCAAAAACAGTAGAAGGTTTCTGTAAAGTAATAAAAAAATCACATTCACCCGATAGATTATCGTCAGGATTCACGGGCAGCTCTTCGCCAAAAAACAAGGTAAATCTATTATCAAAGTGTAAAACTGTTTCTAATAAAATAGGCGAAACAATCCGTTCAGACTTTGTTTTTTCGTTGGTAAGGGGCATCATACGAGCTAATTTGAGGGTTTGCACCAACCAATCAGACGGTTGAACTTCCTGAATAGCAAACGGAAATAAGTCTATCATTTCAGATTTAAGAGCAAATTTCTGTAAAACTTGCCTTAGTTTCGTGTAATTATTATAACCCATAATTTCTGTTTTAACTTATTCAAAAATACAACTAAAAAATACTACCTTTGTAAAAATTTATAACTTTTTATGGAAGAAATTACCTCCTTTGAGCAGTTCAAGCTCAACAAACAGTTGCTTACTGCCATAGCCGATGCTGGCTATACCCATCCTACGCCTATCCAACAGAAAGCCATTCCTGCCATTGATGCGGGGCATGATATTTTTGGCATAGCCCAAACAGGCACAGGCAAAACGGCTGCATTTTTATTGCCTATTTTGATGAAAATAAAATATGCTCAAGGTGATTCGCCACGTGCCATTATTTTGACCCCTACAAGAGAGTTGGCTATGCAAATAGATGAACATATTAGCTTATTGGGCAAAAATACAGACATCAGACACACAGCCATTTACGGTGGCGTAGGCATGAAAGCACAAGTAGAAAAAGTAAAAGTTGGTTTAGATATTTTGGTAGCTACTCCGGGACGGTTGATGGACGTATATTTTACAGGTGAATTGTACCTTAGAAATATACAAATAATGGTGTTAGACGAGGCGGACAAAATGATGGACATGGGATTCATGCCACAGATACGCAAACTATTGGAAATTTTACCCCGAAAAAGACAAAACCTACTGTTTTCGGCTACATTGCCCGAAAAAGTAGTGAAATTATCCGAAGAGTTTTTAGAATTTCCTACACACATAGCAATTACACCGCAAGCAACACCTGTGGATACAGTCACACAGATTTTGTACCATGTACCCAATTTGCGTACAAAAATCAATTTGTTATGCGAGTTATTGCTTGACGAAGAAGAATTTAGAAAAGTCATTATTTTTTGTAGAACAAGAATCAACGCAGAAAATATTTACAAATACTTAGACCGCAAGGTAACGAACAGCGTAAAAGTAATTCATGCGAATAAGCAACAAAGCACCCGTATCAACGCTATAGACGAGTTCAAGAACAATGATATACGTATTTTAGTGGCTACAGACGTAGCTTCCAGAGGAATTGACATAAGTTTGGTGAGCCATGTCATTAACTTTGACATTCCGATAGTCTATGAAGATTATGTGCATAGGATTGGACGGACAGGTCGTGCCTATAACAAAGGGACAGCAATTAGTTTTTGCAATAAAGCCGAAGAATACCATATCGCAAAGATAGAAGCACTGATACGTATGCCGATTCCCGTTACTCCCCTACCCCAAAGTTTGGAAATTACAGATACACCATTTGACGAAAGACAAGCTATGTTGATGGAAATAGACAAACAAAAGAAAAAGGAAAATCCGAATTTTAAAGGGGCTTTTCATGACAACAAACAAGAACTCAAACGCAAAGCCCTAAGACAACAACAACGCAAAGCAAACAGACCGAAAAAAGGGCGTATGATAGACTAACTTCGTACTTAGTTGCTTTTTTGTTTAATAATTTTTTTAGGTTTTAAGAGCCAAAAAAAGCCCCCTCTCCAAATGGAGAGGGGGTTTGGGGGTGAGGTATTAACCCCTATTGATTTTCTTTTAAAACCTCTGTGCGTATAAATAACTTAGCCGTAGGCGTATAGGCATTGGAAACGACTGTAATTGGCTTGATATGTTCGCCGATTTTGCCTTTAGTATCAAATTTTACCGTAATTTCGCCTTTTTCATTGGGTTGAATAGGTGTTTTAGACCATTGCGTAACCGTACAGCCACAAGTTGTTAGCACTTGTTTAATCACCAAGGGCGTTGTACCTTTATTCTCGAATACAAAAGTATGTTCTAATTTTTCCCCTTCTTTTACTTGCCCAAAGTCAAAACTTTTTTCATTAAAAGTTATTTGAGCAACATCTAACGTATCTATTGGAGTTATTTTAGTAGCTTGCTGGGCAAAAAGAGCTGTGTTGCAGTACATTGTAATAAACAAGCCTACAAAAGAGATAAAATAGCGTAACATTATCTAAGAATAGTTTTTTGGTGAAGTCAATGATTTTTTACTAATTTACACAAAAATAGTTCAAGAAAGGTAGATTTAATAGTTTTTAACTACTTTAGGGCTAAAAAACACCCCCTTATGCAAAATATCTTGGTTGCTACCGATTTTTCTACCAATGCAGATGCAGCTATGCGTTACGCATGGCATTTGGTACTTCCTTTTGCCCAAAAATTTGTATTGTTCAACGCACAAGAAGAAGGGCATCTTGCCAAAGCAGCCGAACATGAATTATTGGCTCGGCAGAAATCTTTGCAAGTGCTGAACCCTAATAATATTACGATTAAAGGACATTTAAGCACAAAACCTTTGACAGAAGGGCTATTGGAGGCTATTCAGACCGAAGAAATAGATGCTGTTTTTGTAGGTATGCGGGGGCTTAGTGCCATAGAAGAACTTTTGATAGGAAGTAGTGCCGTAAAAATATTGAATGAAGTGGAGCAACCTATTTTTGTGATACCCCCCAATATGTCTTTCAAAGAAATAGACAAAATATTATTTGCCAACGACCTTTCTAAAAAATATACACAAAACACCTTAGCACCTCTTATGCAGGTAGCCCGCCAATACACAGCTACAGTCCGTTTGGTCAATATTCGTTTGAGAGGCGAGCAAACAGATGCAGAGGAAGAAGAGATTAACCGTAAAAGATTGGCAAATTATTTTGAAATAGAACAAGTTTCTTATGCCTTCAAGACCATAACCAGTGAATCTGTGATTGAGGGCTTATTGTACTACATAGGTTACAAAGGCGACCACGATATGTTGGTAATGGTTACACACAAACGAAATTGGTTCGAAAAACTATTTGGCATTAGTTATTCCAATCAATTAGCCACACAAGCCATAATGCCAATGTTAATTTTAAAAGAGTAAAAAAAAATTAAAATCTTGTAACATAGACTTTAGTCTGTGTTAAATTACACAGACTATAGTCTATGTGACAAATCTCTATTCATTAGAGTTTATTAATAACTCCTTTTTCGCCCTCCCTGTGGGGAGGGTTGGGTGGGGCTATAGCAAAAAATTATTCATAAACTCTATTATTAAAAAAATTAATTTACTAACTTACTAATTGTCAATTACTTTCTATGTGTGGCATTGCAGGCATCATACACTTTTCTCAACTACCTATTGAAGAAGGAAGCATTAACTACTTAACAGACGCATTAGCCCATCGGGGACCTGACGGCAGAGGAGTTTGGTTCAATGATAATCACACCGTAGCTTTAGGGCATCGCAGATTGTCTATTCTCGACCTTACCGAAGCAGGCAGCCAACCCATGCCCGATGCCTCCAGACGTTATTGGATTGTATTTAATGGAGAAATTTATAATTTTTTAGAAATAGCCAAAGACTTACGAGCCGAAGGTTATCATTTTCAGTCCAATTCAGATACAGAAGTCATCTTGGCTGCGTACCATGCTTGGGGCGAAAAAATGCTACATTCTTTCAATGGTATGTGGGCTATAGCCTTGTATGACACACAAACCCATACTTTGTGGCTCTCAAGAGATAGATTTGGCGTAAAGCCTTTGTATTACTACAAAGACGATAAAAGATTGATTTTTGCCTCTGAAATACAAGCTATTCATAAAATTTTGGGCAAAAACCACCCTCTTAATACAGACGTAGTAGGAGATGTTTTATTGGGCAAACCACACTATCATGGTACAATACAAACGTATCTCAAAAATGTGTATGCTTTGCCCGCAGGCTACCAACTGAAAATAGAAAATAACCAAACCAAAGTTAGTTCTTGGTACGAACTACCACGAGTACAAGTACCACAAACCTTTGAAGAACAAGCACTTGTATTAAGAGAATTATGTATAGATGCTTGTAAATTGCGTTTGCGGAGTGATGTACCTGTAGGCACTTGTCTTTCTGGAGGTTTGGATAGTGGAAGTATCAGTGCCATTATTAATCAATTACAACCCGAAGACAGCCGTTTTAAAAATTACACACATCAATCATTTTGCGTTTCCTTTCCTAATTCTTCTATAGACGAGGGAGAAGATGCCTTAGCTTTGGCACGCCAATTAGGAAGTAAAATAGATATTATTAATGTTAATTCGCCTAACCCTGCTACATTGGAACAAGCTATGCGTACTTGTGATGGTTTCATGCACTCTTTGGCATTTTATCCAATTTGGGAACTGTACCGTTACATCAAAGCACATGGTATTACTGTAACCCTTGACGGACAAGGACCTGATGAAATGTTAGGCGGTTACACGCCTGTTTATGAAGGACTTTCGGCTGCCCTACAAAAAAGGTCTTGGTCTTGGTTCTTAGATGTCTATGATACTTATAGCAGCACAGGCGACTATGAAGGTTTTAGTGCCAAAGAAAACACTAAAATTGCATTGAAAGAATTGATTAAAAACAAAGGACGTAATTTATTCAGAAGCCCACAAGCCCCCAAAGAACCTTTATTAAAACCTATCAGAAGTAACTCACAACTATTTGATAATGAATTAGATAAATCATTATACAACCAGTTTTTCTTCATGCCTTTGTTGGGAATTTTGAACCAATATGACCGTTGTTCTATGGCAAGTGGCGTAGAATGTCGTATGCCGTTTATGGACTACAGAATCGTAGAGTTTGTATTTTCACTACCGCCACAGTCCAAAGTAGGCGGTGGTTACACAAAAAGGGTATTAAGAGAAGCCATGAAAGGGATTTTGCCTGATGAAACTCGTCTTCGCAAAAGAAAAATAGGCTTCAATGCCCCTATTGTGGAGTGGTTCAGAGGAGATTTAAAAGATTGGTTATTGGCAGAAATGAACCAGAGAGAGTTTTTAGAAAACGACTTTTTCAATGGTAAACAAATCAAACAAGATTTTGAAGGATTCATTAAAAGTAGCCAACCTCATTGGCATACGGCATGGCAAGTGTGGTCGCCTGTGCATTTTGCTTGGTGGCAACGCCAAATCAAACAAATGAGTTACTAATCAACACCTATAAGGTTTTCTGTATTAGCACAAATCTTATAGGTGTAAATAATTGCTATATTTTTATCTTAGAGGCAGAGATTTTACAAATTATTGTAGTTACCCAATGAGCCTAAAAAACAAAATTAGCCAAATTACGAGATGGGGCGTACAAGGCAATATGCCTATTTATGAGCAAAAAAGTATCATTTTGGTTAATTATATAGCCTTATTGATGCTACCTATTATGCTTTTCTCGTCTTTTTTGGTTTTTTATTGGTTCAGAAAAGTTACCCCTATTACTATAGCACAAAGTTTAAATGCTTTACTTGGCTTTACAATTTTATTTTTAAATAGTAAAAATAAAACAATTTTATCACGTATTCTTATTTGTATTTTTCCAAGTATATTTGTTATTTTTGCCTCGATAGTTAGTAAGCTCAACGGCGTTTCTAACACCCTTATTTTTGCATTTGTTCCTCAAATTTTTTCCGTAATTATCCTATTAATACCTATTATACTATTAAATGGTAAAAAATGGTATTTATTATTAATAGGACAATCAACTTCTGTAATTATATTTTTGCTAAACAAAAAAATTCATGCTTTTTTTGGTATTGACTTAGCTAATTTGCCTTATCTTGTTGAAGAATTTGACATCATTCGGATTGTTGTAGCTATTCTAACTATAGTTTTAGCTTCGCTTATTTTATTTTTAATTCGCCTTAATCAACGCTATGAAGCAGAAATAACCACTCAAAAAGACGAAATAGCAGCCCAACGTGATAGTTTGGACGAGAAAAGCACCGCCTTGCACCTTGCCTTAGAAGAAATACAAGAACAAAATACCCAAATTACAGCAAGTATCAACTATGCACAACGGATTCAAGCTGCCATTTTGCCCACAGAGGAAGAGTTTTTCGGAGCTTTTCCACAAAGTTTTATTGTATTTAAACCAAGAGATATTGTTAGTGGAGATTTTTACTTTTTTCAAGATATAAAAATTGCAGAGCAGTATCACAAACAAATTGTAGCTGCGGTAGATTGCACAGGGCATGGCGTACCGGGTGCTTTTATGAGTATGATAGGCAATGAATTGTTGAATGATATTATCAATATTAGAGATATTTATGAGGCAGATAAGATATTGAACGAATTGCACAAAGGCGTAAGAAAAACCTTGAAACAGCAGAACAGCAGTAACAGAGATGGCATGGATATTTCCTTAGTCGTTTTACACAAAAAAGGTACTATTTTCACTCTATTAGAGTATGCAGGAGCTATGAACCCGATTTACTATCAACAAACTCTGCATCATACAACAACTTTTACCGAAATTAAAGCCGATAAAAAAGCTATAGGCGGACAACAAACAGAAGAAGAAAGATTATTTACAAAGCATGAAATAGAATTATTTAAAGACAACCAAGCTATTTCAACTACATTTTATATTTGTTCAGACGGTTTTCAAGACCAATTTGGAGGCACACAAGGGAAAAAATTTATGGTCAAGAAGTTTAGAGAACTATTGGCTAATTTAGCTACAATGAGTATGACAGCCCAACAGCAAGCCTTGTTAAGCACGTTGGACGAGTGGCAAAACCCTACCCCACAACAGCATTTTGAGCAAATAGATGATATTTTAGTGATAGGCATACAAGTAAACGGCACACATTCTAACGACTAAAGGAGCAAAAATGACAACAGAAAAAAGTTTTACGCTATTGCAGTTGCAACAAAGCATTAAAAGAAAAATGCAAGAAGTGGGGCAGCAAGGTTTTTGGATTATTGCCGAAATAGCCGAAGTAAAATATACAAATCATTGCTATATAGAATTAGTACAAAAAGAAATTGCACAAAACAATGAAATTGTGGCTAAGGCAAGGGCGACAATTTGGGCAAACCAACTTTTTTTCATTAAAAATAGTTTGGGAGCAAATTGGCATCAGATTATTAAGCAAGGAGCAAAAATATTAACGAAAGTATTAATTAACTACCACGAAGTATATGGCTTGAACCTTGTAATTACAGAAATAGATATTAGTTATACGTTGGGCGAATTGGAGTTACAGAAACAACAAAGCATTAATTACTTGAAAGACAATTACTTAATAGATAAACAACAAAGCCTTACTTTACCTGTGGTTATACAAAAAATAGCCGTTTTGTCTTCGGCAGAGGCAGCAGGTTACGAAGATTTTACCAATCAATTGCAACAAAATACGCAAGGTTATCAATTTTCTATCCAACTATTCAATGTAGCCGTACAAGGGGACAAAAGTATTACAGCAATTAGTCAAACACTGCATAAATTGGCACAAAAAAAGCAGTTAAAATATGAATATGATGTAGTTGTTGTCATTCGAGGTGGAGGTTCAAGATTGGATTTAGAGGTTTTTAATGCGTTGGAAATGGCTATTGAAATAGCTAATTTTCCAATAGCAGTTCTTACAGGTATTGGGCACCAAAAAGACCAAAGTATAGCAGATGTAGTGAGTTTCCAATCCTTTAAAACACCTACGGCTGTGGCTGGTTATATTTTACAACACAATATAAATTATGAAAATGAATGTTTAAATAGCTATAACAATATCTTGCATAGTAGCCAAAACTTGTTAAATACAAATTTGTATAGATTAAAAACACAAAAATTGAATATTTTGCAAAAAATTCAGTACCTTGCAGCTTCAGAAAAACAGCAACTCAAACACAAACAACGTTACATTTATCAAAAAGTTAAATCTTCACTGCAAAATGAAACCAAAGATTTGGAAATTTTGCAAAAAAAATTTACCTTATCTCACCCCATAAGCATATTAGCAAAGGGGTATTCTATTACATTAGTAAATGGTAAACCAATTACAGCTACTACTTCTGTCGCACAAGGAGATGTAGTAACTACACAAACACAATTTACCTCTTTTGAGAGCAGAGTTTAACTTTTGGGCTTGCATTAGACACCCTACTATCATACTACCAAAAAAAATG
>CANGYA010000037.1 GCA_947457925.1 Cytophagales bacterium | reverse complement strand
GTAGTCTTCAAGAAGCTCTATAAAGATGACATCTTTCTAAAAGATGTCATCTTTATAGAGCTTCTTGAAGACAATCAAACTTATTTCTTTGAAAAAAATTAGTTTCACTATAAGTTTTTAAAGCACGACCCTACAAAAGATGAAACCTTTTAATCTTTTTGTATTAATTGTTACCCTTGCAATTCTTTGGTCGTTGAGCCTTTTCCGTCATGTCGCCAACCCGGGGGATTGAGCAAATAACCTAATTTTCCTTTCCAAGTGGGGGCTTGCTGCATGTCCTTGAAAATTTGTATGTATTCATGAAAGGCAATACCAATCGGATTGAATGTACCAACATTTTTAGTCAAACCAAAAATAGGTCTGTCTTGCTCGTCTTCTTCTATAAAAGTCCCAAATAATCTGTCCCAAATAATAAAAATACCTGCATGGTTTTTATCTAAATATTTTACATTCGTGGCGTGGTGAACTCTATGGTGCGAAGGCGTATTCATAAACCACTCTAAAAAGCCTAATTTGCCTACAGCTTCTGTATGTAAAAAGAATTGGTAAATAAGACTACACGAAATCATTGTAAAAATCTGCATAGGCTCAAAACCAATAATTGGCAACCACAACCAGAAAATATATTTGTAAATATATTCTGTCCAACTTTGGCGTAGTGCCGTAGTCAAATTGTAACAAGTGGACGAGTGATGATTAGAGTGTGCAGCCCACAAAATTCGGATTTGGTGGCTGCTGCGGTGATGCCAATAAAAGCTAAAATCATCTGCAAATAAAATCAGTACCCAAGACCACCATGCTTGACTTGGAATATTGAAAAGGCGGAAGTTTTGGTACAAATACGTAAAAACCAAAAAGAAAAAGATTTTCATGGCAAGGTTAATAAACACCGAACCAATGCCCATAGACAAGGAAGCCCACGCATCTTTGCGAATGTACCAATGATATTTGCCTACTGCGTCTATTACCGCCTCAATGATAATTAAAATAACAAAAACAGGAATGGCAAAAGCCACAGGGTCGCCTGCACTAAGTTGTTGAAGTGCTTGTGTAATAATTTCCATAAGATACTGAAAATGCTATGTAAGTTGGTTCAAATATATGTATTTTGTGCAAATTTATGCTACTTTCAGTCGGTTTATGCACACACCCACACTATTTTATGCTATGGGTGGCGGTTTAGGACATTTGCAGCGTTGTGTGGCTTTGCTCAAAAACGGTGGGGGAGCTACACAAAACACAGTCGTTTGCAGTGCTTCGCCACACCTGCCTACTTTTGCCCAACAACACAGCTTGCGTTACTATGCTATCCCGACTATTTGGGCTACCGAACCTGCTGCTTTAACACTGTTTTTGACTAATTTATTGCAAAAAGAACAACTCACCACTATTTACATAGATGTTTTTCCGTTGGGTATCATAGGCGAATGGAATGAAATTTTGCCCAAATTTCCTATGTTAAATTTGGTGTATATTGCCCGTAGAATGAAATGGGAATTGTATGCACCACTGATAAAATACAGCCCACAATTTAACTGTACCCTTGTGGTAGAAGATTTGCAACCCGACCATTGGGAATTTGTACGGCAGTCTTCCCAACAAATTATTGAACAAAAAATAACGGCAGCCACTCCGCAAACAAGCACAAGTTGCCCTATCCAAGAAGATTTTTATTTGGTGTTACATTCAGAACCAGCCGAAGAAATAGCCGTTTTATTGCACTATGCCTACGATAAACAGCAACTTAGTAAAGACAATGTTGTTTTTGTGGTAGTCAGTCAAATCAAACCAACAAGCATAGTAAAAGAATTGAATCGTTATTTATTGGATACAAAAATTACCTACCTCAAAACTTTTGATACAGATAGTTTGGTCAAAAAAGCTAAAAAAATATTTACAGCTTGCGGTTTCAATACAATGCACTATTTACAAAACTATTCGCACAAACATTATTATATACCCTTTGAACGAAAATATGATGACCAATTTTGGCGGAGTAAAAATAGCAATAGTCCGTACATTTTAGAGATTTAAACCTTACAAGGTTTCTAAAACCTTGTAAGGTTCTATACTTATAGGTGTCAGTTAAGACTAAAAAGCAGCTTCTTGCAAAATCATTCTTTCGTGGCAAACACTTTTCAGGTGTTTACGGTCATCTTTAGTTTCTATCTGAAAACGACCATTTTCATATTTTACCACATACAACGACAAATTTGTATGTTCAAATCTATCCATACTTTTCAAATCCTCTTGCAACAACAAACACAAGAAAATCCGCATAGCTCTGCCGTGCATACATACCAATACAGTTTCTTCGTTAGTTTGATTCATCAAATAACTCAAAGCTCTTTTTTGGCGTTGCATCACTTCTAATGGGCTTTCTCCGCCTATGGGTTTTAGGTGTACCTCGCCTTTTTTCCAACCTTCCAACATTGCAAAATGCTCTGCATCATCTTGTGGGGTCAAAATTCGTCCCTCTTTGTTCCCCCAACACAACTCATTCAAGCCCTTGAGAGTTTCCCAAGCTATGCCTTGTTTCAGAAATGGCGAAACAGTTTGGTGAGTGCGGCGTAATGCGGAGGTATAAACCTTATCAAATTTAATATGCTTGTAATGATGATGAAAGGCTTGTGCTTGTAGCCACCCCAATTCATTCAGATTACTGTCAATGCCACTACCTTGCACCATACCTAATTTATTAAATTCCGTTTCACCATGTCTGATGATATAGATTTTCTTATAGGCAGATTTAAAAGGAGTAACTGGGTTGAAAGAGTACATATATTGCATATAAATGAACCAATTAAAAGTGTTACAAAGTTAAAAAATCTAAAATAAAAGTATGTAAGCATAACAACTTTTTATCCTAAATGTTATTGCAAATGTAAGATTGATGTAAAGATAGAGGTATTCTTGCAAGAAATTTGCTTTCCAATTCAGCAATAGATAAGTTGCTCAAACTCGTTTGAAAATACTTTTAAAAAATATAGAAAAAAAGCTGAAATAAGTTTGCAAATCTATAAACACTTAGTACCTTTGCAAACCAAAAAAAAACGGGTATAGTTCAATGGTAGAATAGAGGTCTCCAAAACCTTCGATCAGGGTTCGAATCCTTGTACCCGTGCAAATTTAACCCAAAGCCTATAAGGAAAACCTTATAGGTTTGTTATTGAAAACGGTTATGAATAAATTGATGGATTTTTTCAGAGCATCTTACGATGAGATTACTGAACACGTAACATGGACAAAATTTGGTGAGTTACAAAACCTAACTACATTGGTTTTGGTGGCTTCTATCATCTTTGCTATTGTTATCTTTGGTGCTGACTTTGCTTTGGAAAAGGGATTAGATGCCTTCTACAAGTCTTTCTAAGAACACATGGATACGGAACTAAAATGGTATATTTTGCGAGTAGTGAATGGACACGAAAGAAAGGTAAAAGAGCATTTATTGAAAGAGATAAACATTCGTAAAATGGATAGTTATGTCGGACAAGTGCTAACTCCTTCGGAAAAAGTCTATCAGACTCGTAAATCTAAAGATGGGAAAACCAAAAAAATAACTACGGAACGGAACACGTTGCCGGGATACGTAATTGTGCAAGCCAACCTCTCAAATGGCGAAGTGTTACACACAATTCGCAGTGTACCCAGCGTCTTAGGCTTCCTTAACGTGGACGGTGCGAAGCCCACAGAGTTACCAAAAGCTATGCGAGAGTCTGAAATCAACCGCCTTTTAGGTAAGATAGAAGAAACAGACGAGCACGAAGTAAAACACGAAATTTCTTACAGAAAAGGTGAAAGAGTGAAAGTCATGGACGGACCCTTCAACGGTTTTTCTGGTGTTATCGAAGAGGTTTTAGATGATAAAAAGAAATTAAATGTGGTGGTAACTATTTTTGGCAGAAACACACCCGTAGAACTCAATTATATTCAAGTTGAAAAAGAAGTATAACTATGGCAAAGGAAATAACAGGGTACGTAAAATTGCAAGTAAAAGGTGGACAGGCTAACCCTTCACCTCCTATCGGTCCTGCGTTAGGTAGTAAAGGTTTGAACATCATGGAGTTCTGTAAAAGATTCAATGCAGCAACTCAAGACAAAATGGGCATGGTGTTACCTGTAGTTTTGACAGTGTATTCAGATAAAACATTTGACTTCGTTGTTAAAACTCCTCCTGCGGCTATCTTAATTTTAGAAGCTGCGAAACTCCAAAAAGGTTCTGCCGAACCTAACCGTAAGAAAGTAGGCAAATTGACTTGGGAACAAGTGCAAAAAATTGCTGAAACAAAAATGCCTGACTTAAACTGTTTCAAAATAGAGTCTGCTATGAAAATGGTAGCTGGTACAGCAAGAAGTATGGGTGTTACGGTAGAAGGCACTGCTCCTTGGGATAATAACTAATCAAATTGTTTTTTCACCCGAAAGAAGCCTTTACAGCGGGGTTTCACAACATTTCGGATTTTAATAATTCATACAATGGCAAAATTAACTAAAAAACAAAAGGCTGCACAAGCCAAAGTCGATAGTAACAAAGAATACAAGCTGGAGGAAGCTACAGCCTTAGTAAAGGATGTAAACTATGCTAAATTTGATGCTTCCGTTGATATCGACGTAAAATTAGGCATCGACCCACGTAAATCTGACCAAATGGTGCGTGGTGTGGTTGCGTTGCCACACGGAACTGGTAAGGAAGTTCGTGTATTGGTGCTTTGTACGCCAGACAAAGAAGCCGAAGCTAAAGAAGCAGGAGCTGAATACGTAGGTTTGGATAACTACATTGCTGACATTGAAAAGGGTTGGACGGACATAGACGTAATTATCACGATGCCTACAGTAATGGCAAAAGTTGGTAAATTAGGTCGTGTGTTAGGTCCCAGAGGCTTGATGCCAAACCCTAAAGCTGGTACAGTTACTATGGACGTTGCGAAGGCGGTGAGAGAAGTGAAGCAAGGTAAAATCGACTTCAAAGTAGATAAAACTGGTATCGTGCATACATCAGTAGGCAAAGTATCTTTTACTCCAGACCAATTGGCGGACAACATTAAAGAGGTATTGGTTACATTACAAAAATTGAAACCATCTTCGGCTAAAGGTACTTATGTTCAGACGATTTATGTGTCAAGCACGATGAGTCCAAGTATCAAAATAGAAAAAGCATCAATCCCCGGACTATAAACTTTGTAGAAAATCATGACAAGAGAAGAAAAATATGAAGTAGTAGAACAACTCACCGAAAAGTTAAAAGGTACAGAGTATTTCTACATAGTTGATGCGGGTGGTATGACTGTAGAGCAAATTAATGCTTTCCGTAGAATGTGTTTTGAGAAAGGCATAGAATACCAAGTAGCTAAAAATACTTTGATTAAAAAGGCTTTAGACAATTTGGGAGCAGACTTTACTCCATTCGTAGAGAAGAAAGTATTAAAAGGTTTCTCAGGCATTATGTTCGGCACTGATTCGGCTAATGCACCTGCAAAACTTTTAAAAGAGTTTCATAAAAAAACAGCTAAAGCTAAACCTGAATTAAAAGGTGCTTCCATTAGTTTTGGATTGTTTACAGGAGCAGAAAGTTTAGATGCTTTGGCTACATTGAAATCTAAAAACGAACTCTTGGGCGAAGTTATCGCAGCATTGCAAGCTCCAGCACAAAATGTTATTGGTGCTTTGCAAAGTGGCGGCAACAATTTGGCAGGTATCCTTAAAACTTTGGGTGACAAAGAAGGTTAATTGCCAAACAGACTGTAAAGTCTTTGCTGTAATTGGCTAAAAGTTTTTTTGTTACGAAACAATTAACGATTACAATTTAGTGGCTCGCAAATGCCCTTGTAATTTGCAAAAACATTTATTCATTCAATTTCGTTTTAACAATTCTAAATTTTCATACGACCATGGCAGATTTAAAAGCTCTTGCTGAACAGTTAGTAAACTTGACTGTAAAAGAAGTAAAAGAATTAGCTGATATTTTGAAAGCTGATTACGGTATCGAACCAGCTGCGGGTGGTGCTGTAGTAATGGCTGCTCCTGCGGGTGGTGGCGATGCTGCTGCTCCTGCTGCTAAAACAGCATTCGACGTAATTTTGAAAAGTGGCGGTGCTAACAAATTAAACGTTGTTAAGTTAGTGAAAGACTTGACAGGTCTTGGCTTGAAAGAAGCTAAAGATTTAGTTGATGGAGCTCCAAAACCATTGAAAACTGGTGTTAGCAAAGAAGAAGCTGATGATTTGGCTAAAAAATTGCAAGAAGCTGGTGCTGAAATCGAAATCAAGTAATTGGTTTTTCATTCAGAACAAAAAGGTATTAGGCGAAAGTCTAATACCTTTTTTACTTTAAACATGAGGCTTAATGACACCTATAAGGTTTCCAAAACCTTATAGGTGTTTTATTATGGCTTGCTGTAAATACCAATTATAAGTAGTATTTAGTTCAATGCGTAAAGATGTCATCTTTTGTAAAAACAGCAAAATTGCAAGTTTCTACACTTGTAAAAAGATGACATCTTTGGACTGTATCTAATCTATAATTGGTATAAAATTTATCATAGACTATAAAGGTTTTGAGAGTTTATAGACTTAAAATAAACTGCAAATCGTACCTTTACGGCAGTAAATTGAGAATACTTAATCAACACACAATTTTATGAAAACTTCTTGGGTTACTGTCCCCGACCACTCCGACTTTTCTATTTATAATATTCCTTTTGGCGTATTCACTACGCCCACAACAGCTACAAGAGTGGCTTCGCGTATTGGCGACTATGCTGTAGATGTATTTGTTTTTGCAGAGTTAGGCTTTTTAAATGACATTCCGTTTGATAAAAACGTATTGAAAAAAGCTACATTGAATGATTTTATTGCTTGTGGCAATGCAGTTTGGCGGGCAGTTCGCCAAAAGTTACAAGATTTTTTGACAGGCACGCCAGCTACAGCCAAAATTCAAGAATATGTGAGTAAAGGCTTGTTGTTGCCTATTGAGAAAGTACAGTCATTACTGCCTGTGGAAATTGGTGATTATACAGATTTTTATTCAAGTATAGAACACGCCACCAATGTAGGTTCTATGTTTCGCCCCGATAATCCATTGTTGCCAAATTGGAAACATATTCCGATTGGTTATCATGGTCGTGCTTCTTCTATTGTGGTGTCAGGTACAAATTTTCACCGCCCCAAAGGACAATTTAAGCTACCTGACCAAGAAAATCCTTCTTTTGGAGCAAGTCGCCAAATGGATTTTGAGTTAGAATTTGCGTTTATTATTGGCAAGGGTAATGCTTTGGGAACAACAATTCCTGTAGAAAAAGCCGAAGAACATATTTTTGGTTTTGTTTTGTTCAATGATTGGTCTGCAAGGGACATTCAGTCTTGGGAATACCAACCTTTGGGACCCTTTTTAGGTAAAAACTTCTGCTCGTCTATGTCTGCATGGGTAGTTACCTTAGATGCCTTAGCACCTTTTAGAGTAGCTATGCCTACACATGACGACACACCTATTTTGCCTTATTTACAAGAAACAGGCAACAAAAACTTTGATATACAATTAGAAGTAGCTATTCAACCACAAGGACAAACCGAAACTGTCATTTGTCATTCTAATACCAAATATTTGTACTGGAGTGCCACGCAACAGTTGACACACCATACCGTTAATGGTTGTAATTCTCGTATAGGTGATGTGTATGCGTCTGGTACGATTAGCGGAAAAGATAAAAATTCTTTTGGTTCTTTATTAGAATTGACTTGGCGGGGTACGCAGCCTTTGAAAATGGCAGACGGTAGTGAACGTAAGTTTTTACAAGACAACGACACTGTAATTATGCGAGGTTATGCCGAAAAAGATGGCATGAGAGTAGGTTTTGGCGAAGTGGTGGGGCAAGTATTACCTGCGTTGTAATTTTAAAAACAAACCTATAAGGTTGAACAAACCTTATAGGTTGAATTGCTTAGTTTGCCAACATTTTGAGCAACCTTGTTAAAGTATTTTTTAGTAATCTTCTATCTACAATAAAGTCTAAGAAACCATGTTCTAAGACAAATTCTGCTGTTTGAAAACCCTTAGGTAAGTCTTTACCAATCGTTTCTCTGATGACACGAGGTCCCGCAAAGCCAATCAAGGCTTCGGGTTCAGAAATATTGAAGTCGCCTAACATGGCATAAGAAGCCGTAACGCCACCTGTTGTAGGGTCTGTTAAAAGAGAAATATAAGGCACTTTCGCCTCTGCCAACAACGCTAATTTAGCAGAAGTTTTCGCCATTTGCATCAAAGAAAGCCCAGCTTCCATCATTCTTGCTCCACCAGAACGAGAAATCATAAGGAATGGCATACGATTAGTTCTTGCGTGGTCTATGGCTAAGGCTATTTTTTCGCCTACTACTGCCCCCATCGAGCCACCAATAAATTCAAAATCCATACATGCCACCACTATATCCATACCACTCATTTTGCCGTAGGCAGCTCTACAGGCATCTTTTAAACCTGTTTTTTTCTGCGTTTCGTCTATACGGCGGTTGTAGGGCTTTGAATCTACAAAGCTTAATACATCTACAGCCGACATATTGGCAGCTATTTCTGTAAATTGGTTGTCATCAAAGAGTATCTCAAAGTAATCTTTTGAGCCAATACGTGCATGATGATTGTCTTCGGGACATACAAAGACGTTGTTTTTAAGTTCTCTTACATGAATAATATGCCCGTTGGGGGTTTTGTACCACAGCCCGTTGGGGGTGTCCTTCTTTTCGGTGGTTGGGGTGGTAATATTTTTTTCTTGTCTTTTAAACCAACTCATATAGATTGTTCTTTTAGTGGTGTTTTGCGAAATACCTGCAAAGGTACGTGGATTTAGCCAAATTGTATGATTAATTGTATCTTTTCCACAAAATTTTGGCTTGTACGCCTTTGTTCGTTAGGGCTTTTCCTTCCAAAACATCTTGTTCAGGATTGTAGTTCAATGTGTAGTTAATCGTGTACGCCTCTTTTGCATACTTGTCTGTATTCACTACTTCAAACTGCAAAATGCGGTTCTCATACGTGATTTTGCTAATGAAATACTTGTGTGTAATGCCAAAAATAGCAATCTCACTGCCTTTTACTTCTACTCTGTAAACATCAGAATAATCTACGTTGTTTTTGCCTGTGCCGTTGTCCCATGTTTCTTGCCAACGTCCTATTAATACGTTGGGGCTGCTACTTTTGTTTTGAGAGGTTTTGCAAGCACCCAAATACAAGGCTTGGAAACATAAGAGTACAAACCAATACAATTTGTGAGTGGTAAAAAATAGTTTGTTAGATTTCATATATGATTGATTTTGGGGTTAAAATACAGTATTCTACATCAATTTCCTACCAACTATTAGGCTTTTTAGCCAATGAATCTTTGTTGGCACTGTGTATTTCCTACACAAAAATAGTTTTTTTCTTTGGATTTTAGTTTCAAAAAACTACATTGCAATACTATCTCTTTGACTACATACTATTATCTAATCATATTCTATACAACTTGATTAAATAATATTACATCAACTTAACAACTTTTCTATTCTATTTTTCAACAAATCAATTTTATGAGTTTTTTAAAAGAATTTAAAGAGTTTGCCGTAAAAGGTAATTTAGTAGATATGGCAATCGGTGTTGTCATGGGGGCAGCTTTTGGTAAAGTAGTATCTGCGTTTATTGATGGTATGTTTATGCCATTAGTAGGTTTAGTTACAAGTGGGCAGGATTTTTCTTCATTGGTTTTTCAACTCAAACCTGAAATCAAAGATGCAGCAGGCGTAGTAACGCAAGCTGGAGTTGCCATAAAATACGGTACTTTCATAACAGTAGCTATAGAGTTTACTTTAGTGGCTTTTGTGATGTTTATGGTAATCAAAGGCATGAATGCACTCAAAAAACAAGAACCTGCACCCGCACCGCCAGCTCCACCTGCACCGTCTAATGAAGAAGTGTTGTTGTCAGAGATTAGAGATTTGTTGAAAAAACAACAAGCAAAATAATCCTAAATTGATGTATATTTAGCCCAACGGTATTTTGATTAGTATGTAATGTAAGTTGCGTAGTGTTAGTTTAGCCCCACCCACACCCTTCCAACTCAGTTGCTCCCCATAGGGAGGGGAGTTTGTAAGTAATTGATTTTCAAGCTCCCTCCCCTGCGGGGGAGGGTTGGGGCATTTAAAGCACTACGCAACTTCGTTATTTAATCAAAAAGCCGTTGGGTTTTTGTTTTGTATTTATTCTATCAAATCTTTATGATATGCTAAAAATTACACAATTTATTTTGGGCTTATTCGTGTGTATATGGGGACTCAATGCTTGTAAAGCACCTTTGCACCAAAAAGATGAACTATATATTGTCTGTACTACGGGCATGGTGGCAGATGCCGTACAACAAATTGTGGGCAAACACGCCAAAGTAGTGGCACTAATGGGCGAAGGTGTCGACCCACACCTTTACAAAGCTACAACGGGGGACTTAGAAAAACTCTACGAAGCCGACATGGTGTTTTACAGTGGCATACACTTGGAAGGCAAAATGACGCAGATTTTTAAGAAAATGAGCCGTACAAAACCTGTTATTGCCTTTGGTGAAGGGCTTATTCACGAAGATTTGATATGTATAGACAGTGCTAACCACGTTTACGACCCACATATTTGGTTTGATGTGGCTTTGTGGGCAAAGGCGGTGGCGTATGCAGGCAAACAACTTAGCCAAATAGATACGGTACACCGCAATAGTTATCAACAAAATTTAGGGAAATACTTGAATGAATTGCACTTATTAGACAGCCTGAACAAAGTACAACTACAGACCATTCCGCCTTCGCAACGCCTTTTAATTACTTCGCATGATGCTTTTGGGTACTTTGGTCGTGCCTATCAGATAGAAGTTAAGGGTTTACAAGGCATTTCTACTGTGGCAGAATTTGGGCTAAGAGATATTTCGGAATTAGTCAATTTGATTATTAACCGAAAAATCAAGGCTATTTTTGTGGAAAGTTCTGTGTCGCCAAAGGCAATAGAAGCTGTGGTGAAGGGTTGTCAATCTAAGGGGCATCAAGTAGTGATTGGTGGAGAACTGTACGCAGACGCAATGGGGGCAGCCAATACCACTGAAGGCACTTATATAGGTATGGTACAGGCAAATGTGGCAAAAATTGTGGGGGCTTTGCGGTAGATTCGCCTTTGTTTGATTTTTGCTATTGATGTTCAGCACAAAGACACAAGTACACACGATTTTTATACTATTAACTTCGTGTCTTTGTGTCCTTGTGGTGAATTCAATTTTACTACTTTTTAGCCTTTTTTGTAACCTTTTGGTGGTGTTTTCTTATTTTTCTTGAAATGCACATCTTTCGGGTCTTTAAACGGATTCGGTTGCGAAGGGTGTGCTATTTTTCGTTTGCGGTTGGTATTGCCCTTGCCTTTCTTGCCGTCATAGTCGTAGGTTGGTAAGAAATTAAACTTATAGCCTAACATAATTTCGTTAGAACTTCCTGCCACACCTGCCAAAGCACCCGTAGAAAAATCTCTGGCATAGCCAAATCTAAACCTTTTGACATTGATGCCCGCAGCCACTACAGTTGTGTAGTTTGACCTAAAAGCTGCATTTGCCCATAACAAATTATTGTAGGTGTACTGTACGCCTATATCAAATTGTAAAGGAGAACGAGGGGCTTTCCTAAACATAATCATAGGTTCTAAACGGTGTATATCATCATAACTTTTCAACGTACACTTGGCAGAAATGAGGTAATGACTTACCAAATTGATATTGTTTTCTAAACCATCTACAGGACGTACTCCCGCACTCAAAAACTGCGGAACTACTACGGCAATCTGGAACTTGTCTTTGAAACGGTAGTTCATACCAAAAGAAAACTCCATACCTTGATAGTCCCCTGTATTGTTAATGATTTTTGGGTCACCCGGATTTTGTACATAGGCATTCGTAAAGTCTATGCGGTTATTGATATAACCTGCCGTTAATCCAAAAGAAAACACAGAAGCATTTTCATAAAGTTTAAAAATATGATAAGCCCCACTAAACTGAATTTTAGTTGTAGTAAAGAAGCCTATTTTTTCATAATACGCATTGATACCTAAACCACCTCTGTATTCATAAAAAGGTACGTCTAAGGTAAATTGGCTGGTAACAGGGGCAGCAGGAATGCCGTCCCATTGGTTACGGTGCGTAAAATTAATAGAGCCAAATTTGTCGCCACCTGCCCACGCTGGATTGTAGATGAACGGATTATGAAAATATTGGCTAAACAAAGGTACTTGTTGAGCTTGTAAGAGTGTGGGCTGCAAAAAAACCACCAGAAAAAGTCCCCCAAGATATTTCGCCACAAATCGTTGCAGTGTCATAGTATTTTATTGTTACATTTTTACTTAAAAAAATATTGAACTTTACCCCTCTCCACTTAGAGAGGGGCTTTTTTCTTCAAATGGAGAGGAAAATTGTTACTGAAATCTTTTTACTCTAAGACGTGAATAGCCCCTGTTTTGACTCGTTTGGTGTTTTCAAATGAAAGGACATAGAAGTACACTCCCGTAGGCAATGAAACGCCATCAATCGTACCATTCCAATCATTTTTATAGTTCTTCTTGCGGTACACTTCGCCTCCCCAACGGTTGAAAACAATGAGCAAATTGTCTGGATACCTTTCTATATTGTCTATGTATAAATTGTCGTTGAGTCCGTCCCCATTAGGAGTAATAATATCAACGGTTTTAGTCAATGGGTTGTCAATCACAATCACTAATACCGTATCTGCCCCTATACAACCTGTAGCATCTTTGCCTACAACAATATATTGCGTAGTTTGTGAAGGTCTTACCAATGGCGAAGCCGAAGTAGTATCATTATCAACAATACTTTCTTTTGGCGACCACAAATAACTTACACCTCCACCTGCATTTAACCGAATTTCGTAGCCAATATTTACAATGGTATCTCTACCTGCTCTAATGTTTGGCGACTGCAAGACCAATATTCTTTCTGAAGGTGTAGTATCACTAAAACACAAGCTGGAAACCACACGCCTATAAAATGTGGTAATGTCTGGCGTAGTAGAAAGTACAAGGTCTTTTGCCGTTGCATTATTAATATTTGTCCATTGTCTTTGGTTGGTGGACTGTTGCCATTGGTACTTGAAGATGTTTGTACCTCCGTCATTTGGCAAAGAGCCTCGAATAGAATCAGGCTTAATACCACGACAACGGATTTGGCTACCACTTAAAATAAAATTGTTCAAGATAGGTTGCACTACAGCCACCCGCACAACATTACTTGTATCTCTAAAACAACCCGACAATACAATACGGCGGTACTGTGTAGTTTTCAATACGTCTTTAGGCAAATGATTCCTGCCACTACCTACACTTCTCCAAACAGAGTCTTGTGTAGATTGCCAGATATACACATACGTAGAGTCGCCTCCAAACGGAATTGTACCCCTCAAAGAATCTTTTACAATATCGCCAATACAAATATTTTGGTTGTCTGTAATGCGGTTATTAGAGAGCCTATTTGCAAATTTTAGGGTAATCACATTACTTGTATCTGGGTTACACGCATCTCCCAACACCAAACGGCGGTACAAGGTGCTGCGAATAATGGATTGCGGTTTAAAGTCTTTTTCTCGTCCTGCAATAGCCCAATTTCTGTTGTCATTAGAACTTTGCCAAGTGTAACGGTAGTTTTTCGTGCCACCGCCTGTAGGTACAGAACCCACTAATGTAGGCAAAGAGTCGCCTTCACAAAACTGCCCTGCTCCGCTAATGGTGTTATTTTGAATAGGACTTACCATTTCTATTAACACTCTGTTGCTACTATCTACCGTACAACCATTGAACACTAAACGTCTGAAATAGTATTTGCCTTCGGGTAGTCTGCCCACTTTATAGTCCAAACCATTGCCCAAAGTGTCTATGCCAACATAGTTGATAGAATCTCTTGAGAAAATCCATTGGTATTCAAAATAG
This sequence comes from Cytophagales bacterium, assembly GCA_947457925.1. Lineage (GTDB taxonomy): Bacteria > Bacteroidota > Bacteroidia > Cytophagales > Thermoflexibacteraceae > JAAFKA01. The sequence goes on along the minus strand of CANGYA010000037.1, from coordinate 13,079 downwards.
CCCTTAACTGCGGGTTTAGTGCCTGTTAAAACGGCTGTGCTGTCCCCCACACAATTTCTTGTAGAAGGACCTATTTCGTTGCGACCAAACTGGAATATATAATTGATTTTCAATACATTACTTGTATCCGTATAACACAAACTATTGACTATTCGGCGGAAATAGGTTGTATCTGTTAAAGCTGGTTTGGGTAAATTCAAAGAATCACCTCTGTTGTTCCATAGCTTTTTATCAGAAGAACTCTGCCAAATGTATTTGTATTGTTCGCCACCACCTACAGGCACTGTCCCTGTCAAGTTAATGCCTACGGTATCAGCTTGACAAAAAACTTCGCTGTCTGTACTAATCGTATTACGTAAAATACGTGGGTGAATCGTAACTTTGACTATATTACTTAGAATAGAATCACAACCATTGCGTATCCAACGGCGGTAGTAACTATCTTTGGTTTGTCCATTAGGTGTAAAGTAGTACAAAGTATCTGTTTGGCTTTTGGTTGTATCTGCCCTTGCCCACTTTTGACGGTCATAAGAGATTTCCCACAAATATTTGAAACTAACAGAATCTACCTTAAAATCTTTTATGGTATCTCTTAGGGCTAAGCCTTTTCCATTAGGGCAAGCAAATTGGTTGCTGCCTACTTCGTTTTTAGGCAAAGTTTTTACTACTCGTATCGTAATTACACTGCTTGTGTCTGGTTTTCCACAAATACCACTTACGATACGGCGGAAATACATTGTATCACTCGCAATAATTGGGAAGAAGTTTTTAGCTCTGTCCTCGTCTGTCCATGCTTGGCGGTTACGTGAGCTTTGCCACAAATACTTGTAAATTCCTCCGCTGCCTTGTGGTGTAGAACCTACTAAAGAGTCAGGCTTTGACTTATCACATAACAATGTGCTTTTAGTTGTAATTGTGTTCCCACTGATGCGTCTTAAAAATGTTACTTTGACTACATTACTTGTATCATTTTTACAACGTCCATCTATTGCCAAACGTCTGTACCAAGTAGTTGTGGCAATACCTGTAATTTTATAGTCTTTTTGTGTGCCAATGTCTATCCAATTTGTAGAGTCTATGCTCCGTTGCCATTGGTAGCTTACTTTTAAACTTGTAATCCCACTTTGGGCTTCTGTGCCTGTTAGGGTTGGTAAAACATCTCCTTCACAATAATCTTGTGATTTTTCTATGGTAGTACGAGTAACCGAACAAGGCGTAACTCTAAGGCGTACAAAACGGCGTACCAAAGTCAAACCTTGTACGGCAGAATTGGTAATACGCAGTTGGTAGTTGCCTGCATCTGCTGTACGTACATCTGGGAATGTGAGAGCATTAGTCGTATTATTGAAAATCACTAAGTTAGCACCACTTTGTCTGTACCACTGATAAGAGTTTAATGTACCAGAAACTGCCGTAGCTACATCTACAGGGTCGCCTTCTTTTACAATAATCGTAGTGTCTGTAGCTAAACTATCTTGTGGTATGTACTTAATAATTGGAATTTTTACATTGTCTTCCAAGCTCCCAAAACCTAATTGGTTATTATCCACATTCAGTTCTGTAAATGAATTGGAAACGGCAAAAGTGGGTACATCTGTAAATTTATTTTTAGATAAATTCAGTTGTTTCAAGGTCTTGATAGCAGCAAATTCAGTAGGTAATTTTCCTGTAAATTGGTTATCATGTAAGTATAACAATGTAAGTGTACTAATAGCTACGCCCACAGGCACACTGCCACGCAATTTATTGCCATTTAAACGGAGTTCGGTTAAGGCTGTAAAGCCTTTGAAAGCCTCAGGAATAGTCCCATCTAAGCCCCGCCCAGAAAGGTCTAATTTCGTAACCTTACAACTTGTAGGGTCGACAGTAACACCTGCCCATTGGTCTATAGACTTGGTTAAATCCCAAGCATTTGTCCATTTTGCCCCATTAGTGGCATCATACAAGGCTTTGAGGGCTGCATAATCTGGTGAACTCGTGCCACAAGTAGGCGGTGGTGTACTTTGTAAAGGTCTGAAAAGTGTGCGTAAAGTGTTTGTATTATAAGTAGAGTTAGCAAAGTTACTAAAAGGTAATAGCAACCAAAGACTTGTAAGACACACGATAATTTGATATTGAAAATTCCCCTTCATTGCCGAATAATTTTGCTTTAAATAAGATTTGCGAAGTTTGGGTACAAGTAATAAACTTTTACAAAGATAACTTTTTTGAATGATAAATAGTATAAAAATTGTACCGTTATACTACTTTTAACACCAAAAGGACAAAAAATTATGAGTTCACACCATATTGTAAGAGAAGCACAAGAACCTGCACTTTTTTTATATACGATTGACAGCACTTTTCCTGAATACATCAATGACTTATTAGAATGGAGTCCTGTGGTCATTTGCACAGAAAACTCTTTGTTGGCTGCCTTACAACATGGCATCAAAGTAGATGTGGTCATTTGTCCATCATCATTTGTAAACACTGCCGAAACCCTAACAGCCCACCAACAGCCCATTAAAATTTTGGCTGCTGACCCAACAAATCTAATGGCTACATTCAATTATTTAGTGGAAAACAACCATTCTGCTGTTAATATTTGCTCTACAATGCCAATAAACCCAGACGACTTGCTGCCTTTTACGTCCACGCTGACCATTGTGTTAATGGATAGGCAAGGCAATAAATCTTTTTGGGCAATGCCTCCAAGTTTTACCAAATGGTTGCCCAAAGGTCAGTTGCTTAGCATTACGCCTGCCCCTGTCGCAACAGACAACAATTTGAAAATCAATGCAGAGGGTTATTTAGAGGTGCAACAAACAAGGACTCTGTTAGTGCATTTAAGTAATCCTGCTTGGGTGGAGTTGATAGTATGATAATAAAAGAACTTGACAAATAACTTATTCTCTTTGCAAAGAATGGTTTAGAAATACATATTTTCAAGCTACAAACTCTTGGTTTTCAGATTTATTTAAGTAGATTAGTTGCACAAAAACTGTCTGTTTCACGTGTCTTTTATAGGCACAAATTCCTTTTGCTCGTATGTCTATCAAACCTATTGTATTTTTTGCGGTTTTTATTGCCTTCTTTTCTTTACAATTTCCTATTTTTGCCCAAAATTTAGATGATTTGTTGGCAAAATACAGCCACTTGCAAAAGGAGCTACGAGAGTCGCAAAACTACAAGCCCCCAAAGAACCAGCCCAGACGCAGACCTAATACGCCTGCCCCCAAAGTACCCAGAGAGGTAAAAGTCATTAAACAAGACCTCATCAAAACGGCTTTGTCTTTGGCAAGTATTTATTTTAATCCACAAGAACCAAACTTTCGAGAAGCCCTTTATTACAGTGGCGAAACCAGCCGTATTGCCCAAGAAATTGGGGATTTTTCTTCGGCTGCCTTAGCACACCGTACTTTAGGCGACCACTACAGCAAATATGCCGAAAACGCATTGGCGTTGAAAAACTATATAGATGCAGCGAAATTTTATAAAGACGGCAGGAAATATGATATTTATATAGAGGTGCTTATCAAAATAGCACGTCTGCACACCACCAAAAAAGACAATAACAGAGCCATAGCCGTATTGTCGCAGTGTATCAAAGAGGCAGAAACCTATAACCAGCCGTCTAAAAAAATTCAATGTTATGAGCTGCTTTCTCAAATTTATTCGGTAGAAGGCGACAAAGAAAATGCAGACAAGTACAAACGGCTCTCCAAAGGGCAACCTGCTAAAGAAGTGGCTGCAACTCCACCTAAACCAAGTGATGACGACAACGCAATAGAAGAAGCCAAGCAAAAATTAGAGGAGGAGAAAAAAGCTGTTGCAACTCAAAAAAGGCTGTTGGAGGAACAGGAAAGAGAAAAGTTGGCTGCTATGGACAGAGAAAAAGCCGAGTTGGAAGCACAAATAAAATCGGGCAATGTGTCTGCCGAAAAAGCCGAAGATTTACAGACAAAAATAGAAAGAATCCAACATGAAAGGTCTAAGAAAGAGAAAGCCTTGAAAGATAGCCTTCGCAGTATGGAACTTTCGCTGCAAGCCAAACAACTTGAGTTAGATGTTTCTGAAACGAAACGCAAAGAAAAAGAACAACAACTTTATATTTTGTCGGGAGCTGGTGTGGCTTTATTGTTGGTATTTGTGATTATCATTTTTTCGGCAATTAGTATTCGCAAGGCAAACCGTAAATTAGAAGCACAAAACAAAGAGATTTTGAAACAAGCCAAAGAAATTGAACAACAAAAGGCTTTGATAGAAGAAGAAAAGGATAAATCCGATAAGCTATTGCTCAATATTTTACCACAAGCCGTTGCCGATGAACTGAAAGCCAAAGGCTTCGCTGTGCCAGAACAGTATGACCAAGTAACCGTAATGTTTGGCGATATTAAGGGCTTTACGAATATTGCCGAAAAATTGACACCAAGAGAAGTAATTGAGGAGTTGAACCTTTGCTTTACGGCTTTTGATGCTATTTGTGAAAAATACCATTTGGAAAGAATCAAAACCATTGGCGATGCCTATATGTGTGCAGGGGGTATTCCCAAAGCCAATACCACGAATGCCTTAGATGCAGTATTGGCTGCTTTAGAAATGCAGCAATTTATGAAAGACCTGAAAGACAGAAAAGAAATGCGTGGAGAACCATTTTTTGAACTGCGAATAGGCGTACACACTGGGGCTGTCATTGCGGGGGTTGTTGGTACAAAGAAATTTGCTTATGACATCTGGGGAGATACGGTAAATCTTGCCAGCCGTATGGAGTCAAGTGGCGAGGTGGGTATGGTGAACATTTCAGAAGAAACTTACAAATTGGTGAAAAACGACATCTATTGTGCCTACAGAGGCGAAATTCCTGCCAAAAACAAAGGCAATGTAGCTATGTATTTTGCCGTAGAGAAATGGTAGAGTTTAATTACAAATTTTAAATTACGAATTACGAATTTATGTCAATTATTTGGTTGTGGTCAAAAATGTATGATTTGTAATTTATTGATAATGAGTTATTTAAAGGAACACAGATGACACGAATAACACAGATATTCACTGTTTTTGTTTTAGGCTTGAATAGTCGTCCAAGCTTCGTATTTCTTTTTTCGTAAAGCATTGATAATTAAGTATTTAATTATCATACCTTTTTTACCACAACCCAAATTCGTAATTCGTAATTCGTAATTTTAAACTATCTTGACGTAATGACAAAGGTAATTTTTCCTGTACTTACCGCAGGTCTTGCTACGCCTTCTACCGTTGGGCTAAACGTAAGGTTGTAAATAGCCTTTTCGTAGGCAGCAGCTACTCCTCTACTTACGGTACAATAGACGTTTTTTACAGAAATCACTTCGCCATCATTATCTATTTTTACTTCAAAAACAATTTTGCCTGTTTCTGCCGAATTATCATTGACTACGGGCTTGTCGTCCCATGCCCAACCTGCCATGTCTAAGGAAGCACCGCCCCCTATTCCCCCGCCATTGCCCAGCAAAGCATCTGCATTAATATCGCCATTGGGTTTGCCTTGGTCGCCAACAGCTCCTTTTACGTTGCCGTTGTTACCGCCTGTGCTGTTGCGAGAGTTTCCGCCTTGTGCATCACTTTTTTCTAACAAGGCATCTGCATTAGGACTTGGCGGTGTAGGTGTAGGATTATTATTAGTATTTTTTTGAGTAGTCGTTTCTTGTGTAACAATAGGCGTTGCGTCCTTGTCTGTACTTGTCAAAGGTTTTTCGTCTATTTCGTTGGTCGTAGGCGAAGGTTTGGCTTCTTCAAAATGACTTTCTTTCAAAGGTTCTTGCTTAATTTGAGGCACATTAGACGGTGGTTCTATCTTGACCGCAGGCGAAGTAGCCGTTTGGTTATCTCCCCAACCTGCCTCGTCTGTACCATAATTGACTGCCATACCAAAATCTAATAGCTTTTGTTCGGGGGCAGACCATGCCGTAACCAACAAAAAACACAACAAAAGCCCCGAATGTACCGCCACACTACTGATTAGACCTATATTCCGACTTTCTTTTTCTCTTGTACTCATCTGAAAAGTAAGTTTTGTTTGAGAGGCATCACTGCCTTTGTTCAAAGTTATGAAAAATAATAGCTTGTTAGGTAGTAAGAGAGCTAACATTTTTTAGTAATTAACATAAGTTGCGTAATATCTGTAGAACGGACTTTAGTCCGTTTTTTGTATAAGAACAAAGTTCTGCACTATAAAAACGTATTTTTTGTTGCTAAATGCAAAAAACGGACTAAAGTCCGTTCTACAGTAGGCACTACGCAACTTGCGTTAGTTACTCATACTTACTAAAAAAAAATATCAAATTTTTTTACCCTCAAGCAACCTTCTTCCAACCTTTTACATCTACTCATCAAACAACCAAGACAAAATTTGTATCGTGCTGTTTTTTACAACCAAAAAGAAATATACGGAAGACGCAGACCTGATTACAGACTGCCTCGAAGGGAAACGGGTGGCACAAGAGGCTTTGTACCAACGGTACAGTGCAACCATGTTTGCGACTTGTTTGCGGTATGTAGGCAATAGTATGGAGGCAGAAGAAGTCTTGCTGACTGGTTTCTTAAAGGTTTTCCAACAGTTACCCAACTTTAAGAGAGAAGGTAGTTTTGAAGGTTGGATACGCAGAATTATGATAAACGAATCTTTGACACTTTTAAGGAAACGGAAAGACTTTTACCATGAATCTGTAGAAACAGCCCGACATTTGGCAGATGTGTATAGCCACATAGACAATGTTTTGGGGGCAGACGAACTACTGAAACTCATAGACAAACTGCCCGATGGTTACAAAACAGTCTTTAATCTCTATGCGGTAGAAGGTTATGGACACAAAGAAATAGCAGAGATGTTGGGAATTTCGGAAGGTACTTCAAAATCTCAACTCAACCGAGCAAGAACAATGCTCAAAGAACTTTTACAACAATCAGAACAATTACAAACAGTCTTCAACAGCTAAGAAAATGAAAAAAACTAATGATATAGACCACCTTTTTCAAACAAAACTGCAAAACCATACAGTAACGCCGCCGCCTGCGGTATGGGGCAAGTTGGAAAAAGAATTGGCAAAAAAAGCTACGAAAAAAAGATTGGGCGGTATTTATTGGCAGGCTGCTGCGGGTATTGCGGTTGCTGTAGGGCTAAGTGTATTGGTGTGGCAACAAAAAAATACCGTACAAACTACCACTGACATAGCTACTGTAAAGTCAAATACAACAGTAGTAGCACCAAAAAATAGTACCAATTATTCAACTACGAATGATGTAGCCAATACGACTATTGAAAAAGCAACTGTAACACAAAACACTGTAGATACAAAGCCTGAAATTGTTAGCCAAACCAACGCAATCAAGGTGAATAAGACCAAAAATACAGTAAAAAATAGTACGGTAACAACAGAAAAACAGCCTACGATTGTGGTACAAGAAAATGTAGCACAACAAGTAGCTTTACAAACGGCTAACAACACAGAAGAAAAAGTAGTTGAGCAAGGTATTGCTAAAACCAACGAAGTAGTTGTAGAAAATACTACTGTCGTAACCGTAAATCCACAAAACACTGATAATGTGGAGATTATTGTTAAAGTATTTACGCCTACTGCTACTAATGAAGGAGTTTTAGCAACAGAAAACCCAGACGAAGTAGCTCCGAAACGCAAAGGCTTAGGGCGTATTTGGCACAAACTAAGAGAAGGCGAATTATTGACTTTACAAGATGTAGGCATTAACACCAATAAATTGCCTCGTTTTTTGAAAAGAGAACAATAAATCTGCCCTGCTTACAACAGTGTAAAAGTTGAACAGCTTTTACACTGTTAAAAATCAAACAATAATTTAATGTCATTCAAAATATCTTGTAAAAATACAAGACAGTACGGCTATTGTAAAAAAATAACTATAAATCCTAAAATCATGAAAAACATACATTTATTTTTCGCCCTTGTAGCTTGCTTATTTGTTCATCAAATATCGTATGCCAAGCATCTTTTAGAGCCTATTCATGCTCAAGACAGTATCATTATCAACTTTGGTAACGGCAGCAAAATCGTTGTGTATGTAGCCAATGAAGCCGACAAAGAAAAGCTGAAAAACTTAGATGTAAATGCTCTCATCAAAAAGGTAGCAAAACAATTAGAGCAATTAGATGATAGTGGAGAGCCTAAAATAGTGCAAGAAGACGGTGTAAGCATGAAAATCTACTACAACGAAGACAAACAACGTAAGGTAGTGATGGACTCTACTAAAAAACGTAAGTCTTGGGATATCACTTGGTCAGATGAGGAAGAAGAACGTAGAAATAAAACTCGTTGGGTGCGTAGTTATCTTGACTTAGACTTAGGGCTGAACAACTATGTAGGAACATTGCCCAACAGATTATATAATCTTTCTCCTATTGGTTCGAGATACGTGGCTATAGGTATGGGGGTAAGAATCCGTTTGTCAAAAGAAAAATCTCCGTACATCAAAACAGGTTTGGAAATAGCTTGGAACAACTTGATGTTTGAAAATAACAATATAAGAGTTGAAAAATCTACTAATAGCAACAACCTTACTTTATTAGAAAGTAGTATTAATCAAGACAAATCAAAATTGGTAGGTTGCTACTTAAATGTGCCTGTTACGATAGGCACACGCATCAAAGGTACACCGTTTGGCGTGAGTGTAGGTGGTTATGTGGGTTACAGATTAGATTCTTACGCTGCTTTTGTGGAGTCTGGCAAGGATAAGCAAAGAGTATCGGATAGTTATTTTATGAACAATATCCGTTATGGTTTACGGGCAGCCTTAGACCTAAAATATGCTACTTTGTTCTGTAATTACGACCTTAGCCCAATGTTCAACACCACCAATGCACCTAATTTACAAGTCATTAGTTTTGGTGTAAGATTTGGTTCTAATCCTTAGTAGATAACACACTCCCCTACAAAATAAAGGTTTTGTAGGGGATTTTTTATGAAATTACTTGTTAGTATTTAAGTATTCGAAGTTGTTTAGGATTCATCATTAACTTTCAATATTGTATTTACGCCTTTATGCAAGATTCAATTAACCACAAGGACACAAGGACACAAAGGGTTAATAGAAAAAAAAACTTGTGTGCTTGTGTCCTTGTGGTAAAATATTAATAGTGAAAGTCAAAAAGAGGCTTAAAAATAGAGGCTATAATGGCAAAAAGCAGAATCCTAAACAACTTCTTCATATTATTGCATAAATTTTATATTTCACCACAATCTTTTTATCAAAATCTACTAGGTATATGGCACAAATTGAATTACCATATTTTGGACAAATTAACTTTAGTCAGCTTGAACAATATTATACTGTAAAAGTAAATGAGTTAAAAATAAAGGTTGATTTGAACTTTGTAGATAATAATATCAATGAAGAGGAAGCCTTGAATGTCAAAGTATTTCTTGAAAATATTTTAACATTCAACACTATTAATAAGAAAGAAATTCTTAATGACTTTAATAATGAAGGAGAAACACAAGCCTACATAAATTTTTATTTAGAGGAATTGACAGAAGAAGAGTTAAAGGAAATTATTGGTTATGATGACGAGGGTTTAACACTAGAAGAGCAACTTTTAAATCAACTTAGATTAGTTAGAGTTGGAATTTATCCTGATAAAAAGTTTGGGATAAATTTTTATAGTGTTTTTGATTATTCAATAGACATAGACGGAGAGGCTTGCAATCAAGTTTTGGCGGTTAAGACTAATAGAAAAGGAGAATTGGACTGCATAGATTGGGAGAGCTAATAACTACAATATACTTGCACATACCTCAAAATAAAAATTCTTAACCCAAACTTCATATTCCAAACCACCTTGACACGAAATAGTAGCCGAGAGTAGGAAAATCAATCCAAAAAACCATTACTTTTGTAGCAACTTGAAAAATAGAACTTTAGAACAATGCTGAATCAAACTGCCCAAAAAACAAATCAACAAGCCCCGAAAAAATCACCCGCAAGAGAATGGTTCGACTCATTCATTTTTGCAGTGGTTGTTGCCACTTTTGTACGGTGGATAGCCTTAGAAGCCTTTACCATTCCTACTTCCTCTATGGAAAACTCCTTGTTAGTAGGAGATTTTTTGTTTGTGAGTAAACTTCACTACGGAGCAAGAACCCCAAAAACCATTTTACAACTTCCCCTATCTCACCAAAAAATATGGGGAACAAATATGCCATCTTATTTAGATTGGTTGCAACTCCCACAATTCAGATTACCGGGTTTTTCTGATGTGCAAAAAGGTGATGCCGTTGTATTCAATTACCCAGATGAAATGGACTACCCTGTGGATTTAAAAACCTACTACATCAAAAGATGTGTAGCAACAGCAGGCGACAAATTTGAGGTAAGAGAAGGGCAAGTTTATATCAATGGACAGCCACAAATCAATGCCACAGAACAACAGACGAGCTATACAATAAGAATGAAAAACCCTAATGACATTTTAGGCGACAGGTATTTTGAGTCTGTGGGTATTAGAGAAAGACGTGAAGAACAAAAAGGTACTTACAACGTGAATGCAAGCAAGGCAATCGTAGAAAAACTAACAGCCAATACGACTATTGCGTCTGTTACGCCCTACATTACGCCCAAAGACAGCATAGAAAGAGATGTAATGGCATATTACCGTTTTCGTTTCTACAATGATGTAGCCAGCCAACCTAATTTGAAGTGGAACAAAGACAATTTTGGCGAATACACCATACCTGCCAAAGATATGAAAATCGCAATTAATCCTGAAAATTTGGCGAAGTACGGCTATATTATAGAAAGATACGAAGACAATAAAGACGTGAAGATAGAAGGTGGCAAACTCTCTATTGGCGGAAATGTAGTAACAGAGTACACTTTCAAACAAAACTACTACTTTATGATGGGTGATAACCGCCATAATTCATTAGACTCACGTTTTTGGGGCTGCGTACCAGCAGACCACATAGTAGGCAAAGCCTTGTTCATTTGGTTGTCTATGGAACAAAATACAGGAGATGGTTCACGTTTACAACCTACCGATAAAAGTTTGTTTGAACGTATCCGTTGGAGCAGATTATTTAATTTGATAGACTAAAAATCAGCACACTCATATTGCAAATGTGTAAGCATTTAAAAGTGGGTAAGAAACTATAAAAGTTACACCATAATTGCCACACAGAGAAAATTCTTTTTGTACTAATTATGGTGCTTTTTTATGGTAAATTATACAAGAAATTAACTAATATTGGAGCCCTATCATCTTAGATAATTTCACATGATTCACAAGCTAAAGTACCTCCGCATAGAGTTTGACGAAACTCTCTTGCCACACGAAGTGCCACAATTTAGAGGGGCATTGATAGAGAAAGTAGGCAAAGAAAACGTGCTGTTTCACAACCACTTAGACGATACTAAGTACCAATACGGCTACCCCTTAATCCAATACAAAATCGTCAGACAAAGACCCACATTGCTCTGCCTCCACAAAGGTACAGAAGAAGTCCACCACTTTTTTAGCCAAACACAATGGAATCTAAAACTCCATGACAAGGAACTGCAAATGAAAATAGCCCAGTTGGACATGAAAGAGTACACAATGAATGTTTGGGATAAGTTTTTCGAATACCGTATTCGCCAATGGTTGGCTCTGGACGAAACGTCTTATGCAGACTACCTCAGTATGACAAGCACCGAAGATAAAACTCGGCTATTGGAAACAAAACTGTGTGGCAACCTCATCAGTTTTGCCAAAGGTATCGGGTGGACACTGCCCGACAAGACCACTCAACCTGTTATCTGCCGAATCACCTCGCCACTGCGTAGCCAACAAGTCCGTTTCAAGCAAACCAATATGCTTGCTTTCCAGCTCCAATTCGAGAGCAACGTCTTTATTCCCCCTTACATAGGCTTAGGCAAAGGCACTAGCAGAGGTTACGGTATTGTAACCAACGGACGGTAAATAGTTATCAGTAAGCAGTTAAGTACGAGTAACTAATTAATTGATAATATTATTTTCCATAACTAATTGATTATCATAATTATCCGACACTTTCAAAGTGTCGGATAAATCTTTCCATTTACTTAGTAATAAATAATTTACAAAACTGATAACTGTTTACTGATAACTGTTTACTGTAAAAAATCCTTCTTTTAATGGACTTGTTTAGTTGAAACGTAATAGCATAAGTTTAGCACACTGATAACACTGATTAGAGTGATTTTTACAGATAAAAAATTAAAAAATCAGTGTTTTATCCGTAAAATCCGTGTCTTCTGTGTTCCCAAATGACACTATACAAAAGCAACTAAACAAGTCCAATGGAAAAAACAAACAATTACGAATTACGAAATAACATTAACGTAATTTGTAATTGTTAATTCATAATTAAAACAAATCCTTCTTTTAATGGAAAAGACATTTCTACACTATTGCCAAAGATAGGTTATCGGCGAACTGGGTGTCGCAATCCTTCTTTTAATGGAAAAGACATTTCTACATTGATGTTTCCTTAAACCCAGATGTAATTGAGGCGTCGCAATCCTTCTTTTAATGGAAAAGACATTTCTACATTGGGGATAGCCTCTCCCATTATGCCTAAGTCGCAATCCTTCTTTTAATGGAAAAGACATTTCTACACTTAGAAAAGAAATTTATGATTCTTTTAGAAGAATCGTCGCAATCCTTCTTTTAATGGAAAAGACATTTCTACAAGTATCTAAGTCGTTAAAACTTTGTAGATGGGCGTCGCAATCCTTCTTTTAATGGAAAAGACATTTCTACTAACAAGGCTCTTAAAGTCGGCAGAAAAATTACTGGTCGCAATCCTTCTTTTAATGGAAAAGACATTTCTACATCCCATGAAATCTTCTAAATCTAAAAACAAAATAAAGTCGCAATCCTTCTTTTAATGGAAAAGACATTTCTACGTAACAGCAGGATAAAATATGCAGAAAGAATTTGTGTCGCAATCCTTCTTTTAATGGAAAAGACATTTCTACAGCCTAAAAAAAAATGGCACTCCGATTTTTTACCCCGTCGCAATCCTTCTTTTAATGGAAAAGACATTTCTACGAAGTAGAATAACCTCAACCCT
>CANGYA010000036.1 GCA_947457925.1 Cytophagales bacterium | reverse complement strand
CATTTTGTCAAAAGTAGAAGTTTGTATAGGCGTGTAAAAACGTCTTCTTTGGCTTTGTACTTTGCCACCAATTTACCGTTTAGTAATGACCTAAATTTGTGGGAAGGAGTAGAAACTGCCGTTGTCAAAGACCTTTCCATAGAAAACACTTACAGGTGGCAGTTAGCATCACAAATTTTACGACAATTTGCCCAAGAAACACGCCAAGATGCGGTAAAATTGGTTTTATTTAATATTGCTTACTACCCTATTGTAGATGACGAAGTTTGGGGCAAAAGTTTCGGCAACAACCCTAAGAAATATGACAGAGAAATATGCTCACGCAGGTTAGCAATGATTTGTGATACCTTAGGCATTGACTACCTTGATTCAACCCCTTCGTTAAGAAAAGAAAATGCTACACAACCCAAAGCCTTGTACTATCCACAAGACAGACACCCTACTGCAACAGGGCATTTACTCTTAGCAAAATTATTAGCAGAGCATTTGCAAAATCAATCAAAGGTAAGCAATTAGTTATTTTTTGTATTTAAGCATTATATTGAACTTTTATACTAAATTTGTTTTTATTAGTTAATATGCTACGATTCTCTACGATATTACTCTCTTTCCATTTGTTATTGGTTAGCTTGCTACCCAACAACAACATTATGGAATTGCGTAAAATGGGAAATTTGTGGTTACATTTTGAGCATCACCTCCAAGTACACCAAGAGAATATTTCTTTCTTAGATTTTTTGTTGCTACATACTTTTGACGAGCAGCACCTCCAAAAAGACCATGCCGAACACGAAGATTTGCCTTTTCACCAACACGAAAACCATTATTTGGCTAAGATTTTCTTTGATGTTCCCCGTCTATTTATCGTAAAATTTGTACTAAAACCTGTTATTGTACCTACGCAATACGTGGATAATTACTATTTTATCCTTCCGAATACCACTTCAGAAATTTGGCAACCGCCGAAAGTAAGTTAAGTGATTTAGTGTAAAATAATTATTCAACCCCACAAGGGTTTAGAACCCTTGTGGGGTTACATTTCCATATTCGAGAAGAATTTTGGGGTGCATCTTTACATTTTTACTTACTTTCATTGACCATGTTAGATAAAATCATTCATTTTTCCATACATAACAAACTGATAATAGGCATTTTAACCCTTGCGTTGGTTTTGTGGGGAGCTTATTCGGTTCGCCAACTTCCTATAGATGCCGTACCCGACATCACGAACAATCAGGTACAAATTATTACGAGTAGTCCGTCTTTGGCAGCCCAAGAGATAGAAAGATTGGTTACTTTTCCTGTAGAAATTTCTATGGCAACCATACCGCATTTGGTAGAAATCCGTTCTATCTCACGTTTTGGCTTGTCAGTAGTTACGGTAGTTTTCAAAGACGAGGCAGACATTTATTGGGCAAGGCAACAAGTAGCCGAAAGGTTGCAACAGGCAAAAACCCAAATACCTGCGGGAGTAGGCAACCCCGAATTAGCCCCTTTGTCCACAGGTTTAAGTGAAATTTACCAATACACCATCTTTGCCAAAAAAGGCTACGAAAAAAAGTATGATGCAACCGAGTTACGCACTTTGCAAGATTGGGTAGTTCGCAGGCAACTCTTGGGTACAGAGGGCGTGGCAGATGTAAGCAGCATGGGAGGTTACTTAAAGCAATACGAAATAGCCGTTAATCCCGACAAACTACGTGCTTTGAACGTAACCATTGCCGATATTTTTGCAGCTTTAGAAAAAAATAACCAAAATACAGGCGGTGCTTACATAGACAAACAGCCTAATGCCTATTTTATTCGCAGCGAAGGGTTAATTACTAACACTAACGACATTGAGAATGTAGTCATTCGGCACAATGCCAATGGTACGCCTATTTTGGTGCGTGATGTAGCTACGGTACAGTTCGGACACGCAGTTCGTTATGGGGCAATGGTACGCAATGACGAGGGCGAAGTAGTTGGGGGTATTGTCTTAATGCTAAAAGGCGAAAATTCCTCTAAAGTTATTGCCCATGTCAAAGAAAAAATAGCACAAATTCGTAAAACTTTACCCGAAGGCGTAGAGTTAGAGGCTTTTTTAGACAGAACAAAGTTAGTGGACAATGCCATTAGTACGGTTACAAAAAACTTAGCCGAAGGGGCATTAATCGTTATTTTCGTTTTGGTGCTGTTATTAGGTAATTTTCGGGCTGGTTTGGTTGTTGCTTCGGTCATTCCTTTGGCTATGTTGTTTGCTATTGCTTTGATGAATGTCTTTGGAGTATCTGGCAATTTGATGTCTTTAGGGGCTATTGATTTTGGATTAATCGTAGATGGTGCGGTAATTATAGTGGAGGCAACTTTGCATCATTTAAGTCTTAGTACCTCCCCCCCTGCCCCCTCTCCATTTGGAGAGGGGATAAGCCCCACCCCAGCCCTCCCCAAAGAGGAGGGAGCTAAAACCCCTCCGAAAGGGGGAATAAATCTCCCCTCTCCAAATGGAGAGCAACTGAGTTGGAAGGGTGGGGGTGAGGTCATACTTACCCAATCTCAAATGGACGAAGAAGTCTATCAATCTGCCGTAAAAATCAGAAGTTCGGCAGCTTTTGGCGAAATCATCATTTTGATAGTCTATTTGCCTATTCTCTCGTTATCGGGCATAGAGGGAAAAATGTTTAAACCTATGGCTCAAACGGTGGCATTTGCTATTTTGGGGGCATTTATTTTGTCTTTAACTTACGTGCCAATGGTGTCTGCTTTGTTATTGAGCAAAAAAGTGAGTCATAAAAAGAACATTGCAGACCATATTATTGCCTTTTTCAATCGGCTTTACAACCCTGTTATTCGGTTGGCTTTGCGTCAAAAATTAGCTATTATTTTAACTACTATCGGCTTTTTTGTGGGAAGTGTGGCTTTATTTGCAACTATGGGAGGCGAATTTATACCTTCTTTAGACGAAGGCGACTTTGCGGTAGAAGTGCGGTTGGGTACGGGCAGTTCTTTGGCTGAAACCGTAGAGGCTTCGCTAAAAGCTGGCAAAATTTTGAAAGAAAAGTTCCCCGAAGTTATCGAAACGGTAGGTAAAATAGGTTCTGCCGAAATTCCTACAGACCCCATGCCTATTGAGGCTTGTGATTTAATGATTTTGCTCAAACCCAAAGACCAATGGGTTACGGCAGATAATCGGGAAGAATTAGCCGAAAAAATGACGGAAGAATTGGAAAATATAGCAGGTATAGAATTTGGTTTTCAACAACCTATTCAACTGCGTTTCAATGAGTTAATGACAGGAGTACGCCAAGACGTAGCTATTAAAATTTATGGCGAAGACTTAGAAATTTTAGCAGCACAAGCAGCCAAAATTTCTAAAATGATTAGCCCGATTGAGGGCGTAAAAGATGTATATGTGGAAAAAGTGGGAGGTTTACCGCAAATAGTCGTGGCTTTTCACAGAGAAAGATTGGCACAATACGGCATTAGCATTGCAGATGCAAATACGGTGCTGAACACCGCCTTTGCAGGTATGACCGCAGGCTGGGTGTACGAAGGCGAAAAACGGTTTGATATGGTCATCAGATTGGAAAAAGATAGTCGCCAAAGCATAGAAGATGTCCGTAACTTGTTCATTACCAATGACAACGGTGAGCAAATTCCTATTACTCAAATTGCAGACATAGATTTTAAGGTACAAACCAACCAAATTCAAAGAGAAAACACTAAAAGGCGTATCACAGTGGCGTTTAATGTGAGAGGCAGAGATGTAGAAAGTATTGTTCTCGAAATTCAAGGCAAATTAGACCAAGAACTCAAATTGCCTACAGGCTACTCTTTGACTTACGGAGGGCAATTCCAAAATCTACAGGAAGCAAAAGACAGATTGTCTGTTGCAGTGCCTATTGCCTTAGCTCTTATCTTTGTTTTATTATATTTTACTTTTGGCTCAATACAGCAAAGTATATTGATTTTTACGGCTATTCCGTTGTCTGCTATTGGTGGTATTGTAGCTCTTTGGTTGCGAGATATGCCTTTTAGTATTTCGGCAGGCGTTGGTTTTATTGCCTTGTTTGGTGTGGCAGTTTTAAACGGTATTGTTTTGATTGCAGAATTTAACTACCTGAAAAACAAAGGAGTAACAGACGTAAACGAAAGAGTGTTAGAAGGTACACACACCCGTTTACGCCCTGTTTTAATGACAGCCTTAGTAGCTTCTTTGGGGTTTTTGCCTATGGCTTTGTCTGCGGGTTCGGGGGCAGAGGTGCAAAAACCGTTGGCTACAGTAGTTATTGGCGGTTTGGTTTCGGCTACCTTGCTTACCTTAGTGGTCTTACCTTGTTTATATATTTATTTTGAAAAAGGTTTTGGAAAGTCAAAATCTTAAAACATAGTTGCACACCCTAAGGGTTTTAAAAATCATTAGGGTATGAGATATTTTTCAATAAAACTATAACTGTTCTATGTATCTTACTCTAAAAAATATATCGTCAAGGTGTAAAATTGTATTTTTATATCATTTTTTACGAAGGGATAATAAAGTTTCTATACTTTCATTGCCTTCCCAACAGCCAACTAATAGGTTTTTATTTACTGGCTTGTAAACATAGTTTGTAGCTAAAATTTCTTTTACTGTTTTAGCTCGTAAATGAATATTCCAATTTTTGGATTGCAGAATAGGTGAAGAAGAACTCATAGATTGCTGTGCTACTTTCTCTTTGATGGTGTTAATGAGTTTTTCTTGCTCAAAAAGGGGCAACTGCAATGCTAAATTTAGCAGTTGTTCATAGCTTAATTGAATGTTAAAATGATAGTCCATATTACTTGTTGTTTATACGAATTTACAAAAATATTCGTTTCCTAACAATAGTGTAATAAACTTCTTAATGATTATTAATGTATATCCAATGAAATCAAAAATAAAATTATTTTCGTTTTTATTAATATTTTTTGTGTTTTTATCTTTTACTCACCACGGACAAGTAAAACCACAAAACCCGTCTATACCTTTAACTTTGGAGCAGGTGTTAGCCTTAGCTTTGGAGCAAAACGGCTTGGTAAAAGGGGCAATGTATCAGGCAGATTACCAAAAAGCCTTGAAACCTACCGCCACCGAAATAGGCAAAACGAATTTGGGCTTACAATATGGTCAGTACAATAGTTTTATGAATGACAATAATTTGACTATTGCTCAAAATTTGCCTTTTCCTACGGTTTTTGCCAAACAAAAACAATTAGCTGCAGCCCATATTCAGTATGCAGAGCAACAAGTAGTTACGACACAAAGAGATTTGGTAAAAATGGTAAAAAATGCGTATTTTACGTATTTATTTGTCTTAGAAAAACAACAATTATTGCGGTATCAAGACAGCATTTATACAGAGTTTTTGCGAGCTGCCGAATTGCGTTACAAAACAGGCGAAACTAACCAATTAGAGAGAGCCTTAGCTCAATCACAGTCTTTGGAGGTGAAAAATTTGTTGATGCAAAACCAAGCTGACCAGCAAATTGTGGCTACGCAGCTACAAACTTTGTTGCAAAATTCGCAACCTATTTTATTGGTAGAAAAAAGGTTGAAAAAACTTACTTTTCAGCCCCAAATTGCAGATACAACTACATTGGCTACACACCCTTTGTTACAACTTTTGCAACAGCAAATCATTGTTAATCAGCAAATTACGAAGGTTGAAAAATCACGTTTATTGCCCGATATTAACGTAGGTTTTTTCTCTCAAACCTTAGTGGGCTATCAACGTGCTTTCAATGATAACAATGATATGTATTTTGACTACAACAAAAGATTTAACGGTGTAGCTTTGGGTTTGGCGTTTCCGTTATGGGCAAAACCGCAAAATGCACGCATACAAGCAGCCAAAGTACAGGAAAAAATAGCCCAAAATCAATATGAGTATGCCCAAATCAACTTGGAAAGTCAATATTTACAAATTGTGCAAGAGTACACGAAACTGCAAAACACTTTGACGTATTACGAACAAAATGCACTACCTACTGCCGATTTGTTATTAAGCACTGCCCAAAAAGAATTTAGGTCTGGAAATATAGATTATGTAGCTCATTTTCAAGGTCTTACAAGGGCTTTAACCGTAAAATCGGCTTATTATGAAGTGCTGAATAGGTACAATCAGGTAGTAGTGGAGTTGGAGTTTTTGGTAGGGAAATAGGCAGGCTTATTATGAGTTTTATTCGTTATTCATCATTCAATTAAATTTTATCACTATGCAATTCTCTCAAAAATTATATAAAATATTAGCTGTTGTTGTACTGTTATGGGCTACCGCCTGTGGCAAAAAAGAAGAAACCAGCACACCAACAGCCCCCGAAACGCCACACAAAGAAATAGCCGTTGAACTTACTGAAAAACAGTTTGTGATGACAGGCGTACAGTTGGGCAAAGTAAGCCCGCAAAATTTGAGTAATGTCTTGAAAGTCAATGGAGTTTTAGATGTACCGCCTCAAAATTTGGTAAGCATTTCGGCAGTGATGGGTGGTTTTATTCGCAAAACGGATATGATACAAGGTATGAAAATACAGAAAGGACAACTGTTGGCAATCATAGAAAATCAAGATTTTATCCAAATTCAGCAAGATTATTTAGATACAAAAGCTAAATTGGAATATGCCGAATTGGAATACAAACGCCAAGAAGAATTGTCAAGGGAAAATGTAAGTGCTGCCAAGATTTTTCAACAAATTACAGCAGACTACAAAAGCCTACAAGCTAAGTACAAAGCCTTGCAACAACGCCTACAAACGGTAGGTATTAGCATTAAAGAGGTAGAAAATGGAAAAATTACGAGTGAAGTAAGCATTTTTTCGCCCATTAATGGCTATGTAACCACCGTAAATTTTAATTTGGGCAAATTTGTAAATCCTGTGGACGTGCTGTTTGAGATTGTAGATACCGACCATTTGCACGTAGAATTGAGTGTTTTTGAAAAGGACATTGCCAAAATAAAGATAGGGCAAAAGCTGCATTTTTATATGGCAAACGAACCCGAAAAAGAACGTAAGGCTACGATTTATTTGATAAATCCTAAAATTAATCCAGACCGTACCATTAGAGTACACTGTCATTTAGACCAAAAAGAAACAGAGTTAATGCCTAATACCTATGTAAAAGCCTTTATAGATGTAGGTGAAAATACTGTTCCTGCCTTGCCCGAAGAAGCTATTGTGAATTTTGAGGGAGAAGATTATGTGTGGGTACAAGAAAAACCGCATGATGAAGGTGAAAAACATTATCATTTTCATTTGCTCAAAGTGAAAAAAGGTATGACAGAACGAGGTTTTGTAGAGGTTTTATTACCAGAAAACTTTGATACAAATACAAACTTAATTGTTACAAAAGGTTCAAATGCCTTATTGAATGAGTACAAAAATGCGATGAGTGGGGGAGAAGAAGGGCATGGACATTAAATCTAAATGAATAAAAAGGTGTCATCTTTCTAAAAGATGACACCTTTTTATTGTTATACAATTACCGCATCAAATACATTTTACCATAACCATTTTTGAAAAGGTCATCGCCTGCGGTGGCACTGTGTTTATATTCTTTGCCTTGACTGCGAATATCCACTTTGTAGAGGTACACACCATTCGCCAACTTATCGCCGTACTCGTCTGTACCGTCCCATGCGTATTCGGTCATGTTTGTACCAATACGCAAAGCTCCCAAATCTTCTTTATACAAAGTCTTGACTACTTTCCCTGTAATCGTCATAATTTGTATGCGTATTTGTTCGGGAATATCACCTGTGAGAGTAAACACAAACCGAGTATTGGTAGAGAATGGATTAGGATAAGGGTAAAAATTACTTACAGTCGTTTCATTAATGACCTTAAACGTAATTTGGTAGGCATTTTTACCTGACAAATTTCCTGTTACATCTTTGCCTTGTACCAATAAGGTATAAGTGCCGTTTTCTAATTGCGGAGAACGGTATTCTATCGTAAACTTATTGCCGTTGGCAGTGGTGGCGGGTGTCCATACCAAATTAGGGTCATTGAAGTTAATGCGTCTGAAATTGGCATCACCTTTTTTCAATAGAATTTCTATGCCTGTGGTGTCTTGTTTGAACAAAAATCTGTTTTCATCTTTCAACGTAATCTGCAAAGTAGGCGTAGCCCTTACAATATCTCCATTGATAAGGTGTTTTCCGTCAATAGCTACATCTAAAACGGGGTTAATGTCATCGGGTTTTACCTTAAATCTTGCTTCTAACAAATTATTGTCGTATAGCTGTTCGGCTATGATACGTGGATTGACAAAAACACGCACTAAATTGTCCCCTTTGAAGTTCAAAGAAGGCAATGTAAGTGCAAAGTTTTGGAAACTTTCACGTTTCAAAATACCCGAAAGTTGTTTTGTAAAGGTCGTATCTTTGCCTGTGGCTAAGTTCCTCACGAAATATTGTACTTTCAAGGGTTCGGGGAAGTCCGTACCTGATATGTTCAAGAAGTTGAACTTAATTTTTACACTGTCCCCTTCTATAAATTCCAACACCGTATTTTCTCTATAACTTAGGGTGTCATACAATAAAATTCCTTCGGGAACTTCCTTGTAAATGACTTGCCAGCGTTGTAGTTGGTACGGTGTACGTCTAATAGAATCTTTTACAGATAAATTTAACCGCAAATACGGATAGTTTTTAGCATCAATACTGCGAATATCAAATGCGTCTGGGCGAATATTGTTATACAAAGTTGTAGTATTATTGCTAAAATCTATGCCTTCTACATTTAACTGCCAAGATTCATCTCTTGGATTTTCTGCTCCATTGATATTGCGGAAAACATTACCCCATTCCGTAGAAGGACCTATGAGGGTAGAAATGACACTGCCCTCATTAGGGTTTCTGCGAAGTTCATAGTTATCTAATGTAATAGGTGTGCCTACAGTGCCTATTCTTTCTACAATCGGTTGTCTTGCTCCTTTTTGTAAAACGTAAATAAAAGGTGTTCCATTGGTTACTTTTTGAGGGGTAGTATTACGGTCTAAGCCCATTTGTGTCATGGCATTCCAGAAAACATCTCGCCAGCCCTGAAAACCTGCAAACCTTGTTCCTATCATTACCACGTAATCACCTTGTTTGATATTGTTGATATAGTAAGCATAAATAGGATTCATGTCTGCAAAAGAACTATTTACCGCCCAAGGTGCAGCACACAAAGAACTTGCCCCACACACCCACGTATAACCGTCAAAGGTATCTTGTTGCAAGAAAGGATTGTAGATTTTACCTGTTTGGGCATCTATTGCCACCATCAAAAACCTTGTTTCACTATTTGGGAAAGAAGGGTTTGCATAAAAACAGTTTGGAAAAGACGCATACGTTTCGCCATCAATACGTATATAGTAGTCTTGCCAATTATTGACACTGCCCACTGCCTTTATATCTATTTTATTCACAATTTCGCCAAAAGACCACCGTTTGCGAGGCACATCTAAATTTAAGGCTCTGCGGGTGTCTTTGGTAAACTGTGGAAATCTGCTTTGCGACCAACCACTTGGGCTATTGCGAATATACACAAACGAAGAATTTATCCATGTAGTATCGTCTTCGGGGCGAGGTTCTGCGTACTTCACACGCCAATAATACACTGTACTGTCGTTGGTTGGCACATTAGGCAATAAATTAGTTGTCCACTGTGCCGTAATGTAGCCTGTTACTATGGTATCTTTTTTAAATGCACTATTGAACAAATAAGATGTATCCATTTGGAAACGGTAGGTTCTTTCTCGGGTAAAAGCATCTGTATTTTGGGCTACAAAATATACGGGTTGTTGGCTCACAATGCTGTATTCTTTGGGAGATAAAGCCAATAAAGTAGCTCTTTTCAAATTTACACTTAATTTCGCACTATTGTTGCGGTAGTCGCCTTCTTGAATACTGTTGTCATAATTGATAAAGAACTCAAATAAATTTAAGCCTGTCGACTGTTGTCTTTGTTCTTTGGGGATTTTGATAGTATAACACAGTGTATCTGCACTTTTAGGCGAAGTAAAAGGCTTAATTTCATAGCTTACCACACTGAAATCGGGCAAGGTACGGCGAACAAACACCGATAGAGGTTGGCGACTTGTGATGCCATAATTAGTTACCAAGCCACAAAGTTGGAACGAATCGACTGTAGCATTTAAAGGCTCATTGTTAAATGTTTTGATGAACAATTTGCTGTCATCTACGGCATAGTCTGGTAAGGGTTCTACACCACGTTTGCCAAAAGGCACAATGGCAGGGTCGCCTAATAACAAAAACTGTTGGGCATGACTAATGGCTATTTCATCACTAAGAAATCCAAGATATTGGCGAATGGTATTTTGCATAATTTCGCCAATGGTTTGGTTCGTGGTAGCTGCCGTTTTAAAGGCATTTTCGTAAAAGGCTTGTGTATAAAAATGCAAATACGTATCAAAGCCCAAGCCTGTCATGGCTAAATACAAAATAGCCCCTTTGTCGGGTGTCAATAGCCACTGTTCACTATTTGCTGTAGAGTTAGGATTAAATACGTAATTAGTTTGGCAGCCGTTTTGGATAATCATTGGGTAACGACCTTTGTTGTTATAGCCTGCTTGTGGCGTATTAGGTACACCAATTTCTACGTCTGTAAATTCTGGCGAGGAGTGTCCAAACAGCGTAATCAAACTTACCCCTTCATTCAGTTCTCGGCTAATATTGACGGTTTCTATTTCATTGGTCGTAGTTTTTTGTATGGTTTTTACATTTGCCCCAAAAATGCTACTCTCTGCAATATTTTTATACATATCTACAAAACTCTTGAAACGTAGGTTTTCGCCTTGTGCCAAACCACCCGATAAATGCAAAATATTTTTTCGCCAAGGAATGTAGTAGGGTAGGGCTTCGTGTTCTTTTACTTTGTTCAAATACGCCAACACATCTGCTGGAGTTTTGGCAGGAATACGCCCTGCGGGTACATCTGGCACAAATCTGTTTTGCCCGTTGAGTCCATTAGAAAATTCTGCATCAGATGGGGCTGTCCCAAACGGTGGAATGTAGTTAGGGGCTGCACCTGTACGGCGGAAGAACAAAATATCTGTTCCTTGCCCTATTAATAGCAAATAACGAGGCTGATTAGGCACACCTTTGCTCACCAAATTCAAAAACTTGCGAACCGCCAAAGGTG
The DNA here is from genome assembly GCA_947457925.1 of Cytophagales bacterium. Classification (GTDB taxonomy): domain Bacteria; phylum Bacteroidota; class Bacteroidia; order Cytophagales; family Thermoflexibacteraceae; genus JAAFKA01. The sequence continues at coordinate 16,600 of CANGYA010000036.1, read as the reverse complement.
TAAAGAAACCATAACCGAATTGGTTGAAGATTTCTTGAATATCCATGACAATAGGGTTGTAGCCTGTTTGCTGGCGGTAGTCTGCATACGCCTGTACGGGGTCTTGCACACCGCCTACGGGTTGGCGTAAGCCTTTGTGTGTAATGATATAATAGTCAAATCTTGAAAAATCAAATCTTTTGAAAGGAGGCAATAATTCTATACCACCATGTACCATGAGCCTATTTTCTGCTAAAATGACTCTTTTTTGCCATGTTTCTGGGACTATGAGGCTGCGAGTGTCTGCTGTACTGTCTGCCCCTATAATTTTGATGTTGTAAGGGTCTGTTACATCATAAAAACGAGTACCATTAGCTACATTTCGCAATAATAGACGAGAACTTCCTCTTAAATTTTCATCAATACTAAATAAACGGAAGTTTTGCCCTAAGTTAAACCCTTGACGATATTTCACTTTGTAATAGGTAGGAGCAAACTGCGAAACTACGGCTGTGGCGGGGTCGGGGTGTCTGTCTGTAGACGTATTTTGTACCGAAATGGTGAGGGTTGCCGTACCGTTGGTAGTGCGAATAGAATCTACACTGCCAAAAAATTTGCCGATACGGTAGTTCTGAAAAGTGGTTTTGCCGATGCTCCGCAAATTGCCGACACCTGCCGAAACAGAGGCTTCGTGCTGCAAATTAACTGCCCCCACAAAGGTCAATTCCATATCTACTTTGGTAGTAGGGAGTGCATCTGTCAAACCAAAATTAATATTAACGGCAGGGCTACCACTGCGGTACAAAGTAGAGTTGCCTCTTGCAGATTTACCTTCAAAAAAGTGTGACGGGAAAGCCCCAAAGTCTTGGCGATAGGTAATGGTAATAGGAAAACCCGTAGGGAATACAGGTCTATTGTATTGGTTATCAGGGACGTACAACAACTCTTGCGTACAAGCCGTTTCTGGTGTCATGTTCGTATCGGCTTGGTAGAAACGTGGCATACGTTTGCCCACAAAACCTGCATTAAAAGGAAGTGCCGTAACAAAGTAGTAACCCCAAAAGTCATAAGGACTAATGTACGGATTGGCGTTGTCTTCTGGTTTGTCGAACAGCTCGTTGTCTATGGCGTTGATATTGCCCTTGCCATAAAACTCTATGTAGTCGCCTCTATCAAATTTATTGTCTTCTTCGCCTATCACACGAATAGCCATTTCTTTGCCCATGTGGAAGACTTGTAGCAAACGAGGGTTGGTGTTGTCCACAGGGAAACCGACATTGCGAAGCTCGTCATAAGTAATCCTAAACATACCTTCTGCCCCAAAAACTCTTACTTTGGCGTAAGTTTGAGCAGGGTTTGTCCATTCATGCCCAAAATTTTGTGCATGATTTGTATGGCACACGACACACCATAACAAGAGAGTCCAAAAATATTTATAGTAACGACACATAGTACGACATGAAGTAAATGTTAGTTATCAATTTTGATGTGTAATATCTGTATTTGTAGCTGTTAAAGAGTTTTTTTCAGCCTGTTTTTCAAACAAATTTCCTTGCACATACAGTTTAATACGTTGTTGCAAACTTTGGCGGTTTTGCCACAAAGCCCACGCCACAATACCATAAAAAACAGCAACGGTGCCAAAACCAAAAAAGTAGTTATTCAGCCAATTTCCCAACAAAAAAGCTATGGCAAAGCTACTAAACACAATGCCCATGTTGGTAGCTATCAGAACTACTAAAATGAGGCTGGACTGAATAGCCCAATCGCCAATTTCTTCTTTGACTTCTATCTTGAATAACTCTAAATTGACCTCCACTAATCTCGACACCGTATCTAATAAGGCGTTGGAATTTTCTTTGAGCATAGTATTGAATGTAATTTTTGCAACCAAAGATAAATAAAAAGACTTACTTTTGCACAAAAATTAACACAAAACGACTATGCTTATTGCTCCTTCTCTCCTCTCTGCCGATTTTGGCAACTTAGAACGTGATGTCCTGATGCTCAACCACAGCGAAGCCGACTGGCTGCACATAGACGTAATGGACGGCGTTTTTGTGCCGAACATTTCGTTTGGGCTACCTGTTTGTCAAGCTATACAAAAAACTGCCAAAAAACCTATGGACGTGCATTTGATGATTGTAAAGCCCGAAAACTACGTGGCAGCCTTCAAAGATGCGGGTGCAGACTACATTTCTGTTCACTACGAAGCCTGTACGCATTTACACCGCACTTTGCAACAAATCAAGCAATTAGGTTGTAAAGCTGGCGTAGCTATTAACCCACATACGCCTGTGAGTTTGTTGGAAGAAGTGATAGAACACACAGATTTGGTGTGTATGATGTCTGTAAATCCCGGTTTCGGAGGGCAAAAATTTATAGAAAGGACGTATAAAAAAATAGAACAACTCAAAGAAATTATTATTCGCAACTCGGCAGACACTTTAATAGAAATAGACGGGGGCGTAAATCTCCACAATGCACCTTTGCTAAAGGCTGCGGGGGCAGATGTCTTGGTGGCAGGAAGTTTTGTGTTTGGGGCTGCCTCGCCAAAAGATACGATTGCAGCGTTGAAAAAAGTGTAAGTGCATAATTTTTAATTTTTAGCAACCCTCTGCAGGGTCTATCGACCACTGCAGAGGGTTGTGCTTGCTCACTAACTTCTCCTGTCGTTGTTTGTGTTGAGGCTAAGTAAAATGGGGCAAATTAACTCAAACAGTTTCTTCTCCTTAGACCCCCTCTATAATCCTGATTTCCTCCTCCGTCAAGTCGTACAACTGGTAAACCAACTGGTCTATTTCGGCTTCTAAGGCGGTGGTGTTGGCAGCAGGGTTTTGTTTTTTAGTTATCAAAATTTGATTAACAATATCAATTATTTTTGTGCGTGTCGTAACATTACCTATTGCGATTGGAATTTGGCTAAAATATTTCCAAATGAGTTGATACCCATTTTGAATAGCCGTACAATATTTAGCAATTAACCACCAACCCATTTTTGAGTTTAAAATACCTAATAAAACTTTGTCATTTGATGGAATAAACCACATAGAATTATTGCAAAATAATCCTTCTTCATCATAAATAAAACAAGGTTTTACTTGGAGAACTTGGTACATTATTTTGGGTTTTTCAAACATATCATAATAATCACAGGCTCTTAACTCCCACCAATAATCACCTTTATCTGTTCTATTTTCAGCTTTTGATTGAAAAGATATTAAATGATTTACAACAGCAGGATAATTAACTTTTACCCAAACCCAAGCATCATTAGCTATAATATGATTTGAATTATCTTTTAATTGCCTATTTTCATTGGTAAATCCTTTGGGGAATAAAATTAAAAACTTATCAATAATAGGGCTTTGGTATTTTTTTATATCACGACCAGCTAAAAAAGGTTTAATGATGTCATTATTACGGCTATTTGCTGCTACTAACCTATCCTTAGTTGCTCTATCAATAACAAAAGCCTCAGTAAGCCCTGTAAGAACTCCACGATAGGAATTTTTGACATACTTCTCTAAATTCGTACATTTTAGATTTATCTTTTTTAATAATTCGTCATCTGCACTTTTCCCTATAATCCAAGGCTCTGCCGTAAGGTCGTTTTGTAATACAGTATGACTATTATCAGAAATATATCTTGTAATATTTGTACTTGGTTCTTCATTGAATAATGCCAGTCTAAACTGTATCTGTTCAACTAATTGATAACGAAGATTTTGCACTTCATCAAGTGTTTGTTGTAAAATGGTAAATAAACCGTTTAATTCTTTTTTATAGTTGAGCAACTGTTTAATGTTATTGGCAAATATTTCGGTATTTTCAATACTGTCATCAATTACTAAACTCTGTTTCACAGGCTCAGGTAACTCTCCTACATCTCTTACAGCCTTAAAAAGATTAACCATTTCGCTGATTCGTTCTGGCAAAGCTGTAGTAGCATTTGATTTGTATAAACTAACATCTTCTTTTTTAAGACTAAGAATAGCAGGGTAGGTGGTTGCATCAATAAAAACTTGTTGGTCTCCAAAATTGATGATTTCTAAAAGTCTTTTTTGAAGCAATAATTTACGCAGAGGTTCACCATAGCCAGCTATTAACCATTTATTATTAGTGATTTGACTAATAATGCCATTATTTGCAGCAATTTGAATACTTTTTTCTATAAAATAGACATACAGGTCAGCTAAACCATGATAGACTTCATAATGATTTTGCAAAAAGAATTTTAAATCTTTTATTTCTTCCTGCCTAATATACGGCGGATTCCCAATCACCACATCAAAACCCATAAAATCCCCATCATCATTCAGCACTTCGGGAAACTCAAAACGCCATTCAAAAGCATTTTCAAAGATTTTATTGCTCTTTATTTCCTCTATTTCTGCCTCAAGTTTTGCTATTTCATTGCTTATCAAATCGGCTTTTTTGGCTTTTTCTTTTTTCTCTTTTTCAGACAGTTCAAACAGCCCACGGTTTAAACCGTGGGTTTTTAAATTTTGGGTGATTTGTTTCAAATCCGAATCAATCGCAAAACGACTGACCAAAGAGTTACCACATTTGATATTTTGATTAAGCAATTCAGTGTCTATTTCGGTGGGATTATCTGTTTGAAAACAGACCATTAAAAGGGCTTGTTTACACACTTGGAGTGCCTCTGCGTCTATATCTACACCAAAAATGTGATTGAATAAAATAGCTTTGCGTTCAGGCAAATTCAGTATTTTTTGTTGCGACTGGCTAAAATAGTTGAGTAAGTATTCATACGCACCTACCAAAAAAGCACCACCACCACAAGCTGGGTCAATAAGTCTAACTTCTTGGATTTGAGCTTGCGTTTTATTTTCAAAACACTTTTTTAGACTACAATCAACCATATAGTTTACAATAAACTCTGGAGTATAAAATGCACCTATCTTTTTGCGATAGGCTGGATTTTGTGCCAAAAGTTGTTCATAAACTTGAATAATACGTTTTACTTCCATCTTATACTCCTTCTATTATCCTGATTTCTTCAGCTGTCAAGTCGTAAAGCTGATAAACTAATTTGTCTATTTCAGTTTCTAAAGACGTGATGTCGATACCAGGGTTTTGTTTTTTTGTTAATATACTTTGAACTAAAACAGCAATTTTAGCTTGCATACTACTATCTGCAATCATTATAGGTATCTTTTTCAGATAAGGAATATCAAATCTTATATACCCTCCAGATAAATGTGTATTCTCAAAATAGTTGCAATACCAAAAGTTTATCATTTTGGAATTTAATAAAGCAAGTAGGTAATATTTATTTAGTCTTTTATCAACATCAAAAACTACGGTGGATTTACCAACATAACACTGTGAAAAATCTATTGCAGCTTGTAATTGCAAAGTCATTCGTGCTACCACTATTTTTTCTGGCTCTTGAAATTTTGATATAGCTCTTACTGAAAAAATATCTTTTGGAATGTACTCTCTTTTCCAATCAATAGCATATTTTTTTATATCTCTTGTTTGGATAATAGGCGTATAAGCCTTTTTATCCTCTTCTGTAAGAAGGTCATAATCTACATTTTTTATTTTTTTTTGCCCATAACCACTTTGCGAAGTTCCCCAAATCATATCACATAAAGTACCCAATTTTACTTTGTCTTTCTCAATTTTATTGATAATGAACTGATTAACATTGGCGATAATTAGGTATTTACCGTTTGCCACAATATCATTTTTTCGCACAATTAAGTTATCTTTGCCTATATCATCTACTTTTAAGCATTTGCTTATACGAACTGGATAGTTTCCATTTTTTTCTTTTTTGAAACACCATACAACAGTATAAGTAGCTGCCTCATCAAATATTTTAATATTTGATACATCATCTATAAACTGAATAATTGTATTTTCTACAATGAATTTTCTAATTCCATATCCCGCATCGATAGAAAGGAATTGATTAGGGTTAATGTAACAAAAATATCCCCCTTTGCTCATAATATTATACCCCAATTCAATGAAGAATTGATACAAATTTGGTCGAGGAGAGTTATCTAATGTACGATAATCTTTTAAAAAAGCAGTTTGATTTTTATCTAAATCTCGAAAATCTACATACGGCGGATTCCCAATCACCACATCAAAACCCATGAAATCCCCATCATTATTCAGCACTTCGGGAAACTCAAAACGCCATTCAAAAGCATTTTCAAAGATTTTGTTGCTCTTTATTTCCTCTATTTCTGCCTCAAGTTTTGCTATTTCATTGCCTATCAAATCGGCTTTTTTGGCTTTTTCTTTTTTCTCTTTTTCAGACAGTTCAAAAACAGAAGTTTGGTTCATGAGGTTAAACAATTCGCCCTCCATCTTATATTTTTTGACCAATTTGGGGTCATTTTTGGCTATTTCCGTTCTAAAATCCGATTTTATACTTGCAATCAGTCTTTCCATCTCTCTTTTTTGCTCTTTGTTGGTGGCGTTGCGGTAAGTGGCTACGGCATTTTTATAGCTATCAATATTCCATTTGCTCATCTTCAGTGCCTGTTTTAAATCCGCATCAATAGCAAAACGACTGACTAAAGAGTTACCACATTTGATATTAATGTCAATATTGGGTAGGGTTTCTATAGCCTTAAAATTGCTTTCAGGCTTGTAATACGCATTTTTTAGTAACTCAATCCACAAACGCAAACGACAAATTTTTACAGAATTTGGGTTAATATCCACACCAAAAAGACAATTTTCAATAATAGTTTGCTTTTCGTGAAATAAAGCCTCTTGTACTCTTTGGCTTTCTTTGCCTTTGGGCTTATATTCAAAAAGTTTTCCGTTGTCGTCTGTAATGCTTAGTTCGTCATTGACGACTACTATGTCGTATTCTTTTAACCTATCTCCGTTTTGGTCGAATAAAAGTTTTAGGTCGTTTTTTACCGCAATCATTTCATTAAGAGCCGACACCAAAAAATGTCCCGAACCAACGGCAGGGTCGCAAATCTTGATACTATTGATAATTTGGTTTGCTTCTTTGCGGTCTTCTATCTTTTCATAAAGTTCTTTTATGGTGGTGCAATTCCATTTTTTTACCTCATTAAATTTTTGTACTACAGCCTTGCGGATAGTTTCACGACACATATACATGGTAATAAACCCAGGGGTAAAAAAAGAACCATCTTTGTAGCCATTGATTTTCTCGAAAATCAAGCCCAAAACCGCCGCATTTATCAATTTTTTGTTGTCTTCCTGAATAGTCGCAGTTCCTTCACTCCCAAAATCATAAGCATTAAGGAACTCAAACAAATATTCTAAAGTGTTCAAATTGCCTACTCTTTTGTTGCCTTGTGCGTCTTTTAGCACTGTAGCCCCCGAAATCGGAATGGTTTTACTTGCCTTTAAGTTGCTGATAAACAGCGTAGTCTGTTCCAACTCTGTTGGCTCAAAGAGAGAAGAATTGAGGTACGGCACTTTTTCAAAAGCCGTTTTTACATCTTCGTTTCTGTCTTCATATTGGCGTGCCAAGACCTGAAAAAACAAACTGTTCAGGTCATCATAATTCTTAATTTTGTGCGTATTCAAAAACGAATACGCCATATCTCCCTTGTGATAGCTCAACAACTGTGCTTCCAACAATTTGAGAAACAAAATCCTATTTATCCACGTAATACACAACTCCAAAGCCACCGCAAACAGCCTTTCGTCCTTTGTGTTCCCAAATTGGTTGGGCTTTTCCAAGCGGCTTATTTTTTCGAGGCTATCTACCTGACTAATAGCATCTTCCAATATACTGCCTGTGTGTCTTTCGCCTGCCTTGTTTCTTTCTATCAATTTTTTGCTGCCATCTTTGGTTTCTGTCAAGCCAATAATGTGCAATAGCTCCGCATAAAATTTTCGGTCAAGTGTATTGCTATCATTCGCAAAAGGTAGTTTTAGCAGATGTTCGGGTGAGAATATTTTGAATAGGGTAACAAGCCCACGACTTAAGTCGTGGGTTTCTGAATCGTGAGTTTCTAAAAGCCCACGATTAAAATCGTGGGTTATATTATCCTCGTTCTGCAAAATTTCTTGGTAGTCTTGCAAATTGAAGTACGTAAATTCAATTTCTTCTGTAAGGTTATCTATAAAAGGTTTGGCAATTTCTTTGTAAAAAAATTCGGTTTTGATGTCTGCCAAAGTCCCACTTTCAAAGTCATTAAATTGCTTAACAAATTTGCTATTTTGGGCAAACAACCTATCAAAAATTAGGGCATCAAAAATAAACCATTCTTTGTTATTTGTTACTATTAAGTGCTTGATTTCTAAGTTCTTGTGTGTAATTCTCTCCCGCAAATAATACAAAACTAACTCTTGAAAAGCCTTTGTATTCAAGTTTTCAGTTGTAATCATTTCTGCCTTATTGGTCGGTTTTTTCGCCTCTATAATTACCCCAACAGAGCTTTGTGCCGTATTACCATTGTGAATAACAAGGTCGTTTCGCCCCTTCGTATTCACAAAATGTGCAGGGGCATAGTACGTTTTTTTCAGAAAATCAATGACCAGATTTTTATGAAACTCCTCACTTTCAGCGTCATTGATACTGTTGAGCAATGCAAGCAGATTTTTTTTGAACCCATCAATTTCAATTCTTGTCGGTCTTACTTTCAAAAAGGCTTTGTTCAATGCCTTAATAGGTTTCAATGCTGTTAAAATCATATTGCAAAACTGTTTGGGGAGCTGGGGAGTTTGTGTAGGCAAATATACATTTATTATTTATATTCTACTTTTTGTGTTGGGGCTTTCTTTTATGCTTAGCTTATTTTCAAATCCTACAACGTCAAAGGATAAGAAGATTATATCAAAACGAAAACCTTTGTTGTGCGGAGCATCAACAGAAAAAACTCTAAAAAAGTATCAATAATGTGTTTTAAAGCTACTTTATTATCAGTTAATAAAAAACACGTTATAGGAAGAGCTAAACTTTATTGGTACTCTCCGCACTTTTCTACTACAAATCCTCAACTTTGCACATCACCACAACAAAAGATACTCACTTAAAAAAACTCCCTACACAGCTACCCATTCTCCCCACCCCTAATTTTATTCAAACAAATTTGTTGGCTACTTGTAAAACCTTGTGTAACTTCACTCAATTTTATAACAAAGCTACTTTTATGCCTACAAATTTATCTAACCTTTCGTTTGACGATACACAAGTGGCGTTTTCCTCAAAATCAGACGCAGAACTGTATCAGACCTATCTGCTTTTTGCAAGCATGAACTCCCCAAGTTTGGTGGGTTTCGGGACAAAATTTGTCAGTGGAGCATTGAACATGGGCGTACCCATTAAGGGCATCATCAAGCATACTTTATTCAAACAGTTTTGCGGTGGCGAAACCATAGAAGAATGTTCGCAAACCGTACAGCAATTAGCCAAGTTCAATATCGGTACGATTCTGGACTATTCGGTAGAGGGCATGAAAAACGAAAAATGGTTTGACAGCACCACCGAAGAAACCATTTTGACCATACACAAAGCTGCCCAAAACCGCAAAGCCATTCCGTTTTGTGTGTTCAAGGTTACAGGGTTGGCAGCTACGCCTTTGTTAGAAAAAGTAACAGACGAGTTGAGAGGCAAAACGGTAAATTGGACGGCAGAAGAAAAAGCAGCCTACCAAAGAGTACAACAGAGAGTAGATAAAATTTGTAAAACGGCTTTTGAAAACAAAGTAAGGGTATTCATAGACGGCGAAGAAACGTGGATTCAAGATGCCATAGATGCCTTGTGCTATGACATGATGGAAAAGTACAACCGCCAAGAGTGCATTGTCTATAACACTTTCCAACTTTACACTTGGGACAGGCTGGGCAAACTTAAAAACGCAGCCGAAACCGCCAAAACAAAGAGCTATTGGTTAGGGGCAAAGTTGGTAAGAGGGGCATACATGGAAAAAGAACGTAAAAGAGCCAATGAAATGGGCTACAAAGACCCTATCCAACCGAACAAAGAGGCTTCGGACAAAGATTTTGATGCAGCCTTAGTATTTTGTGTAGAAAACAAAGATTACATAGCCATTTGTGCTGGTACGCATAACGAACAAAGCAGCTATTTATTGGCAGAGTTGATGAACAAGCATGGGATAGCCCCTAATCACCCTAATTTTTTCTTTGCACAACTTTTCGGTATGAGTGATAACATTTCGTACAATTTGGCAAAGGCAGGTTACAATGTGGCGAAGTATGTGCCGTATGGTCCCGTTAAGGCTGTGATGCCGTATTTGTTCCGTAGAGCAGCCGAAAATACGTCTATTGCGGGGCAGACGAGTAGAGAATTTTTGTTGGTGAAGAAAGAATTGGCGAGAAGGAAAAAATAATTCAATTATCAGTAAACAGTTATCAGTAAACAGTTATCAGTAAACAGTTTTGAAATTGATAACTGTTTACTGATAACTAATAACTGAAAATTATTGAGCAGCTTCCATTACCTTAGGAGCACCTGCCAAAATTTCTGCATTAGCATACGATTTGTATTTTTCAAAGTTTTTCACAAAAGACGCAGCTAAACTATTTGCTTTTGCATCATACGCAGCTTTGTCTGCCCAAATGCCTTTGTTGTCCAACAATTCAGTTGGTACGTTAGGGCAAGAAGTTGGGATTTCTACGCCAAATACTTCATGTTTCTTGAAAGTTACTTTGTCTAACTCACCTGTCAAAGCAGCCGTAATCAAGGCTCTTGTGTAGCTCAATTTGATACGAGAACCTACACCGTAGCCACCGCCTACCCAGCCAGTGTTTACTAACCATACGTTTACTTTGTGTTCAGTCATTTTCTTACCCAACAATTCCGCATATTTTGTAGGGTGCAAAGGCAAGAAAGCAGAACCGAAACACGCAGAGAAAGTTAATTGAGGTTCTGTGATACCCATTTCTGTACCTGCCACTTTTGCAGTGAAACCAGAAATGAAGTGGTACATAGCTTGGCTTGCATTCAATTTAGAGATAGGAGGCAATACACCAGACGCATCGCAAGTCAAGAAGAAAATGTTTTGAGGAATACCACCTACAGACGGCTCAACGGCATTGTCGATGTAGTGAATAGGGTACGCCACTCTTGTATTTTCTGTAACTTTGATGTTTTTGTAGTCAGGTGTGCGAGTTCCCTCGAAAAATCTTGTGTTCTCTAACAAAGCACCAAATCTGATAGCATCAAAAATTTGTGGTTCTTTTTCTTTGGTCAAATCAACCACTTTTGCGTAGCAACCACCTTCGAAGTTGAACACGCCTTTTTCTGTCCAACCATGCTCGTCATCACCAATCAAACCACGATTAGGGTCTGCCGACAAAGTTGTTTTACCTGTACCCGACAAGCCGAAGAAAATAGCTGTATCGCCGTCTTTGCCAATGTTGGCAGAGCAGTGCATAGACAACACGCCTCTTTCTTGTGGCAATACGTAGTTTAATACAGTGAAAATGCCTTTTTTCATTTCACCTGTGTAAGCAGAACCACCAATTAAGATGATTTTGCGAGTGAAATCTACGGCTGTAAAGTTACCTTGACGGATACCATCTTCCGCACCGTTGCCATTAAAGTCTGGGTTGTTGATGATAGTCCACTCTGGCGTAAAATTCTTTAATTCTTCTGTTGTAGGACGCAAGAACAAGTTGTAACAAAACAAGTTGTGCCAAGCACCAGTATTGACTACACGCACATTGAGCTTATGTTCGGGTGCAGCACACGCATAAGAATCACGTACATATAATCTTTTGCCTTTCAATGAAGCTACTAATCTTTTATACAAACCATCGAATTTTTCAGGGCTGATAGGCTGATTAATGTCGCCCCACCATACTGTGTTTTCGGTTGTGCTGTCTTTTACTACGAACTTGTCTTTAGGCGACCTCCCTGTGAACTTTCCTGTATCACACATCAACGCCCCTGTATCTGTCAATACGCCCTCACCGTTTTTCACAGCGTGTTCCACTAATTCTGGAGCAGAAAGTTGATAGAATACTTCTGCTGGTTCATTAATCCCTAATTTTGCGAGTTCTTGCAACATATCGTTTGTGTTTATTAGATGAAAATGTATGGTTATTTGGTTAAGTGTTGTTTCTATGCTAATGAATGACCAAAAACTGTAATAATAATGCTGCAAATTTAACATTTTTGCATGAACACAAGGGGAGATTTTGAAAAATAATTTTTTGGTAATTGTTTAGCTGCTACATACATTGGCAATGGTCGTCATACCTTGACAATCGTATCTATATAAATTAGTTTTTTTGGTAAGTAGCTTTATTAATAAGGCAAAATTAAAAGTTAAAAAATGGTAAAACTGAACAAAGCCTATTAGGGTGCTGTTTTACAAGGGCTAATTGCGTTACATTCGTACACATTTATCTATTCTAAGCCCTATTATGCACATTTTTACTACTAAATATAGCCAATACATAGCCTTATCAGTCCTTATTGCCACTGGTTTTGCTTGCAAAAAAGAAACCGCCACAGACACCAAAAGCACCAATACACCCCAAAATATGCCCGTTGCCATAGAGGGAGTGGTAGTAAAACCAAGTGCTTTGACAGAAAAAATAGAAGTAACAGGGACATTGATTCCGTATGAAGAAACGGTACTAATGCCCGAAGTAGCAGGGAGAATTGTGCAGTTGAACTTACCCGAAGGGCAACAAGTAAGCAAAGGAACTGTTTTGGTCAAATTATTTGATGGGGATTTGCAAGCCCAACTCAAAAAATTGGAAGTGCAGCTACAAATAGCAGAGGCTACCGAAAAACGCCAACAAGAACTAATAAAAGTAAATGGTATCAGCCAACAAGAATATGACCTTAGTGTATTGCAAATTAGCAATATAAAAGCTGATATAGAACTGATTAAAGTACAAATAGCTAAAACAGAAATTAAAGCCCCTTACAACGGCAAAATAGGCTTGAAAAAGGTAAGTGTAGGAGCATACATTACACCTACCACATCTATTGCGACAATAAGAGATGACGCAACCCTCAAACTCAATTTCAGTGTGCCTGAAAAATACAGCCCAATGATGAAAGCAGGCAAAAAAGTATTGTTTACGACAGCCGAAAGTACAGATACGTTGGAGGCTACGGTCATAGCCACCGAAGAAAACATAGAGGCAACTACCCGCAATTTGAACGTAAGGGCGGTGGTTAATACAAAATCTTCTTCTGTAGTATCGGGGGCTTTTGCCAAAATCACTGTAGTTTTGGGTGAAAAGAAAAATGCGTTGTTAGTGCCTACACAAGCCATTATTCCACAGGCTCGTGATAAGAAAGTTATTATTGCCAGAGGAGGCAAAGCCAGTTTTGTTACGGTAAAAATAGGCGTAAGGCAATCTGCCAATGTGGAAATAACGGAAGGCATACAAGCAGGAGATACCGTAGTAACAACAGGAGTGCTGTTCTTAAAACCAGATGCCCCTGTGAAATTTACAAAAGTGCAATAGTGTTTTTAAATAACTCGTTTTAGCTCTCCCCCGCAGACAGGGACGATTAGTGTTAATTTTAGCCCTACCCCGACCCCTCCCCACAGGGAGGGAGTTTGTAACTAATTGATTGTCAAGCCCCTCCCTGTGGGGAGGGGTCGGGGGTGGGGCTACTACAAAAACTATATAATCCTACCTATCAAAAATACCGTAGGTTTTTTGTGCAAATCTACCGTAGTCGTTTTCCATGCACTTATTTTCTGTGTTTTTATCCATTCGTCTGTGCCTGTCAAATTTGTAGCTACACAAAGCAAGGTATCGGGCTGCAATAATTGACACAAATCTGCCAATAGTTGTTGGTTGCGGTAGGGGGTTTCTATGAATAGCTGCGTTTGGCTTTTTTGCAACATCTCTTTTTCTATTTGTTTCAATACTTTTTGCTTTTCTGCCTTTTCTATGGGCAAATAGCCATGAAAAACAAAACTTTGTCCATTAAAACCCGAAGCCATTAAGGACAATAACAAAGACGAAGCCCCTACTAAGGGTATCACTTTGAGGTGGTGTTGGTGGGCATACGCCACTGCCAAAGCCCCGGGGTCTGCTACGGCAGGGCAACCTGCCTCAGACATTACGCCTATAGCTGCATCAGGCGGAATTTGTGCAAAATATTGTTTGATAGTTGCCAGTGTGGTGTCTTTGTCTAACTCAAAAAAATGCAATTCATCTATGACAATACCTAATTTAAGCCCAGCTATAAAACGGCGTGCAGTGCGTACATTTTCTACAAAAAAATACCGTATTTCTTGTAATAAATCTTTGATTTGGGGCAGTACCAAATCGTAAGTATTTTCTGCCAAAGACGTAGGAATAAGGTACAAGTGCTGTTGCATGGTAGAGAAAACGAAAAGAATTTATGAATAAGTAAGCAAAGATGACATCTTTTTGAAAGATGTCATCTTTTTTGTGTCCCTTGTAATGGAAAATTAAGCATAAACTTAAACTTTCGAGCTAAATCGTTGATAAAGGGCTTGTGCTTGTTCAAATTGTTCGGCATTTACAGGAAATTCTCCGTACCACACATATTCAAAGTAGTAAGTAGCCTCTACAAATTCTTGCTTTAATTGCGGTGCATTTTTGGCTATTTCTTTCACATACTCTTGGTTAGTTTTGTCTAATTGCCACACAATCAACTTTTTATCCGTAAGTTGTTTGAGTGTGTAGAGATAAAACAGACGTACAGCCACTCTATAACTTTTTGTAGTAACAGCCTGCGAAATTTCTTTGTTAAAATCTATTTCATGTATATCGTCTTCTAACCATGTTGCCTGCATTTCAGATTTTTTGCGTGCAGCCCCCATAAAAAACAAGGCAGTAAAGTCCATATTCAACAATTTAGCCACTGCAAAAACAATCATAACGGCAGTAAATAAGTAGATGAAATACTTAAAATTGGTTCTACCTTCTTCTGTAGCCAGCATTTTCAGAAACCACTCCGCTATTTTATTGAGAATCGCATCTAAAAATGACTGATTTTTAGGCTCTTTTCTTTCATAATTGTACTTTTTATCATTCAAATACGTGGCTATACTTGCCGTATCAAATGTTCTACTTTCTACTTGTTCGGGCATGATAGGCAGGTTTTGCAACAAACTATCTTTGTTTTGTTGTAATAATGCCTCTTTTCGCAAAGAATCAACAATTTCTTTGTAAGATGTTACATTATCAGATTGTGCAACAAGCACAACTGAACTAAAAATTTGTAATAGAAAGTATAAAAAAAAGATAGATTTTTTCACAGGTTTTTATTTTTTTGAACAAAAATAAGGTTGAAATTTTTATGAGTAATTAGCTTTGCAATTTTGAAAACTTTAATGTAAACTCCATAGTATCTGTACAACGGACTTTAGTCCGTTTTTCATAGTATCTGTAGAACGGACTTTAGTCCGTTTTTCGCATTTTTGTTACAAAAATGCGTTTTTTAGTACAAAAATTTTGGTTTTCATGCACAAGAAACGGACTAAAGTCCGTTCTACAGGTATTATGCAAGTTACGTTAATTATTTAGAATTTATACACGATATACCACTTTATTCACATACATCAAAACAGCTTTCATACATTTTACGAACTAAACTTTACTATTTTTGCTTTTCTAAGTTGTTTGCGGAACAAGCCAACTCTTTCATTGTTTATACGTACTAAGCACTATTGTTTTTGTTATATTTGGAAAACCTTTTAGACATTCTTTCTGCCTTCTATGAAAATATACATTCACTCTGTTTATCTTTTGGGATTTTTTGCTCTCTCAGCTTGTAATTCAACTACGCAAGGAGGTGAAAAATCACAGGCTCTTGTGGCAGGTTCGCAGCAATTATTAGACACAACCCCACAACAAACAACAGCTACTGCTACAAGTGGATTAGCAGCTTTTTTATTTGATGCCATAGAGTACAACTTTGGTAGAGTCCCCGAAGGCACAAAGGTAAAGCATACTTTTAAGTTTAAAAATGTGGGCAAACAGCCTTTAATCATTGCAGAAGTTCACCCACAATGCGGTTGCACGTCTTCGGAGTACACCAAACAACCCGTCATGCCCAACGAAACAGGGGAAATTACCTTAGAGTTGGACACCAGCAACAAAAGAGGACAAACCGAAAAAAATGCAAGAGTCGTAGCTAATGTAGAGGGCGGAACGGTATTTTTATTCTTGAAAGGCGAAATTATAGCCAATGAACCGCCATCTGCTCCGTATGCCAAACCACATTAAGAGTAATAAATTGATTTGTCCGACACCGCAAAGTATCGGACAAATTCATTACTTCTGTGCTATTTTATCACGAGTTTTTACAAATTCGGGTAGTTCAGGAATAAGTTGCAAAGCCTTGTCTATTTCTACCAAAGCCTCCGTTTTTTTGCCCATTTTCAAATAAATCAAGGCTAAATTTTGATAAGCATAGGCATTTCTGTCGTCCATTTTCAAAGATTTTTTACAGTCTTCCAAAGCCTCATTCAACTTATTCAAGTTCAATTTTGTCATAGCTCTGTTGTTGTAGGCAAACGCAAAAGCCGTATCTAAAACAATAGCCTTGTCAAAATCTTTCAAAGCCTCCGTAGATTTGCTCAACTGATTTTTCAAATAACCTCTATTGTTGTAACAATCTGCCAAACGCAAAGAAAGTTGTAAAGCCAACTCACTTTGTTTGGGTTGTTTG
>CANGYA010000035.1 GCA_947457925.1 Cytophagales bacterium | reverse complement strand
GCCCAAGCAGCCATACAAATTTTAGAAGAAGGAGGCAATGCCTTTGATGCCATGATAGCAGCAGGGTTAATGACCTATGTAGCCGAACCCTCGATGACTTCGGCAGGTGGTGGCGGTTTTATGAATGTTTGGACAAAAGAAGGGCAAAATATTTTGTTTGATTTTTTTGTGCAAACCCCCATTCATAAAAGACCCGAAAGTGAATTAGATTTTTATGCCATAGAAATAGACTTTGGTACAACTAAACAAGTGTTTCATGTAGGTTTAGGCGGAGCAGCTACGCCCAGCAATTTGGCGGGATTGTTTCACGTACACAAAAAGTTAGGGAGTTTGCCGTTTACTGTCATTGCTGCCCCTGCCATTGCAGCAGCCCGCAACGGCGTAGTCATTACGGAGTATGCCCACTACCTTATGACCTTAGTAGCCCCCGCCATTACGTCTAAAGACGAAGGCAAAAAACTATTCATGCACAACGGACAACTCAAAGGCATAGGCGATAAACTGTACTTCCCTAACTTTGCGAATACCTTAGAAACCCTTGCCAAAGACGGCAGCCCCAGAGAGTTTTATGAAGGCGAAATAGCCCAAAAAATAGTGAAAGACTGCAAAGAAAAAGGCGGTTATTTGACCTTAGACGACCTCAAAAACTACAAAGTCATAGAAAGAAAGCCTTTGCAAGTTACGTACAATGACTACACCATTGCCACCAACCCAACCCCAGCCACAGGAGGCTCTTTGATAGCCTTTCAACTCAAATTATTAGAAAAATTGGGCTTGAAACAGTACGGTTTTGGTAGTGGACAACACCTCCATTACTTGGCAAATGCTATGCGACTAACGGCAGCCTCAAGAGCCGAACTTTTAGACCAAAAACTATATGAAGATACGGTTTTGAGTGAGTTTTTAGATGAAAATTATTTGTCAAAAGTCCGTTCACAACTGCCCAAATTTGATGACTTGTTAGGCAGTACCACACATATTTCGGTGGCAGACGCAGCAGGTAATGTAGCAGCTATGACTACTTCACATGGACAAGGTTGCGGTTATGTAGTACCCGACACAGACATTATGTTGAGTAATATGTTGGGCGAGGCAGACCTCAATCCTTTGGGTTTTCACCGTTGGGCAAGCAACCAACGCATTACTTCTATGATGTCCCCTACTTTAGTTTTCAAAAACAAGCAACCTATCGCAGCGATGGGTTCGGGAGGGGCAAATCGTATCCGTTCTGCCATTACCCAAGTGATTTTGAACTATGTGGAGTTTGGTTTAAGTCCACAAGATGCCGTTATGCAGCCTCGTATGCACTGGGACAGAAATATATTGGACATTGAACCAAATTTTTTAGCAGAAAATATTAATAAAATTCACCTTCCTAACGAACAAAAACGGACTGTTTGGGAACAACAAAATATGTTCTTTGGTGGCGTACATAGCTTGTTTATTGGGGCAGATGGGCAATGGTTGGGCGTACCAGATGCTCGGCGGGCAGGGGTTAGTTTGCTATGTTAGGTTATAAGTTCAACTAATTTTAGTGCTTTCTAATTAGAAAAGCCCCTTTCATTCTCTTGTTCACCCCTTCTAATCTATGTTAAAAGGAGTGTTTTAACGAATTTACAAAATAAATTAGGTAAAAATTTGTGTAGTCTGTAAAAGCTACTAATTTTGCAACCCTATTAAAAGCTAACTACAAGTGTTATGAAAAGGACGTACCAACCCTCTAATAGAAAGAGAAGAAATAAGCACGGTTTCAGAAAAAGAATGTCAAGCCACAATGGAAGACGTGTATTAAGCTCACGCAGAGCAAAAGGCAGATGGAAACTCACAGTGTCTGATGAGAAGAAAACCAAATAGACAGTTTGCTTTCCCTAAGACGGAGAGATTACATAGCCAAAAATTAATAACGGAGCTTTTTAGTCAAAAAAATGATGAAAAAAGCTCCACTGTTTTTTTATATCCTTTCAAATTGGTGTGTTTGTGGCAAAGCATTGGTGCAGACAGTCCTGTAGAAGCCATCAATCCCTATCCGCCTATCCTTATCTCTGTTCCCAAAAAGAGTTTTCGTAGAGCCGTACAACGTAACCGCCTAAGAAGGCAGATTAGGGAAATTTATAGGGTACGCCGTATAGAAGCATTGCCTAAAGAACTACCTATAGCAGCTATTTGTATCGTCTATGTAGCAAAAAAAGAAGAACCTTTTGTGTTTATGCAGAATAAACTCAAAAAGGCTCTTAGTCAAGTAATACAGACAAAACCACAACAAAACAATTAATATTTTGTAAATCATATTGTTTTGTTTCATAACTTTGCAGTTCAAAGTAAACCAAGTTTTAGATACCTTACCTAATAGCCCTTTATTGCATGAAAGCATCTATTATCACAGCCGTCTATAATGGCGTTGCCCACATAGAAGATACTATTCAGTCGGTACTATCGCAAGACTATGAAAATATAGAATATATTGTCATAGACGGTGGTTCTACTGATGGCACAATGGATATTATCGATAAATACAGAGAAAAGATTTCTGTGGTGGTCAGTGAACCCGATAGAGGTTTGTATGATGCCCTTAATAAAGGCTTGCATTTTGCCACAGGAGATATTGTCGGTTTATTGCACGCAGACGATATTTATTGTAATAAAAGAGTGATTTCGAAGGTCATAGAAACTTTCCGTTTGAAGGGCTGCGATACAACTTATAGTGATTTGTTGTATGTATCTGCCGAAGACACCGAAAAAATAGTTCGTTATTGGCAATCCGAACCCTTTATGGGAGATTCTTTTTTGAAAGGCTGGATGCCTCCCCATCCTACATTTTTTGTTAAAAGAGAACTGTACCAAAAGTATGGCTCTTTCAATACAGATATGCGTATCTCTGCCGATTACGAATTGATGTTGCGTTTGCTGCACAAGCATCAAGTAAGCACTACGTATTTGCCAGAAGTTACCGTAAAAATGCGTGTAGGTGGTATTAGTAATGCCTCTCTGCTCAGTCGTTGGAAAGCTAATATGGAAGACCGTTTAGCATGGCGTGTTAATAATTTAAAACCCTATTTTTATACTTTATACGTAAAACCTTTGTCTAAAGTTTTACAGTATTTCAAAAAACCACCTATCAACCTAACACAAGATGACTACTCCCTAACTGTTAAATAACTCTACTGACAACACCAAATTGCTATGATTGCTACACTTTCTCGTTTATTTACTAGTTCTTTGCTTTCCTGTTACATTCTTTTTATAGTTGCTTTGGTAGGTTGTGTTCCTATCAAGAATACCCTCTATATACAAGATGGTAAACGGCACGCCACACATACCAAAACAACTTTTACTACCTCTACCTATACTTATGTAATAGCAAAAAGAGATATTTTGCAAATAGATTTGGGTAGTACAAGCCCAGAAAAACTCAATGAAGTTATTGGTAAGGCTAATAATACAGCAATGGCTCAAAATATAGACCCATTAGCACAAGGCTATGTAGTAGATGACAATGGACAAGTATTATTACCTTTTATAGGTTATCTAAAACTTGAAGGTTTAACTCTGACAGCAGCACAAGAATTAATTCACAAACGTCTTAGTGAGTATGTAGGTGATGCCTTTGTCAAGGTACGTCTTTTGAGTTTCTTTGTAACAGTCTTAGGAGAAATTGGTAGACCGGGACGCCTGAATATAAATACCGCACAAATTAATATTTTGGAAGCTTTGGCATTAGCTGGTGATATGCCTATTACGGCTAATCATAAAAAAGTACAAGTAATAAGAACTATTAATGGCGTTGTAAATACATTTTATGTAGATGTTACATCTACTTCTGTCTATACATCAGAAGTATTCTACCTAATGCCCAATGATATGATTTATGTAGAACCTGTCAAAGCAAAAGTTACCCAAAATAACATAAGTGTTATAACTATAGCAACAACTCTACTAAATACCATCTTCTTAGTTACAAACATTATTATTGTATTATCAAGGTAACTTAAAAATATTAAATTAACGTGGAAACAATTCAACAACCTCCAAAGGCGAAAGAGTTAGAAATTTCTATAGACTTTCGTACTTTACTACAACGAGCTTTATACTATAAGTGGTTTTTTCTATGCTGTGTTGTTGTGTCAATAGGAGTCGGTTGGTACATTTCTGCCAGGACAGTCCCTATTTATATTGTGAATAGTAAGCTCATCGTAAAAACAAATGACAAAACCTCACAAAGTAGCACTTCGCTGAACCAACTTGCCATAGGAACAGATATGTTGGGTAGTAATAAAAAACTATCCAATGAAATAGCTATCCTTACTTCTACTCCGTTCATATATGCTATCATCAAACGTATGAATATGAATATAACCTACTCTGTAACAGATAGGTTTTATGAAAAGTCCCTCTATTTAGACACCCCATTTGAAGTAGAGCTATTGGAAGATACTATAAAGACGTATGAAAGCTATGAAGTAAAAATTAAAAACTCTACCTCTTTTGTCTTATCTCTTTATACAGAGCAAGAATACTCTACACCTAAAGAGTATCAATTTGGCGATACTATTACGATAGGACAAAACAAATTTGTTATTAAACTAAGAAATGAGTCTGTTCAAACATATACAGACAACCTCTACCATTTTAATATTAACTCCCCAGAAGTTTTAACAAGTATTTATAGTTCTGTATTGCAAGTGAAACAACAAGCAAGGGATAATTCTGTCCTAGAACTTACTTTATATTCAGATATCCCTAGTAGAGATATTGTTTTTTTAAATAAGTTTATGGAGGAGTATCTTAAATACGGCTTAGAAGACAAAACACTTGAGGCAAGCAAGACTATTACGTTTATTAATGAACAACTTAATTCTATTGGAGACTCTTTACAGAGAGTTGAAAAAACATTGGAGAGGTTTAAGACAAAAAACAATATGTCTGAACAAGCAAGCCCTGTAGAAAACTATTATAGCCAAGTGTTTGATTTAATTGCTAATAAAAATAGCATTTTACTGACAGAAAAATATTATGACTATTTAGAGAAATATGTGCAGACGAATGGAGAGTTTACAAAAGACAATATTTTAGTACCAAGTATCTCTGTTCCTAACCAAAATACAGTGATTAATGGTATTTTAGCTGACCTAATCAATCTACAAGTAGAAAAAAATGCCTATATCAATAATGGAGCTAGTAAAAATCCAGCATTAAAATCTATTAATGCACGTATGGAACAACTAAAAGTGGCTTTATTAGAGAACTTAAAAAATACAAGGGCTACCACCAAAATATCACTCAAAGATGTAGAGCTAAGAATTAAAGAAATGGAGCAAGAAATAAAAGCTGTCCCATTAATAGAAACAGAATTAGCTAACATTAAAAGACTTTTTAAAATCAATGAAGAAATTTTTATTCTTTTATTAAGGAAAAAATTAGAAGCCGAAATAGCACGAGCTTCTGCAAGCCCCGATGCCAAGATACTTGAGCCAGCCACCACTTCTGGTGTGCCTATAGCTCCTAAACGGAGAAATAACTATTTAATAGCTTTATTGGTAGGTTTAGGACTTCCAATGTTATTGGTATTACTCAAAGAATTTCTTACGAGTGTGATTAGGAGTAAAACTGATTTAGAAAGATTGTCGAGTATTCCTATTTATGGAACAGTACCCCATCAAAAAGGAAAAAATCCAAAGCCAACAGCCATTTTGCAGAAACCTAAGTCAAGATTAGCGGAGTCTTTCCGTTCCGTTAGAACTAACCTTATGTTTTCTGCTAAGGCTACTCAAAAAAATGCTACTTTTTTGGTAACTTCTTCGCTAAGTGGTGAAGGTAAATCATTCTGTTCATTGAGTATAGCTCTTATTTACTCATCTATGCAAAAACGTACCCTTATTTTATTGACAGATTTGCGTAAGCCTAAATTCTATTTAGAAGATGACAATACTTTTAGACAGCTCAAAGGGTTAAGTAATTATTTAATTGGAGATGTTTCAATAGATGAAATTATATTTTCTAATACAGAAACACCCTACTTGGATTATATACCACCGGGAGCCTTACCACCTAACCCTGTGGAGCTATTGATGCGTCCAGATATGGATAAGCTGATGGCAGAATTAAAGCAACGCTATGACTTTATTATCATAGACTCTGCTCCTTTAGGTTTAGTGAATGACCCCTTAACAATGACTAAATACGCAGACGGCATTGTATATATTGTAAAACAAGGTTACACACCGTTTTTTCATATTCGTAATTTGGAGGAAATGTTCAGGGAAGGTAAACTTAAAAACATTGGCTTGTTACTCAATAATGTCAAAATGAATACAGAAGGCTATGGCTATTACGGTAGTTATGGGTACTATGGTAGTGATGGAGGCTATTACGAAGATGAAACAGAAAGTTGGTGGCAAAAAATTAATCAGAAACTTTGGAATAGAAAATAAAAGATTGAAATTGATAAAAAGTGTATTCTAAAAAGTACGAGCAAATTTTAAATTAATGTTTGTTTGTAACCAAATAGCTTACACTTTTTCAACTTCAGTAACCCAATTTAAAATAATCTATCTACGCACTATAATTTTTGAGCAATGAAAAAATTGATTTTTTGTCTTGTTATGCTTTGGGGAATTTCTCCGGTGTATGCACAACGATTTGGGTATATCAACTCCCAGAAAATAGTAGATAAGCTCCCTCAATATGCCGAAGCAAAAAGAGAAATAGAAACACTAACAGAGCAATGGCAGCAAGAAATAGATACTTTGCAACTACAAACTACACAACTACGTAGAGATTTTGAGGCGGAAAAGGTATTATTTACAGACTTACAAAAACAGCAAAAACAAGAACTTATTACTGAAAAAGAAAATGAGTTAAAGGCTTTGCAAACAAAATATTTTGGCTTTGACGGGCAGCTTTTTAAAAAAAGGGACGAATTATTAAAAAATGTGCAAGAAAAGGTTTTTCAGGCTACGCAAAAAGTAGCACGTAAACGTAAACTACACTTTATCTTTGACAAAGCAAGTGATTTGTCTATAGTCTATTCAGACCCCATCTACGATTTTACAGAAGATGTAATGGCAGAGTTGGGACTAACACCTAAAAATCAAGGTGGCATTACGAACCCCAAAGGAGATAAAAACTCCAACGCAGCAGGTGATGATGATGCAGGCGTAGGACAGCCCGACAATACACCAAGTACGCCTCCTACTGAAACAAAACAAGACGATAAAAAGCCAACTACACCAACAACTAACAAAAAAAGTGGTAAAAAAGGCAAGTAAACAACAACTATGGTAGATATTTATTTTATTCGGCATACAAGTGTAGGCGTAAGCAAGGCTGTTTGTTACGGTTTTAGTGATGTGCCTTTAAGTGAGAACTTTGCCTTTGAAAAGCAGGAAGTTTGGTCTAAACTACAAAAAGCAGCTACTTTTCAGAGCCACCAACAAGTACATATCTACACAAGCCCCCTACAAAGATGTGCCTTGTTAGCAGACTACGTACAGCAACAACTTAGCCCAAAAATTATTGTGCAACATGATAATAGGGTAAAGGAAATGAATTTTGGAGATTGGGAAATGAAAAAGTGGGAGGAGCTGCCCATAGATTCTTTTCAAGCATGGATGACAGCTTTTGTGCATACGGCAGTACCTAATGGCGAAAACTTAGAAAAAGTACACCAACGTACAGAACATTTTTTAACAGAAATCATTGAGAAACACCATAAGCCCGACAATTTAACACCAGAAACCGTATTAATATTTGCTCATGCAGGCAGCATACGCACAATGTTAGTACAATGTTTGGGTATGCCTATAGAACATACATTCAGATTTGGCATGGAATACGGGGCTGTATCACGAGCAAGGTACATACAAGGACATTGGAAAGTGGACTTTGTGAATAGATAGCCCACAAATTTTATACAATTATAACAAAGCCCAATGATTAGAGAAGTTACTTCTTATCATTGGGCTTTTGTTATAATTCAAGTAGATTTTATTGTTTGTAAAGTAGCAATTCGTAGTTAGGAATTGTAATTGGTTTTTGTTTAACTATAATCGTACAAGTAGTGCCACTAAGTTGCCCTATGTAATATTTACCGTCATACTTGGCTCTTACTATCACAAAAGGCTTACCATCTGTTTCCCATCCACCTTGTACTGTTTTGTAACCTTCTTTAAAATACTCGTCTTTTTTCGTAGCCTCTACCCATTCAAATTTGTCCTTGTCCGAAATCACCAACGTCTGTACGTTGCGGGCTTCTATAATGTTCTTGTCATAAATATAAGTTGCCCTATTTTCGGTCATATTACCCAAGTACATACTACCATCTGTGCGGTGTACCCGCATAATGTACTGCAAAGAGTCCCCACTTTGTCCCTCTGTCAAATGAAATGAATTAAGAGGGATTTTAAATTTAAAGTTTGCAGGCTTTTCTGTTTTTACCCACTTCCAATCTGCAAAAGGCTCAGCAGCTAATCCTGTTATTTTGCCTACACCGTCTTGCAAATATTCTGTACTGTACTTGTTTACTTTGACAAGAGCCTTGTTTTGTTCTCTTTCTGTCAATTCTTGCGGAGGCATTCTATACATGAGGACTTGGTATTTTTCGCAATTTACCACTTCTTGCTTGTCTTCAGCATACATAGCACAACCTTTTACACCTTTGCCCAAAGCATACTCACCATTTTTGAGTTGTACTCTGGTAATAAAAACAGGCTGTCCTGTATTTTCCCAACCACCTTGTAGTTTCGCCCAACCTTTGCCTTCATATTCTTGCATATCATTGAAATCTACCCACATAAAGTTGTTCAAAGGGGCTTTTAGTACCAATACTTCTACTGTATTTACTTCAGTAGCCACTCCTTCATAACTATAGGCTGCTTTTTCAGAAGTAACATAACCTATCTGTAAACCAGCTTCGATGCCCCACATTTTTTGGGTAAGGTCTTTATGACGCACACGCATTACGTATTTGTCATAAAAATCTTCTGGATTCAATAAAGCAGATGCTGCATTTCGAGGTATCCTAAATTTGCCATACCCCGTAATATTTTCGCCTATGTCTTCAACAATATTTCCGCTTGGCTTAGTGTTAGAAGAAGTTATGCTGCCAACAACGTCTGACAGTATTCCCTTCGATTTTGGCTTTTCTTCTTTCTTTTCATTTTTTGTGGTGGTATTTGCAGGAGTTTCCTCTTTTTTACCTACAATGCCACGCCAAAACTTACCAAACCTCGATTTCTTTTCTTCTGTAGGTGGTGGTGCAGTAGGTGCTTCTTGTGGTTTATTTTCGGCTACAGGCTGTTCTTTAGGTTTTGTAGTAGTAGTAGTTTTAGCTCCCCCAAAAACACTGCTCACAATATTTTCTAAACTACTATGTTTAGACTTGCTACCCATACGTACTGTCTGCCATTCCCACATTTTATTAGCCTCTTGAGCTATTTGGCGTGTACCGTCTGGCAGCAAAATATAATGCCCCTCCCCTACCCTTACTTTGGCTTTTTTATTTACAAACTCTTCTGCCTCATCAAAAAAGGCTGGAATAATCACATTGCCCACAGTATCATTGAAACCATACTTATTTAATCCATCCCTAAACCGCAATAAAACCTTGTTCATTGGGTCTATAGACTTCACTAATTGGCGAATAGAATCTCGTACATTACGCCCTTCGTTCTGTAACTTAATAAGGTGAACAAGGCGGAAAGTTTCTCCCTGAAAGGCACTTAGACGAGTGGCTGTAGTCAAAGAAATTTTGTTCAAAGAGTCTGCCCTATGTGCCTCCTCTTTCGCACTTTCTGTGGCTAAAGATGCAATTTCTGCCGAATTATCACTTTCTCTTTTAGCCAAATACGCAAATAAAGTAGCTAATAGGGCAGCAAATAACAGGAACGCAGCAGCACCCAACGCCAACCGCATGACTTTCAGGCGTTTAGCCAAAACAGATGCAATACGCCCTTCACGTACAGCCGTAGCCTCTATAGCCTTACGACTTTCTTCTATAAATTCTTGTTGAATAGCTGTAGGACGAGGCTGTTTGCTTTGTTCCAAACTTTCTTTGAGCCACAACTCCGCTACCGAAAACTCACTACCAATCAACAACAAAGCTGCATCTTTGTTCTCTCTTTGCCACTCCACAGCTTTGCTTTGCCATTTACTATGCGACTCTATGTGAGTTCTGTCTAAATCTAAAGTACGAATCAGTTGTGAGAAAATACCATTAAAATCTTTGTCTTTACTACCATCTATCCATTGAATAGATGCTAAAGCAGGAGGCAATAAATTCGCCTCTACTGCCTCCAAACGAATGGTAATAATGCGTTTTCCTTGTTGTTCGGCATACGCCACTTCATCTGCACAGTAGGGAGAAGTAATAGACTTATGCGAAATCAAGAAAATAAAATTATTGGAATTGGTTATGCCCTTGTAAATTTCTTTCTGAAAATCTGCCCCCACCGCAATACTATCTTGGTCAAACCACGTACTACGTCCATTCACTTGTAGCTGTTCATTCAGTTTACGGGCAAAATCACCGTCATTACGTGAGTACGAAATGAACACATCTATATTTTCTTCGCCTGCATGGGCAGCACTTTCATTGATAAACTCTTCTTGAATTTTAATAGGTTTCTGCGAAGTCCGTTTACTGGCGGTTTTGAGCCATGTAATTGCATTTTGGA
The DNA here is from genome assembly GCA_947457925.1 of Cytophagales bacterium. Lineage (GTDB taxonomy): Bacteria > Bacteroidota > Bacteroidia > Cytophagales > Thermoflexibacteraceae > JAAFKA01. Next base: position 17,473 of record CANGYA010000035.1, on the reverse strand, counting down.
GGTTGTAGCCTCGCAATAAAATACTTGGGTTTTTTCCTTGCCGTTCCCATTTGAGGGCTTGTACCAAAAAGACTTTGTGTTGTTCGTGATAACGCCTATCTCGGTGTATCTCCCGCAGCAACTCTCTAATGTCTTGTTGATAGTTGTCTTCGTTGCGGTTGTTAGCAAAATCAATGTATTGGATTTGTGGTAGTTTTTTGATGCGGTTGAAAATCTCTAATTTTTCGGGTGTAAGTACCTCCATCATCAAGGGAATTACCCTTTTGTTCAACAATAGAGCATAACGCAATTCTTTCAAACAATATTCAGACTCTATAGAATCATTCGAGATAAAAAACAACAAGTTGTCTGCTTGCTCTATCCCTCGTTGAATAGCCTCTTCATAGTTTTCAGACTTTGTAATGTCCTTATGGTGTATCCATGTTGTAATACCTAACTTAGATAAAGATTTGTAAACTTGTTCCCTTAAATCTTTGTTTGCCATGTCATAACACACAAAGGCATCTGTGTGTAAGTTTTCTGCATTCTTACGGCTTTCGCAAATGTACTCTGCGTGCAAATCCGAAGGCACACAAGGCGGCTGTTCGGGAGCTAAAAACTCTTTGAGCAACCATTCTTCGGCTTCTTTTCTCTCCGCCCCTACCAATAATGCCTCTGTTACTTGGTTTTTGTTTTTCCAAGTAAGAGCAGCTAATAATATTTCTGTATGTTTAATCGTATGATTTTTATGCTTTTCTATAACCCTTATCAAACTTTCACAAACACCATTGAGGTCGTCTATGCTTCTGCCAAAAGAGGGAAAAGTATATTGTTGTAGATACTCTCTATCATCATGTTTGTACCAAAAATTTTCGTAATTACTCTGCCAATCAAATAACTTTTTGAGTTCTTCAGGTGTATATTCCTCTCTGGCATAAATCCAATCTGTTTTCCCCAACAAAGCATGACTTCTTTTCAATACATCTGCCTCTGTCTGTATTTCTACCCCTACAATACCATTTGCTTTGTAAAAATCTGCCATTACTTGCTGGTCTGCCGCCGACAGTTCTTTGGCAGGAGTATCAAAAATCACGATTTGAGCCACAGGAATTACCCTTTTGCCCAAAATACGTGCATATTCTAATTCTATCAGACAGTACGGTGAGGTCATACAACGCGGAGCCATGACATAAGCAAAATTATGAGCCGACTCTATGCCATGCGAAATCCGTTGGGCATAATCATCTCCGTCTGGTATGTTTACTTTGTCGAACCATGCGTCATAACCTGCTAACTTGAGTTGTTGGTGCAACCGACCTACAAAAACAAGGCTCTCACGTCTTCCGTATGAAACAAAAATATCTTTCATAAATAAAAATCAGTCGTTGTTTGGGGAACTTTCTTAATTCATAGCTGCTGAACTATGTTCAAAATTGCATATTTTATCGATATTTTCTAATTTTTAGTCAATTTTTTTTAGTACCTATCAACTTCAATGACACCTAAGCCCAATCAAAGTTACATCATCTATTTGCTTTTCGTTACCTGCTTCTTGCCAAGCCTGAAAATGTGTTGCTAAAAATCTCTTTTGCTCGTCCATTGGCTGTTCCACCACCGACAACAACAGTTGTTTGAGTTGTTTCGCCATCAATTTCTTTTTGTCTTTCCCGCCAAATTGGTCTTCATAACCATCTGTTCGCAAATAAAATGTAGTAGGTTGCTCAATACTGATGCTGTGTTCCTCAAAGAGTTGTGTTTGCTGAAAACCACCCAAAGAGTATTTACTGCCTTTTAGTTCGTTCAACTGCCCACTTTGCACATAATATAAAGAATTGACTGCTCCTGCATACTGTACCGTTTTTTCGTGAGGAATGATAGTAAGAATAATAATGTCCATACCGTCATTTTGGGCTGTTTCTTCTTGTTTCAGTACCGCCTTGATACCATCATTCAAGAGTTTCAAAACCATAGACGGATAGTGAATTTCTTTGTCATGAATAATTTGATTCAACAAAGAGTCCCCAATCATACTCATCAAAGCACCCGGTACGCCATGCCCCGTACAGTCTGCCACCGCCAACACCTGAATAGGGAGTGTTTGCTGTTGTTCATCAACTATTTCTTTGGTAGCCAACCAATAAAAATCACCCGAAACGATATCTCTGGGTTGGAACAAAATGAAAAAGTTGTTTGTACCAAAGGTCTTTTCAAAAACACTTTCCGAAGGCAACATAGCACGTTGTATGCGGCGTGCATAGTTGATACTTGCCGTAATGTCATGGTTTTGATGCTCAATTTCTTGTTTTTGGGCTGCTACCACGTCCAAAGTCTGTTTCAGTTCTTCATTGGCTTGCAAGGCTACTTTTTCTGCTTTTTGGGCTTTGTTGCTTATTTTGTAAAACACAAAGGCAGCTATTACCATCAACAGCGTAAGTAATAATTGAGAATAAAAAATAACTTTGTCTTTTTCGGCTGCTTTTTGTAAAAACTGTAATTCTGTTTCTTTTTTGTCCAAATCATACGTAATCTGCAAACTTGCCAAGCCTCTACTTTTTTCTTCACTAAAAATACTATCCTGATACACCGTCATTTGGTGGTAACAATCTAAGGCAAGTTCATACTTTTTCTGCTGTCCGTACAGTTCAGACAAGTACAAATACGCATTTCTGATATTTTCTTTTCGTTTGATTTTCAACGACTTCGTAAGCCCTTCTTTCAACAAAACTTCGGCACTATCATAGTTTTGTTTTCGCAGGAAGATAAGCCCCAAATTATTCAGGGCAGTCGTCAGGGTACGAGTATTTGCATTTTCAATCAACACCTTGCGAGCCTTATTACAATACCAATAGGCAGAGTCATAATTTTCCGTTCTCACCAATACATCTCCCATATTGCTCAATAGTAAGGCATAAGTAGTTCTATCTTTTAGTGTATCTGTCAAAGAAAAGGCTTGGCGGTAAAGCACTACGGCACTATCATAGTTTTTGGTGTCTTTATAAATATTGCCAATGTTGTTGAGGGCAGTGGCTTTGGTGTCATTATCATCACTTAGGCTGATGTATAAATTGTAGTAATATTTTGCCTTTTCGTACTCTTTTTGGTTAGAATAAACAATACCAATGCCGTTATAAGTACGAGCTTTGCCTGTTTTACTACCCAATTTCTCAAAAATCTTTAAGGCTTCTAAATAGTTTTTCAGTGCCTCCACATAGGTATCTTGTAACTGAAACGACATTCCCAAAAAATAATAGCCTTCTGCCAAACCTCTTTCATAATTTTGTGCCTTGCTCGATGTTAGCATTTCTTGGGCTAATTCTGCTATTTTTTGGGGGTTGCTACGGCGGTATTCAAAACAGATTTTGCCCAAAACTTCTATGTATTCAGGTTTGGTTTTGTCTATTGTAACTAAAACTTTTTGGAGGCTGTCTAACCTTTTTTCTTTCTTCGAAGGTTTTTGGGCATACCCCAATGTAGTGAGTAAAGAAAGAAAAAGTAAGAATAAATAACGGCTACGCATTGGATTTTTATGGCAATATCACTAATAAGGGTAGGTTGTTTGGATTTTGTATTGTTTAGCTTAATTTTTAATAGTTTTTACCTCAAAAAAGGGCTAAAAAAAATTTAATAACCTCTATTAAAGGTTATTAAGTTTTGCACCACACCCTTTAGAGTGCAAGGTCAATCATTTGACAATCAAAAAATATCTTAGTAAGGTATATTATAGCTTTAAAAGTCTATCTATTTCTTTCTTGATAGTCGTTAACTGTGTTTTTAAGATTTCATTTTGTTCGCCTTCTAAAAAGAATGGCAAGACTCCTATGTTACCGCCTTGTAAGACATCATTAATAATTTCAAGCAACTTAGAAGAAGATTTTTTACGTGCTACTAATAATTTTTGTTCACTTATTGGTTTATTATTTAATTCTCCCTCGTCTATTTTTGAATTGAGTTCTTTAATATCTTTTCTTTTCTGTTCTATAGCAGAAGCTATCAGTACCTTATATGCATCTGCCTTTTTATTGTCCAGACTAATAAGCAGCCTTTTTCCTATAGAATGAGTCTGTTCATAACCTACCCAGTCTGAATTGATTGAGTTTTCAGACAAACCATAAATTACTAAACTTGACTTCTCTATTTCCTCTTTGAAGATTTCTTCATAACCTGTAGTACCTACATGATGAAAGTATGAAATCCAAGGTGAATAGCCTTCTGACTTAAGATATAAATAAAGATAAGTAGCTGCAATCCAATCTTTGCTACTATATGAAATAAAAATTTGTTTCTTTTCCATGATATGAGGCATGATGAGTTGATGAATGGATTTAGGGTTAGACTTGGAAGCATTGATGGTTTGTTGAATATTCTCTTGTTCTTGTTTATGATGTTCTAATTTTAAGTCGTAGCTCGTCTTACTATCGTTGTTTTCTATTAACAACTCTTTCAATCTTTCATCATAATACACCAGAGAGTACAAAATAGCAGCAACATGATTATAACTATTAGCTACATGAGAAATTTGTATGGTTTCAATATAGTCTTTCGATACTACAGAACCCAATGTATTATTAAAGTTTGTGGCTTGATTACCATAAGTAGCAGCTAATTGTCGTAAACTTTCAAAATAGTTATGTTTATCTGATAACTCTTTAATGGCATTCACAATAAGAGAAGTTTCTGTTTCTACTATTCTCATGTTAAACAAGCCCAAATAGTCATGATTGTCCTCTCTTGTCATTTTTTTTATCTTTGTTTAAATCTCTTAACTGTTTGTTTAAATAACTCACTTTTGCCAGAAGATTGTCTACGGTAAATGGATTTTGTTGGTCATTACGCACTATTTTAATAGTTTCCCAAAGCCTTAATTTTTCTCGCAACTCCGCTATTTCTTCTTCACTATTTGCCTTGCTATCTAAGTCTTCTATCTCCTTTTTTAATTCGAGAATCTTAGCCTCACCTTCTTTGTATATTTCGTAGGCTTTCATATACAACTTATCTTTAAGAGGTACATCAAACACTTCGCTAAGAATTTCCGTAACACTTTCTCCTACATACACCTCGTTTTTCGGTTCAAGCACAAATGTTCCATTCTTTTTGTCCAATACATACACTTCGCCCTTGAAACAACCTGCCACTACAAAAGGGCTGTGGGCTGTCAAGATAAATTGTACTTTAGGGAAGGTATATCGCAACAAGGTAATGATTTCTCGTTGCCAAACAGGGTGTAGGTGAGCATCTATTTCGTCTATTAGTACAATTCCTGCTTGGTTACAAAGACTTTCAGGTTCTGCTTCAGGGTGAATTTCTTTGAGATACCAAAAAATAACAATAAAAATACTTATGATAGACAAAGTACCTTGTGATACTTGTTGAATAGCCACTTCTTCGCTATCCTTATCAAGTTGCACCAATATTTGGTGCCTCCGTTTAGCCGATGTTTCGTGATAATCTGTTTTAATACGGATAGTAAATTTTTCCTCTAAATGTGTATTAGCTTTCACAAGTGTACTCATTACAGTAGTAATCATAGAAAGGAGTTTACTACTATAATCTTTTTCGGCAAGTTCATTAGCACTTGCTTGTTTTTTTGCAGCTTCATGTAAATCACAAACAAAAGCAAAAAGATTTTCTAAATCAGTGAACCAAAGTTTTTTTGTCAAAAATAAATTACTAATCACTTCCGAAAAAAGCACCTTATCAGAATAGGGTGCAAATTCTATATATTCTTTTCCTTTGTCCAAGAAACGGGAGTCCGAAATAGCCAATAGTTGTACCTTTTCGTATTTTTCTTTAGTAGTCACCTTATTACTATCTATATCTTTAAGGCTTATTTGTATATTTCCTTGTGTGCCTTTTAAGTCTTCAATTTCATTTTCTTGGTTGCTTAGTGCAGCAGCTATAGTCCGCAAGAGTTGAGTTTTGCTATAGGCATTTTTACCCAAAATCACATTAATACTAGAGGTAGGTGTATAGCTTAAACCGTTTTTCCAGATAGGAAAGGAATAACAGTGTATCTCATTTAGCTTTACGTCAAGAATGATAAATTCTTCATCTACATCGGAATAATAAAGAAAACAAATATTTTTGAGCAAAATAGTTTCTTGCTTTTTGGGTTCATCTATGGAGCTTATTGTTGCTGTACGTTCTTTTATGTTATAATCTGTTACATATCCTTCTAAGGTAAAAGGCTTGGATTCAATATGTCTGTACTTCACCTTTCGGTTAATTCCCATCATTGGGCGTAAGGCTTTCTCTATTCCCTCAACTTGGTTTACTATTTTATTCCTCTCTCCATCCAAAAATTGTATATCATATAGTGCTACTGTACCTATATTAGGAGTGGCACTATATTTCTTTGTTTTTGGATTATAATAAGCCACTTCAGCAACAATACCAGCATGCCAAGTCATATTACCTTGGTCAGCAAAAACTATATCTCCCTTTTTAAAATTTTTCATAGATTTTTAAAGTATATTTACTAGTTACCTATAAAGTTGTGACTTAATTGTAGTAAAGAAAACAAATATTTTTGAGTGAGATAGTTTCTGTTTTATCGGGAACATCTATATCAACTATTGTAACATTACGTTTTTTCTCGTCGTAACCTGTTACATGTCCTTCTAAAGTAAAAGGTTTGGATTCACTGCGTCTGTACTTCACCTTTCTTTCAATCCCCATTACTGGGCGTAAGGCATCATCTATTCCCACAACTCTATTAACTATTTTATTTCTTTCCCCATCCAAAAACTGTATATCATATCGTGTCACTGTATCTACATTAGGATGGTCAAAATATTTCTTTGTTTTTGGATTATAATAAGCTACTTCTGCTATAATACCCGCATGCCAAGTAGGATTGCCTAATTGGTCTGCAAAAACAAGGTCGCCTTTCTTAAATTCAGCCATGATAGATAAGGGGTTAAAGTTTTATGCAATAATACAAGAAAAAATAAAAATGCAAAATAATATGCAAAAAATTTGATGTAGCAAGGAGCTACAAATCTCCCAACTGTGGGCGTATCAATAATTCCTCAATCACTGTCCGTTCCGACAAACTATATGCCCCAAATATAGCCTCTGCCACGTCTTGCGGATTAACCAATCTTTCGGGGGCTATGGTTACACCTTTCCAGCTATCCGTCAGCGTTGCCCCTAACAGTACCGAAGTAACCTTTATGTTATGCGGTTTCAGTTCTTCTCTAAACACTTGGCTCATACCATACATTGCAAATTTGGAAATGCAGTAGCTCCCACAATTCGGCAAAGGGGCTAAACTTGCTACCGAACAAATGTTAAAAATATGTCCTTTCTGTACGGCTAACATACTGTCTAACAAGCCTTTGGTAATGTAGTAGGCACTGTAGAGATTGGTGTTCATGGTTTTTTCCAATACGCCTTCGGGTTCATTGTGCAGTTGCCCTTGTTGAAAGAAACCCGCATTATTGACCAAAATATCTATGCGTTGGTTTTGTGCCAAGACAAAATCAACAAACTTTTTTTGGTCTCCCCTATTCGACAAATCTGCCACACAATACAATAATTGTACGCCATAATTGGCTGCCAACTCTTGGGCTACCAACGCCAATTCTTGTTCTTGTCTGGCACAAGTAACAATGGTTTTATGACCTGCTGCTGCAAATTTTTCTATAATGGCTCTGCCTACACCTTTAGAACCGCCTGTAACTACTAACATAGTGAATTGATTGTAAAAAAATGATAATTACGAAAATATTTATATTTACCTATTAAAACACAGACTTTTTAGCATCTAAAATTTTGCCTCTATAAAACTAATCAATCTGTTTTATACCTCAAATCCATGTTCCAATATATACAAATAAAGTTCCTGCTGCAAAAATTTTACTGTATCAACTACAATCAAAAGACTATAAACTCCTTCTTAAATTACCTAATCATTTGACGATTTCGTTAATTTTAGCTTTATTTACCCTAAAAGAAACATCATTTATGATAAATGCTATTACTATCAAAAACTTTATGGCTCATTCAGCTTTGCACGTTGAAGAAGTCCCTCCAATTAATTTGATTATTGGCAAAAATGATACAGGAAAAACAGGGCTTTTGAAACTATTGTATGCTACAGTCAAAACCTTAGAAATCTACAGTTTAAAGTCCAAAACAACTGATACAACTTTTAAGAAAGAACTACCCGATAAACTTTTTGATACGTTTATGCCCCGAAAAAACGGCTTGGGTTTGGGCGAATTGGTGCAGAAAGGGGCAAGTGATAAATTAGAGGTAAACATAACCCTTTTGAACAATGCTGCAAAGTACAAACAGCCTCTTTATTACTCTTTTGGAGAAAGAACAGAAAAAACTATTCCAAATTGTATAGACCATGTAGAGACTATTCCAGACGAAGTTATCAATACCATTTTTATTCCTGCCAAAGAGGTTTTAACAGCTTTTAATGATATACGTATTATTAGAGAAAAATTTTACGGTGTTGGTTTTGATGATACTTATTTAGATTTAATTAAGTTATTGGATTTACCTTCTACTAAAGGCAGAGTAGCCAATGAATTAAGTAAGGTTAATAGGTCTTTGGAAGATTTATTTGAAGGCAAAATAGAACAGACTGGTTTAAGTGAACAACCATTTATTTTCAAAAAAGGCAAGCAACAGTTTTCTATGCAGCAAACTGCCGAAGGAATTAAGAAAATTGGTATTCTGAATACCCTAATTACAAATAGGCAGTTGGGCAAAGGCACTATTTTGTTTATGGACGAACCTGAAACCGCCTTACACCCTGATGCCATACGACAGTTGGTAGAAATGTTAGTAGCAATGAGTAAAGCAGGCGTACAAATTTTTATGGCTACACATAGTTATTTCGTTATCAAGCAATTAGCTATTTGCTCTAAAAGAGATAAACTGCCTACTTTGTGTTGGAATTTGACTATAGAAAGAGGCGAAAGTGTAAAAAATTCTTTTCATAGCCTTATAGATGGCGTATTGCCTACCAACTCGGTAATAGAAGAAGCTATTAAAATGTTTGACCAAGAAATAGAAATTGATTTAAACTCTTAGCCATGACACCTATTACTGAAAGTGGAATTACTTTGACTTTTCCCGATAATAACTTTTTTCGTTTTGAGGATTGTGAATGACCTTAGTTTTGATGAAAAACATATTAGTAGGTATAAATAAATTTTAATTTATTATTTGAGTAAAACTATAAATATTGTATCATTGTAATCTATTACCTTTATTTTATGCTTAAACTCATAGGACATCATGCTTGTAAAAATACAGGAAATGGACTTTACCTACAAAAAGAAGGTCTTCCTGTTGCTTTATCGAGTTATACCCCTCATGGTATTAAAAACCCATTTTTAGGAACAGGTTATTATTTTTGGGATTACAACAAAGAAATGGCAAAGTGGTGGGGGAAGAAACAATACGACAATAATTACTATATTTTTGAAGCCGAAATACCCTATAATCAAGAGATTACGCTGGATTTAGTGGGCAACCGCCAACATATGCAATGGCTAATAGAGATGATGAATATGTTTATGGAAGAAAATGAAGAGTGTAAATCATGGTCAATAGGGCAGTTTATTGAGTTTTTGAAAGATATAAGAAACCTCCCTGAATATAAAGATATTTTTCCTTATCAAATCATCAGAGCTATAGACCATAGTGTCAAAAATGGAATTTTCGACTTTTATCCAAATTCAAAAGAATATATAATGCTGAACCCTCGTATCATTATTTGTGTTATCAATGCTACTAAAAATACTATACTTAGCTTTAAACTAATAGAAACAAGATGAACCAATTAGAGAAATCAAAACTTCTTTTGAAAAAATATTTAAAAGAAACACCAAAAGATGTACTCAACCAAAAATTTGCTGAATTTAATAATGCAAAATTTGAGGGAGGGGCAGCCATAGACTATTTCATGACCTTTGAAACCCAGTATAGTTTTTTCCAAGATAAACTAGCGGCTTTTTCCTATCAAGGTAGCCCCCAAACAGCTATTATATATCCTACTGAAACTTTTTTGGTTCAATTTCAAAGTTCTAAAATTAATACTCAACAAATAGTAGATTTTAGAGATGAGGAAATGTTTTATGCAAAAGCAGTATAAATTATGACAAATATTCCTATACAACCTGCCATTCGTCTGGCAAGAGTAACTTTTCCAGATGTTTCAATGAAAACGTCTTCCTCTGTATTTGCAATCAATGATACAGATAATAATGAAGAAATGGAAATGTCTTTATCCTACAATTTATTATTTATGAATAAGGAAGTAGAAAGTAACTATCAGTTTGCAATTGATTTTACAGTTCATCTTGCCAATACTCATAAAGACTTTCAAGCTACAATCAAGATGATAGCATTATTTGAAACCAATGTAGTGATTGATGACAAATTTAAAACATCTACATTTATACAAGTTAATGCACCTGCTATAGCTTTCCCGTATTTACGAAGTTTTGTCACTACTATTACTTCTAATGCTGGATTTAAACCTATTATATTACCCACAATTAACTTAGCAAAAAACTAACAGTAAGTACCCTTCAAATTTTTTTTACACTTTCCAAGTTTTAGAAACTTGGAAAGTGTAAAAAAAATAATAATCTTTACCTCACCGCACACCCATTCCCCACCGCCGCACTCGGCTGCATAAATTTCAGGCTACTGTCTTTGTCTTCTGCCATCAGTATCATGCCTTGCGATAAATGTCCTTAATTTCTTTGGGGGCAAGATTGATTAATAACATGACATCTTACTACTTGTTACTGCGTTTAGTGATTGGTTACTATAAATTGTGTAGCACAAAACATAGTTTTATACTACACAATTTATAACAATTAATATAACTCATTATTTTGCAATATTGGGTAAGGTTGATTCTCGAATAAGAAACAACGACCTTCTCGCCAAAAAACAGAGGTGCTATGAGGCAAAATTACGCCGGGAGCATGCCCATAAAAATCTACCCTTTGTGTAAAGTCTGTCTTAGCCATTCTTTCGTACGCACCATAAGCTTCTGAATTGTCCACAATAATAACACCAGAAGGGCTGATATGCTGCATAGCTATATCTAAGGCTTCCTCTCTATACAAACCATCAATCACTATCACATCAAAGGTTTGTGAGCTAATCACTTTTTCGACTAAATCATTAAACTCTTCCCTATGTGTCATGTCTATATAATTCAGACTCACATTGTTAGGCATTTGAGTTTTGATAAGTTGATACCACTCTTTGTCGCCTTCAAGTGTGATGACTTGTTTGGCTTTAGCCCCCCACCAAATAGAAGATTGCCCACCACCAAACTCTAATACAGTTTTATCTGCAAAATTCTTATGTTTAAGAAAATAATAGGAAGGGTAAGTGTACCAAGGAATATGCTTCCCTTCTTTATCTACTGCCATAGCCCGTAAAGCACTACCAAAATGTCCTGTATTGATACTAAATCTGATAGGAGTTAAAAATGCCGTTAAGACTCTCCTAATTATACTAAATAAACCTTTTGGGAGTATTTTTTTAGCAATATTGCTATATTCATGCAATTTTGATTTCATTGAAATATTTTTTAGTTTAAATAAATTAAAAATTAAATTTTATAAAGTAATGGCTAAACAGCAGCAAGTATCATTACCTCACTGTACACCCATTCCCCAGCACGGCACTCGGCTGCACAAATTTCAGGCTACCGTCTTTGTCTTCTGCCATGAGTATCATGCCTTGCGACAAAATGCCCTTAATTTCTTTGGGAGCAAGGTTTGCCAAAAGTACCACTTGTTGCCCTATGATTTTTTCGGGTTCGTAGTATTCTGCAATACCACTGACTACAGTGCGAATGTCCAGCCCTGTGTCTAAGGTCAATTTCAAGAGTTTTTTTGCCTTTGCTACCTTTTCGGCTGCCGTAATGGTGGCTATTCGCAAGTCCAACTTCGTGAAGTCGTCATAGCTCATGTTTTCTTTCAAGGGTTCGGCAGGTTTGCGTGCCAACTTGCTTGCTTCCAACTTCGCCAACTGTTTGGCAATGGTGGCATCTTCTATTTTTGGGAACAATACTTCAGGTTTTTCCGCTATTTTGTGGTAAGACTTCAAAATGTCTGTTTTTCCTGCGTTTTCCCACACAAATAGATTGGTGTCTTGTGGTACGTGAGCAGCCAAAGTGGTATCCACAGCCCCATTACCCAACAACTTTTGTATTTTTTCAGCAGTAAAAGGCAAAAATGGTTGTGCTAAAATTGCCAAGTTTGCAGCTATTTGTAGGGTTACGTTAAGCACTGTACCCACTAATTCCAAATTTTCGGGTTTTCCTGCCAATTTCCAAGGCTCTGTAACCGTAAAATATTTATTGCCCAACCTTGCCAAATTCATCAATTCGGTTTGTGCATCTCTGAACTTGAAGTTTTCGAGCAGAGCCTCAATTTTTTGCGGATAGGTGGCTATTTCTGCCAAAACTTCTTTGTCATATTCACTCAATTCGCCCAAAGCAGGCACTGCACCGCCAAAATATTTATTGGTCAAAACAATTACTCTGTTTACAAAATTGCCCAAAATATCGGCTAATTCGCTGTTATGTCTTGCCTGAAAATCTTTCCATGTAAATTCGCTGTCCTTCGTTTCTGGAGCAATGGACGTGAGAACATACCGCAAAGTATCTTGTTGGTTCGGAAAATCTTCGAGGTATTCGTGTAACCACACCGCCCAGTTTCTCGATGTAGAAATTTTATCACCTTCTAAATTCAAAAATTCATTGGCAGGAATGTTATCAGGCAACACAAATTCGCCATGTGCCTTTAACATGATAGGGAAAATGATACAATGAAACACTATATTGTCTTTTCCAATGAAATGTATTAGGCGTGTATCGTCTTTTTTCCAATAATCTTCCCAATTTTTGCCTGTTTGCTCTGCCCATGCTTTGGTGGCAGAGATGTAGCCAATCGGTGCGTCTAACCACACATACAAGACCTTTCCTTCGGCTTCGGGCAATGGCACTTTTACGCCCCAATCCAAGTCCCTTGTCATGGCACGAGGCTGCAAACCTTGCTCCAACCAAGAACGGCACTGCCCAAAAACATTAGCTTTGAGTACATCTTTTTTACCTTCCAACAGCCATTCACGTAGCCACGCCTCATATTCGTTGAGAGGTAAGTACCAATGGGTTGTATTTTTGAGAATAGGCGTGCTGCCACTCAACGTAGATTTGGGGTTAATCAACTCCGTAGGACTTAGCGTAGCACCGCATTTTTCACATTGGTCGCCATACGCTGCGTCATGTCCACACTTAGGGCAAGTACCCATGATATAACGGTCTGCCAAAAACTGTTTGGCTTCGGTGTCGTAAAACTGCTCATTTTCAATGAGTTTAAATTTTCCTGTCTTGTTCAGTTGGAGGAAAAAGTCTTGAGAAGTTTGGTGGTGAATAGGCGAAGAAGTGCGGTGGTAAATGTCAAACGCAATACCGAACTGCTCAAAAGTCGTCTTGATTTGATGATGGTACTTGTCTATGATTTGTTGGGGAGTGATGCCCTCTTTTTTGGCACGCAGCGTAATAGCTGCCCCGTGTTCGTCTGAACCGCAAATAAACGCCACATCTTTGCGTTTAGCCCGCAAATAACGCACATAAGTATCCGCAGGCAAATATGCCCCCGCAATATGCCCTATGTGCAAAGGACCATTGGCGTAAGGTAAAGCTGCGGTAATGGTATATCGAGAAAAGTTTTTCATATCAATCTGTAGCTACGGATTTTAAGTCTGTAGGGTGAGTAATTTTTTGCAAAAATAGGGAAAAATGTTGGGAGTAAGTAAATAGACAACCAAAATGTAGTTTTCAGGTCAAAGAGTTTTAATTTGAACTTTATTTTAAGAAATATATTGATGGTAAGAAAATCGCATAAACTCTATTGGTTTTGTATCTTTACAGTAGAAATTTAATCGCAAAATCCTATGCAATTCACAGACATTAAAAATGACATTGCTTTTCGCAAAATCTTTGGCAATGCACACAAAACAGAGATTTTGATTTCATTCCTCAATGCGGTGCTGAAAATGGAAGGAAATAGGAAAATTACATGGGTGAAAATTCTTAATCCTTACCAATTACCTATTGTCTTAGGTGCAAAATCTACCATTTTAGATGTTAAGGCAAGAGACAAATCGGGTAATGAGTATATTGTAGAAATGCAGGTTACGGACAAAATTGGTTTTGCCAAAAGAGTAGTTTATTACAGTGCCAAGAGTTATTCTGCACAACTCGAGGAAGGAGAAAATTATTATCAGTTAAAGCCAACGATTTTTATTGGTATATTGAATTTTACTTTTTTGGAAAGTGAAAGTTATCTATCTCGACATCTAATTTTAGACGTAGAAACCAAAGAACACAAATTGAAAGATTTAGATTTTAATTTTATAGAATTGCCCAAATTCAACAAAACAGAAAGAGAATTGCAAACTTTGGTTGAAAAATGGGTTTATTTTATCAAAAATGCAGAAAATTTAACTGTAATTCCTGCAGATTTAGAAGATGAAGGTTTACAATTAGCTTACAAGGAAGCAGACAGGCATAGTTGGAAGAAGGAAGATTTAGAGGCTTACGAATATTCTCGGCTACGTGAAACAGATGAAAAAGCAGAAAAAATACTTGTAGAAGAAACCACAAAATTGAGTACACAAGTTGAAATTGCAAAGAACTTTATTGCAATGGGCTTAGACAATTCGACTATTGCAAAAGGAACAGATTTAACTATTGAACAAATAGAACAACTGCGTAATGAAAAGAAATAAAACTTTTCTACGTTTATCAAGGTCTTGACGGGGCTTGTCTAAACCATTACCAACGTAGAAACTATTATTTAACACAAAACTATACATTTACATCAGGCTACCCCCCGCCAACTCCTTGATAGCTTCTTCTACCTTAGTAAGCAAAGGCACAAAATACTTCGCTTCTTCTACATACAATACACAGGTTTCGGTTTCGGAGTCTTCAAATACAACTTTTGACAAGGCTGGTGCTGTTTCGGAGATGTATTCCAACATGTAATCTGTCCAACCATAACCGTCTGCCTCAAAGCCCAAGCCTTCTATGTGTTGGTTAAGTTTGTCAAATTCCTCATAAGGACAAAAATCTATTTGATAACGAGTCCTTGCTTTTCCTTTATGAAATCCATTGGAAATTGTAATATTAAAAGGAGAAAAATCGTCATACTTCCACATTTCATCATTATTTTGCAGTAGCTCGTTGATGTTTTCAGGAATTTTGAAAGTATGAAGAGGTAGATTTAAAGAGTTCATAGGTGCTTATAATTAAATAGAAAATATGTTTAACCTTGCATAATTAAGATTTGTTTTTTGCGAAAATAGATAAAAAATGGTAGAAAATACCAATAAAATTAGTTTAGAAAGTCGTAACTTGTATTTTTTGTAATCAAAACTGTTTATTCATTATGGCTGCAATAGCTATTCCACAAAAACCTGAGAGATTTTTCGCAACACCAGAGGAGTATCTTCATTATGAGGCTCTTTCTTCTTTTAAATGTGAATACTATAAAGGAGAAGTAATAGCTATGGCGGGTGGCAGTATTCCGCATAATACAATCGTATTACAATTATTAGTTGCCCTAAGTATAAGGCTCAAAGGCAAATCTTGCAAACCTTATAACAATGACAACAAAGTATATATTCCTCAACGGAAATCTTATTTTTATCCTGACGGTATGATGGCTTGTGGCGAAATAGTAACAGATGAGAAAAATGGAATAGTTTTTAACCCTAAAATTGTGATAGAAGTGCTGTCGCCAAGTACCGCCTCTTTTGATAGAGGAGAAAAATTTGAAGCCTACCGTACTCTCGAATCTCTGGAAACTTATGTTTTAGTGTCTTCTACCCAAGTTTTTGTAGAGGTTTACACCAAAAAAGCTGATGACCATTGGGACTTACATTTATTGCGGAATATTGATGCTTTGCTTTCTTTCTCTGTGATTGACACAGTAATTCCACTTGCAGAAATTTATGAAAATGTTTCATGGGAAAGTGAAGAATAAATTTACAAAAGTTTGATTTGCACTTCTACAAAAGTTTTTCATATTCCTACTCTCTCAAAAACAAACTAGGTTTTCCGCATCAAAATTTTTCAACCACATAGGCACATAGAAAACATAGTTTTAATTGTATAAGTAAAAAATAATCCGTACAACTCTGCGTAGTCAGCGTTGTCTATGTTCTAAAATTTATATTAAATGTATTTTTATTACATGAAAATTACTTGTAAATTTTGATGCGGAAAACCCAAAAACAAACCCCCTAACATCTTACAAAGTGTCAGGGGGTTGTTTTTAAGGAAACCTCACTAATCTTAGTGCCTTACAATACGTTTAATAGCTGTTTTACCATTGCTTTCTATGGTTAAGAAATACACTCCTGCTCCGTAGTCTGCCATGTTTATTTCAGCTTTTAACTGCACGCCATTGGTACTTACTTTCTCTTCGGTTAAGATTCTGCCCAAAGCATCTGTCAATTTCAAGGTTACTACCCCTGCCTTTTCTACTGTTCCTTCCAATACAAATTTGTTTTCGGTTGGGTTAGGGAACAAAGATAAGCCCGCAGCCAAATTGTCATCATTGATGCCTGTTGGTGTAGGTAATTGGTAGAAGTACGCAGGCGACTCAATAGAAGCACAACCGTTTTGTGTTACTATCAAGGTGTAGCTACCTGTTTGCGTAGGCGTGAAAGTTTGCCCTGTGGCAGAGGCTATCGGAATACCCGCCAAATACCATTGGTTACCTGTAGAAGACGTAGAACTCAATGTTTTGCCGTCTGTATTCAAAGTAATGAATGGTTGTGCTGGTAAAGTATTGATAGTAAAAGCATTACTGCTATTAGAAACTACATTGCTTGGATAGGCTACTACTCTTACTCTATAACGTGAGCCTGTTCTGTTCAAACTTCTTGGGATTGGCAATTTGAAAGAACCTGAACCTAATCCCTCTTGTCCACCCAAAGAACTACCGTTAAAGTTGCCTTCTTCATCAGACAATTCCAATGTAAAGTAATTACCTGCTGCAAAATTGCCGTTGGTCGTATAACCTACTGTAATTTCTGCACCTGCACACACTGTACCTGTTACATTCACATTTGCCAACGTAATAGTTGGTAATACATTGAAAGCCAAACGAATAGGCTGACTCGCATTGAAGACATCATTGCCCAACTGTACTATTTCTACTACTACTAAACCTGTGCTGGTAGGCGTAATGGTCAAACCGTTGATAGTAGCTGTACCACTCACCACACGAATCGTAATTGGCAAGTTAGAAGAACTTGTTACATTCACAATTTGGCTTTGACCTAAACTAATTGTTGGTGAAACACTTGCATTTAAACTAACAGTTTGCTCGACTTTCAATACTTGAATAGTTTGTGTAATTGTAGTGGCTGCATTCCACAAATCATTTCCTGCTTGGCTGGCACTTACTACTACAGGAGCTGCTGCATT
>CANGYA010000034.1 GCA_947457925.1 Cytophagales bacterium | reverse complement strand
TGCTATGAATTGTTATACGTAGTCTTCAAGAAGCTCTATAAAGATGACATCTTTCTAAAAGATGTCATCTTTATAGAGCTTCTTGAAGACAATCAAACTTATTTCTTTGAAAAAAATTAGTTTCACTATAAGTTTTTAAAGCACGACACTAAAAAAGATTACACCTTTACACTTCATAAGTTTATTTACTTTGTGTAAACTGCTCAATAATAGCATCTGTAATACCCGAAGACGAGAAGCCACCGTCATGGTAGAGGTTCTGCATCGTTACTTTTTTAGTCAAATCAGAGAATAAAGTAATCACATAATTTGCACAATCTTCGGCTGTGGCATTGCCCAAAGGCGACATTTTATCGGCATAGTCCATGAATACATCAAAACCGCCAACACCTGTACCTGCTGTAGTAGGCGTAGGAGATTGCGAAATAGTGTTTACTCTGATGCCCTTCGCCTTGCCCAAACGGTAGCCGTAGCTGCGAGCTATAGATTCCAATACCGCCTTTGCTTGTGCCATATCTCCGTAATCAGGGAATACTTTTTGGGCTGCAATGTAGGTAAGAGCCACAATAGAACCACCATCTGCAAAAACGTCTAATTTTTCGCCTACTTGCATCATTTTGTGGAAAGACAAGGCAGAAATATCTAAGGTTTTCAAGAACCATTCATAATTCAAGTCGCCGTAGTCCTTTTTCTTACGCACATTCGGACTCATGCCTATAGAGTGCAACACAAAGTCTAATTTACCGCCTAAATGTTCTTCAGATTTTTTGTATAAATTTTCTAAATCTTCGATAGACGTTGCGTCTGCGGGTATGACAATGGTGTTACAAGCTGCAGCCAATTCGTTGATAGCCCCCATACGCATCGCTACAGGTGCATTGGTAAGGGTAAAAGTAGCACCTTCGGCATAAGCACGTTGGGCTACTTTCCATGCAATAGAGTTTTGGTCTAAAGCACCTGTGATGATGCCTCGTTTACCTTTTAAAAGATTATACATAAATTGTAAATAGTTAATGGAGTTTACGAAATAATTGTTTATGATAACTCCACCCTTCCCTCCCCATTTTGGGAGGGTTTTATGGAATTATTCATAAACTCTAATGTCTTTGCTAAAAAATTGTAATTTTGTTAAAATCCTTGTAGGTGTTTAACCTATAAAGTAGTTTTTCGTTTCAAAATTAGGAATACTCTGGTTGTTCACAAACTTTTTTACCAAAATGCAACACACACCACACCAATATCTTTCTGTACTTACAAGTTTGGTAGCTAAAAAAGTATTTTTAGGGCTTTTGGGCTTGTTTTTGAGCCTTGCAAGTCTTTCTTATGCCCAAGTTACGGTACGCCCCAGCGTAGAATTTCAGAATTTGAGCTACCTCAATATTACCAAAGTACAAATTACAGAAACCCAAACTATTGTAGATTTGCGTTACCGTTGCCCTTACGACAATGTGAGCTGGGCTTGTGCCAATAAGGAATTTTATATTAAAGGCGTGTACCAAACAGAAAAAAAACGACTTTTAGCAGCTAAAAATATTCCTATTTGTGATGACAAACATTGGTTCACTCGCAAAGATACGATTTTGGATTTTCAACTCATTTTTCCAAAATTAGAGGCTGGTATCGAGAAAATTGATGTAATAGAAGGTTATGGACCTAACCAATTTAATTTTTGGGGTGTAAAAATCATTAACCCTAAAAAAGAAGAGAAAGAGATTGTCAATCAGACAAATATACCGCCTAACATTACCAATAATACGACCAATACCAACAAAACACCTATTAAAACGACCACCAAAAAAACAACACCCGTTGTGAAAAAAGATACAGTAAAAGTTGCCCCTGTGGTAAAAGCAGAGGTAAAACCAACCGTAACTTTTAACAATAAAGAACTCAAACTAAAAGACTCTATCAACGTCAAAATTACGTTTGACCATGCCAGTGACGTGATAGAAGAAAATAGTAAGCCTGAATTAAATAAATTGTTGGATTTTATGCAAAAAAATCCAAAATTAGTAATTCTCTTAGAGGGGCATACAGAGGCAGATGAACCTTCTTACACACCTAAACAAAAGCAAAGCAATCTGAAACTGTCCATAGAAAGACTAAAAAGTGTAAAGGATTTTTTAACTGCCAAAGGCGTAACTCCTACTCGCATACAAACGCAAGCCTACGGTGGTGCAAGACCTGTGTCCAAAGACCCCGCACAAAACAGACGAGTAGTAATGAAAATCATTAAGTTTTAATAAGCATTTACATTTTCGTTAATCTTTGTTAAGTAGATAGGGCTTTGCAATGTTTTTGCGTCAAAATAAAGAAGTTTAAAGTGAGTACGTATTGGGTTGTCAATAGCTACTCAATACGTACTTTTGTAAGCAATTTAATTTAAAATTTACTAATTAATAATTGTGCGTCAGCACCTAATCCCTCATTCTTGATGAAAAGTTTTTTGCTATGTGCAGGCTTGTTGGCTCTGAATACCTCATTGAGCTACGCCGATAATTTCTTGTTAAACTACGAAAAACCCTATAACGACACCCTCAAAAAAGCACCTGCCAACTGGTTCAATTTGGACATGACAGGTGACAAAGTGAGAGGTGTGAGTACAGAAAGAGCCTACCAAACTATCTTGAAAGGCAGACCGTCTAAACCTGTGGTAGTGGCGGTTATAGACTCTGGCGTGGATATAGAACACGAAGATTTGAAAGAGGTATTGTGGAAAAACGAAAAAGAAATTCCTAATAACGGCATTGATGACGACAAAAACGGCTATGTAGATGACATTTATGGTTGGAATTTCATTGGAGGCAAAGACGGTAGAAACGTGAACCATGACTCTTATGAAATGACTCGTTTGTATGTAAAATACAAAAAGATGTTTGAAGGCAAAAGCAGCAGCAGCATTGCCGAAAGTGAAAAGAAGCAATATGAAGAATACTTGGGCATCAAAGATAAATTTGAGAAAAAAGTGCAAACCTTGCGTCAGCAGTTGTCTATGTATAGCTTGTTTGGCGAAAATTACAAGAAAGCTAAAAGGTTGATGTTGGCGTACTTAGATACAGATGAGCTGGACGTAGAAACATTGAAAAGTGTGGATTCTGAAGACCAACGCATCAAAGCCTCTGCACAAATGTTAGCCGAAGTAACTGCCAACGGCTTAACCGAAGAAAAATTGCAAGAATATTTAGACTACTTCAAAGACCAAATGGAGTATGGCTACAATGTAAACTTTGACCCTCGCAATATTGTAGGCGATGACTACAATAACCCTAACGAAAGGTACTACGGCAACAATGACGTAATAGGCAAAGGCGGAGATGCCAAACATGGCACTCACGTTGCGGGTATCATAGCTGCGAAACGTGGCAATGGAATAGGTATGGACGGCGTGGCGGACAATGTGCGTATCATGTCGATTCGTGCCGTACCGAATGGTGATGAAAGAGATAAGGACATTGCCAATGCTATTCGGTACGCAGTGGATAACGGAGCAAAAATTATCAACATGAGTTTTGGCAAATCGTATTCGCCTGATAAAAAGGCAGTTGATGAAGCTATGCAGTATGCAGCCTCTAAAAATGTATTGTTGATTCATGCAGCAGGAAATGATGCCAAAAACTTGGACAATGAAACCAATTTCCCAACAAAAATGACGTTGGACGGTAAAAAAATAAATTCTTGGTTAGAAATTGGGGCTGCGTCTTGGGGAGATGCAAATAATTTTGTGGGAGATTTTTCTAATTATGGTAAAAAATCTGTGGATTTATTTGCCCCTGGGGTAGATATTTACGCAACTACGCCTAACCAAAAATACGAAAGTTTGAGTGGAACAAGTATGGCTGCCCCTGTTACGTCTGGCGTAGCAGCTATAGTAATGTCTTACTTTCCCGAACTAACGGCTGCACAAGTGCGTGAGGTATTGGAAAAATCTGTGGTGAAATTCCCGAAAGAGAAAATCAAAAAGCCAGCACAAGGCGAGGAAGAAGAAGGCAAAAACCCCGAAATGGTAGAGTTTTCTGAATTATCGGCTACAGGCGGTTTGGTGAATGTGTATGAAGCCGTAAAATTGGCGGAGGTAATGGCGAAGAAAATTAAGAAAGGTTAAGGCTCAATTTTTAATTAGTAAATTTAGGTTGTGGTAAACTATATAATTTTTAAATTTACTAATAATGAATTATTTAAAGGAACACAGATAACGCGGATTACGCAGATACTCACTGATTTTTTGTTTTATCCGTGATTATCCGCAAAATCTGCGTTATCCGTGTTGCATAAGTCAATTTATAATCAAGCATTTAATTATCATACACTTTTTACCCCTACCTTTGCAATTTATTTAGCCACCTAAACAGGTTTTTGCGATGAATACGCAACTCCGTTACACCGTTTCTCCCGAAATAGCCTTTGATGAGGCTCATTTTCGCCGTTTTGTACTCCAACAACGAGGTTTGGCAGACAGCCCCGAAGTGGTCATTCGCCAAAACCGCCGAAGCATAGACGCAAGGTCTAAACAGATTAAAGTTTATGTGGACACAGAAATTTTTGTGAATGAAAACCCTACGCCTCGCATTGCTTACCGCAAAGATTACCCCAATGTGAGTCATGCACCGCAAGCTGTTATTGTGGGGGCAGGTCCCGCAGGAATGTTCGCAGCCTTGCGGTTGATAGAGTTGGGAATCAAGCCGATAGTCATAGAACGTGGGGCAGATGTGCGGACACGCCGTAGAGATTTGGCAGCTATCAACAAAGACCACGTAGTAAACCCCGAATCTAACTACTGTTTTGGCGAAGGCGGTGCGGGTACGTATTCAGACGGAAAACTCTACACAAGGTCGACAAAAAGAGGGGATTTCCGAAGAATTTTAGAGATTTTTGTGGCTCATGGGGCTACCGAAGAAATTTTGATTGATGCCCACCCACACATTGGCACAAACAAACTACCGAATATTGTTACGGCAATTCGTGAAAGTATTTTGGCAGCAGGCGGGCAGGTGCTATTTGACACGAAAGTAACGGATTTTGTGCTGAAAAATGGTGAAATGAAGGGCGTTGTCTTACAAGATGGCACAATCATAGAAGGTTTGGGCGTAATTTTGGCAACTGGACACTCAGCTCGTGATATTTTTCACCTCTTGCACCAAAAACAGATTTTAATAGAAGCCAAACCCTTTGCTTTGGGTGTGCGGATAGAACACCCCCAACAAATTATAGACAAAGTACAGTACCACTGCGAAAACAGAGGCGACTATTTGCCCGCCTCGTCTTATTCGTTGGTGAGCCAAATTAAGTACAAGGGTCGTGAAAAAGGCGTATTTTCGTTTTGTATGTGTCCGGGGGGCTTTATTGTGCCTGCGGCTACGGCACAAGGCGAAATTGTCGTGAATGGTATGTCGCCTTCTCGTCGTAATTCCAAATTTGCCAATTCGGGGATTGTCGTGTCTATAGATGACGAAGATTTAGCCCCATTCCAACAGTATGGCGTGTTGGCAGGTTTGTATTTCCAGCAAAGTGTTGAGCAAAATGCTTGTGTCTTGGCAGGAAATACGCAAACAGCCCCCGCCCAACGCATGATAGATTTTGTGCAACGCAAAGTTTCGCCTACGCTAAATGAAACCTCTTACCAACCGGGGCTGTTGAGTATGTCTATGGACGAGGTGCTGCCCCCACAAATAGCCTACAGGCTGCGTGAAGGTTTCAAGGATTTTGGTAAGAAAATGAAAGGCTACCTCACCAATGAAGCCCAACTAATAGGTATAGAAAGCCGTACTTCTTCGCCAGTGCGGATACCCAGAGAAAGAGAAACTTGTGAACACCCCCAACTGAAACGGCTGTTTCCTTGTGGCGAAGGGGCAGGCTACGCAGGTGGCATTGCTTCCGCAGCTATGGACGGTGAAAGATGTGCGGAACAGTTGGTAGGGATTTATGGGAAAAGTTTGTGATAGTTTGCATTTTGCCGATTTTAGATAGCTGTAGCATAGACTTTAGTCTGTGCATTATGTATATGCACAGACTAAAGTCTATGCTACAGCTAATAATCAAATTGCCTAAAGGCAACTTCCCTGAATTTTAGTAAATCTATAAGAGTCTATTATTTTCTAACTTCAACGATGCCACCAGAATTTGAAGTTTGTAACCATTGATGCCATGAAATAGGATTGTGCCAATCTACTACAATTTTATCCTCTAAATCTTCAAACTCATCAAGTTTTTTCATCTCGTACAAGAAATTATATTCACCTTCGCCATACGTAGTTTTTTTAGCTATTGGTAAATTAGTAACACCTACAATCTCAAATACACCAATAAACCTTGACAAGGTGCTATCCTCACCAACAAAAGAAACAATATAATTTACATCTTCAAAAAAGGGTTTTCTTTGCTCACTTTGGTATTGCAAAAATTTGTCATACTCCAATCTATATTTTTCATCAAGATTTACTGTTTGTATTTTATGTCGTACCATCTTGATTTTAGCTTGTGGGTTTAAGCCTCTTGCATAAAGCAATTCTTGAATAGTTTGCATTGTGATAATTATTTGAATGATTTTGTTTAAAAATATGAAAGCATAATAGTTTTAACAACTATTTTTAAAAATTTATTTTTGAGGTAAAGGTATAATCTTTAAAATTTTATCAACCTAAAAATTATACCTTTTAATATAGAAGCTAATTTATAGTAACTCTTGACATTTTTTCTTAAACTCCAAAGGTTTGCTTATATCATAAAAAGCTTCATTTGTACCACCAGTACCAATAACTCTAACATCTCCATAACCTAAAATTCGCCCTAGTATGCTTTGACGTACATTGATACTTTCAATTTTACCTAAATTCATTTCTAAGGTTCTACGACTTATAAAACCTACCCTAATGAATATCCGTTTGTTGGTAATCACATATTCGTTTGTTAATTTGTCTATGATTGGAGCAATGAATAGCGTAATAAAAGCAGCAAGAGATACAAAAATTATCCAATGGTTAGTTGCTTCATATACTACTACTTCGTCTTTTGTTAAATGTTTGTTTACATAACTTCCCATACTTGAGTGTTTGAGTTTTTATTTGCCCTACTCTATTTTGCTTTTCGGTTTCCGCAAAGAAATTTTTACCAATTTCTTGCTTGCAAGTTCTACAAATGATTATATTTACACAATCAATTTATAGTTTCACACACAAACCAATAGTTGTATGCTCATGACCATCGGAGAAAAAATATCTTTTTTTCGCAAAAGATTAGGAATTTCACAAGAAGAAATGGCTGCACGCCTCGAGATGACTTCGCAGGGTTATGGTAAAATAGAAAGAGATGAAACTGATGTCCCTTTTTCAAGATTAGAACTTATCTGTCAAGCATTAGGCACAACTTTACAAGATTTAGCTGCGTATGGTGAGAAAAGTATTTCAAATAATACAAGTGCAGTGATTGGTAATATTGGTGATAACTCTGTATATCAAATTTATTCAGACCAAGCCTTAGCTCAAGAAAATCAGTTTTTAAAAGAAAAAATAACTTTGTTAGAAAGTAAAATTAAAGACTTAGAAAAAATCAATCATTTATTAGAAAAACAGTTGATTACTCCCCACCTTTCTTCCTAAAAAATTAGCGGGGCATAAATAGTAAAACTAATTTTTTTTCAAAGAAACAAGTTTGATTGTGTTCAAGAAACCCTATAAAGATGTAATCTTTTCGAAAAGATTACATCTTTATAGGGTTTCTTGAACACTACCTATAACAATTCATAACACGACACTATGTTTTACCCAAAATACAAAAAAGTTTGAACTTGGCAATTTGTCAAGCCGTAAGTTTTTCGTTTACTTTTTACGACAAGGCAAAAATCTATTATTTTCATACAATTTTAGAAAAAATCACGTACTTTTGGCAAATACAAGTCTTTAGTAGAGAAATAATACTTACAACAATCTTTTTATAAAGTAATATACAAAATATTTACATCACTAAACAAATAGGCTATGATTACGAAAGAGCAGGTAGCTAAATCAGAACAGCAAATTTATAGTTCGAGAAGAAGTGTCCGATATGACATTCGGGAACTCACTGTTCAAATCATGGTAAATAAATATGAAAAAGGCTTGGATTATCAAGAGGATGAGGAGCAACAAGATAAATCCAAGTTTTACAATGTATTATTTATTCCTGAATACCAACGTGATTTTACTTGGAATACAGATAGGCAGTCGAAATTTATTGAATCTATCTTACTTGGCTTACCAATTCCGCTGGTCTTTGTAGCCGAAAATAAAGATAGTGCATGGGAAATTGTAGATGGCTCACAAAGAATTAGGACTCTACATAGTTTTTTAAATAATACCTTAGTCCTTAAAGGACTTGAAAAAATAGATGCTTTAAATGGTTTTCAATTTAAGGATTTAGACCCTACTCGTCAGGGTAAATTTATGGACACCCCATTACGCATGATTGTACTTTCAGAAGATGCTGATGAGGATACCAAGAGAGATATGTTTGAACGTATTAATCGGGGTAGTGATTTACTCAAACCTATCCAAATGCGTAGAAATATTCGTGGCAAGTTCACTAATTTTATTTTCGAAATTACTGAAAGAGAAGAAAAGAACATCAAAGAGGAGTGGCGTGAAGTAAACACATTACTTAAAGAGTTAACACCTGTAGATAAATGGGCAGAAATTAGAGATGAACGTACCGAACTTGTGCTGCGTTTTTTCGCATTGGTAGATACATACGACCAAGATTTGCCTAAAAAAGATGTTCAACAATTTTTAGATGACTATTTAAAAGGTAAAAATGCAGAAGTTGAGCAAAACACAGATTTAATACAGATTTATTATGATAGAATTTTAAAAGTTCTAAATTTTGTGAAAGCAAATACGTCATTTGGTTTCCGAGAAAATAATAGAAAAAAAACTAAAAGAGTAATTTTCGAGGCATTGTCTGTAGGTGTGTACTTTGCTTTACTTGAAAATCCTCATTTAACATGTCAAGAAAATCAAATCTTACATATTCTTACATCAAAAGAACTAAGAGAAACTTGGTTGGGGAACTCCCAAGTAGTTTACGCATTAGACAAAGTTAGACAACGCATAGAAATTGTGAAAAAACAACTTTTAGGAAAATGATGCAACTCATAAAGCAAGAGTTTTCTGATAGGGTTGATGAAATAAATAGATATTTCCACCTCTTAGAAAACATTACAGAAAAAGATGCCCAACTCATTTTCCCAAATGAAAATAACCGTAGAGAAAACTTAAATATTCGTCTTGGGCTAACTTTAAAGTCTGGATTAATTTTATTGCTGTATAATTTAGTAGAATCTTCTATTTCAAAATGCTTAGGAGCTATTCATCAAAGTCTAACAAATGAGCAACTAACTTATTTTGAAATGAGTGATGAATTACAAAAGATTTGGCTCAAATATCACTACGAATTGTTAAGTGATAAAAGTATAAACAATGATAAAAATGTAGCACAACTACAAACCATGTTAGGCATACTTTCAGCTAATAAAACAATCACAATATCATTGGAAGAGTCAAAACAATTATCTGAAAGTCTGTATTCAGGTAATTTAGATGCAAGAGAAATCAAGAAAATTGCTAAAAAGTATGGAATTGCCTTTGATTTGACGAGTGAAGAAGTACGATTTGTAGAGAAAATGCGTAATAAATTGGCACATGGCGAGGTTTCTTTTGAAGAAGGTTGTCAAGATAAACCAATCCAATATATGCAAAAAGTGAAAGATGAAACGATAAATTTTATACGTGAGTTTGTTAATGCTGTTGAACAGTTTATTGCAGAAAAAAAGTATAAAAAATGAAAGGGTATTACTCAACATTATTTTGTTAGTATGAAGTAACAGACAACTAAAATAAACTCTATATTTGTCCACTTCTATTTGGTAAAGTTAGTATGTAATGTATGTTATCAAATATTTACAAAAATGTACGGTACTTTTACACCGCACCTAAATTTTAATAAAACAATATGAAAATTTCTTATAATTGGCTTAAAGAATTTATAGATATAAAAGAAAGCCCCGAAGAACTTGGTAAGTTATTGACTTCGGCAGGGTTGGAAGTAGAAAGTATAGAGCCTTACGACACTATCAAAGGTGGGTTACAAGGTGTGGTAATTGGTGAGGTTTTGACCAAAGAAAAACACCCCAACGCAGACAGTTTGAGCTTGACAACGGTAGATGTAGGCGGAGCAACTCCCTTACCTATAGTCTGCGGTGCAAAAAACGTAGCAGCAGGGCAAAAAGTTGTAGTGGCTACTGTCGGAGCTACTCTGTATCCTGTTGGTGGAGAGGCTTTTATGATTAAGAAAGCCAAAATTAGAGGGGAACAGTCCGAAGGAATGATTTGTGCGGAAGACGAGATTGGTTTGGGAACTTCGCATGAGGGTATCATGGTATTGGATACGACTTTGCCCAATGGTACACCCGCAGCCCAATATTTTGGTGTGTCCACAGACTATGTTTTTGAGATTGGTTTAACGCCCAACAGAGCCGATGCAGCTTCGCATTATGGCGTTGTGCGTGATTTGAAAGTGCTATTGAACAGAGCTACTTGTTTGCACAATGTCAGTACCTTTGCACCAAAAAATAATAATTTTCCAATAAAAGTAGTTGTAGAAAATACACAGGCTTGTCCACGTTACGCAGGTGTGAGTTTGACAGGCATAAAAGTTGCCCCATCGCCAAAATGGTTGCAAGACAGATTGAAGGCTATTGGTTTAAGTCCTATCAACAATATTGTGGACATTACGAACTACGTATTACATGAAGTAGGGCAGCCTTTACACGCCTTTGATGCGGACAAATTAGCAAACCGTAGCATTGTGGTTAAGACTTTGCCCGAAGGTACGCCGTTTAAGACGTTGGACAATGTAGAAAGAAAATTGGCGGGCAATGATTTGATGATTTGTGATGGCAACAGCACGCCACTGTGTATTGGTGGGGTGTTTGGAGGCATAGAGTCGGGAATTTCTGAACAAACGGTTAATATTTTCTTGGAAAGTGCCTATTTTTCGCCTGAATATATCCGCCGTACTTCGCAGCATCATGGCTTGAAAACTGATGCTTCGTTCCGTTTTGAACGTGGTACGAACCCCGATATGGTTTTGCACGCCTTGAAACGTGCTGCCCTTTTGATAACAGAAATAGCTGGAGGTGAAATAGCTTCGGAAATTACAGACAATTACCCACAACGTATTCAGCCGTTTAGTTTCTTTGTAAAGTTCAAAAATATCAACCGTTTGATAGGCAAAGAAATGGACAAGCATTTTGTAAAACGGACTTTGAAGTCGTTGGAAATTACGATACAAAATGAACAAGAAGATGGTTTGTTAATAGCCGTACCACCGTACCGAGTAGATGTGCAACGCGAGGCGGACATTGTGGAGGAATTGTTGCGTTTATACGGTTATGACAACATAGAATTATCGGCTCATTTGGCTACTTCGTTTTTGGCGAATTTCCCAACTACAGACCGCAACCAATGGCGTTTCCAGATTTCGGATTTGTTGGCAGCCAACGGTTTTTATGAAATACAAACGAACTCACTCACGAACCCCAGCTATGCGGAGGCTTTGGGCAAAGGCGACACGAATGTAGAAATGTTGAACCCTTTGAGCCAAGAGTTGAGTGTGATGCGTCAGTCTTTGGTACATTCGGGCTTGGAGGTGATTGCCCACAATATTAACCGCCGTCAAAAAGATTTGCGGTTGTTTGAGTTTGGCAAGACGTACCACAAAACCACAAAAGAAGACGGCAATAGTTACCACGAAAATTTGCAGTTGGCTTTGTACCTATCGGGTAGCCAAGTACCTGAAACGTGGCAACGCAAAACCCAAAAAGCTACATTTTTTACACTGAAAGGCTTTGTAACGAAGGTTTTACAGAAATTGGGCTTAGACAATTTGCAAATCACTGAAATAGGCAATGGTGGCGAAGGCTATAACGAAAAGGTGTTTGCCTACGGTTTGGCGGTAAGCTGGCGTAAAAAAGAAGTGGCACGTTTTGGCTTATTGAAACCGAATTTTGCGAAGCAGTTGGACGTGAAACAAGAGGTGTTTTATGCCGAAATAGAATGGGAAAGTATCATTAAGCAACTGAACCAACAATACAAATATGCGGAAATTGCGAAGTTCCCAGAGGTTCGCAGAGATTTGTCGTTGGTATTGGACAAAAAGGTTACGTTTGCAGAAATACAGGCGTTGGCACACCAAGCCGAGAAAAAACTGTTGCAGAAAGTCAATGTGTTTGATGTTTATGAAGGCGAAAACATAGGGGCAGACAAGAAGTCGTATTCTGTGAGTTTCATCTTGCAAGATGCCGAACAAACCCTAACAGACACCGCCATAGACAAGGTAATGGAAAAACTAATGAAGGTGTATGAAGAAAAACTGGGTGCGGTGATTAGGAAGTAAAACGGTACGTATATAAACAACCCCCGAAAGGTTTTAAGGCTTTTCGGGGGTTTTATTTTTTAGAGTTGAAAGCCTCTTTTTTGGGCTTTTTGAATAATGTCTAACAAGTATTTTCTCTGAAAATCGGAACAAGCATAGTTATTGTTTTTAATTTTTTTTACAAAATTAAACTCTTTTTCACTGAAATACACTTGCTTCTTTTGCCATAAAAGTAGGTTGTCTATGATGTCTTTGGTAATTTCAATAGCCAATGTATTTGGCTCTATGACTACATCTTCCTCATTATCCAAAAATAGATTAGGGGCATACTCAAAAGCAATGTTAATAATTTCTATACCATGAGTAACCAATTTATCTTCTAACAGAGCATTATTTTTTACTTTTTTCATAATGTCCTCTGCTAACGACAGTTTGTAAAATCCCAATTTTTCTGTTGCCCTACCCCATTCTATTATTTTTTTCCAAAGTGCCAAAGGAACAGCTTTAAGTTCTTCTGAATTGGCTTTTTTAGTTAATTCTTCTACTTCAGAATCTTCTTTTCTGTATCTTTTTTGGGTTTTACTATCAATCAAATCTTCTTGCATATCCATAAGATTGATTGTAAAGCCTTGACCTTGTAGCAATTTCCAACAATCTTCTCTTTTTGCCCACTCACCAATTAAACCACCATATTGCTTTACACTTGTTTTTAAAAAATCCTGAACTTTGTGTAAAAGGTCTTCAATAGTATGCCTTAGATTATCTGAAACAGCTTGGTTTTTCCAAATTTTATATAAATCAATTTTCTGTTCAGTTATTTTATTGAGATAAGATAATGTATAAGGAACAACCATAAATCGTAAGTCGCCTATTGCTTTATCACCAACACCATAAATATTTTCTGCTGTTCTAAATAAAATAGTCATAGCTATTATATCCTCAAAAAAAATATTATCTGGTAAACCTTTATTATCTTTTAGCAACTTAGGAACATTTTTGAAAAACTCTACATAGTTTTTCTGGCTACCTTTGGCTACAAAATGCGGGTTAAAATTCCAAGCATTGTAAAATTTGGCTAAGGTTTCTTTCTGGAATAATTGATTTTTTGGGTTTTTTAATTCAAAAGCCCTTTTACGAGAAGCTGTAGTACCTTCTTTGTTCATTTCATTCTTATACTGCCCTCTTGCCCTTTCATAAAACCAACGAGTTTGTTTGTTTTGTCTTGTGGGGTCTGGAGCCCAAATAACTCTTGAGAGTTTTTCTAATGTAATATGAAAAGGGTGATTGGAACTTAAATCTACAACAGAAACTTTATTTTGGCTGTTTGCATACTCAGCTATTCTTGACACTATGGTAGAAAATTCATCTTTTTTCTTTACTACCGTTAATTTCACTTGCACAAATATTTTAGAAACATCAGACTTATCTTGCTTTTGAGAGTGAAATATTGAAGCAGTAGTTTGTCCACCATTTACAATTTGAAAATCTTTTACTTTAGCTATAGCTTTACTACCATTTGCCAATTCTATGAGTTCTACATGGTCAGCAGTAGAGGCGATACCATTATTAAAAGCCAAAAACATTTGCGGTTCTTTTCGTATGGTTTCTCTAATACCTTTATTAATTTTTCCTGTAAACTGTAAAAAAGACCTCACGTTTTGTTCCAATAATCTTGCCCCAAAACTACGGTAAATATTAGCTAATGTATCTCCAGCAATAATAGCTAAATAAGACTGATAATTTTCATTTTCGGTAGGCATAGGTAAGCAAGGAACAGCTCCACCAAAATCATTTTCAAAGTCTATTTCTATTGCCTCTCTTTTATTTTTTGAGGTGTAGAGTTGATAAAATCTTTCTAAATCCCACAAATGAAATATGACCAATACAGCATGTTCTTTAAACTCTATTTCTGTTTCTTTTGGAACTTCTGCGTTACTTGTCCCATTGGTAACTACAAAAATATTTACCCTAATAATATCTTTGTAGTATTGAGATAAAACTTGAACAAAATCATATACAAGAGCAGATTCCTCCATCTCGTCTATCAACTTGCCTTTAAGAGCATCATTTAGAAACCTTTTAGCTAAGTTACAATGTGTAGTAACTTCTTCTTTGGGTACAGTTTCTACATTTGCAGCAGTTTTGTAAATAGAGATGAAAATATCAATGGTTTCGTAAGTTTCACTAAGGGCATACGCATTTATTTTGTGAACTCGCCGACCTACTTTATCCTCCTTAATATCAGTGCAAACAGTTATATTTTCGGTTTCGCCAGCTTCTACCAAAAATGTACTCATATACTCTGTAAATTTACTTTCAAGCGAAGCACCTTCTTCTTCACTTGCCACTAAAGTTGTTACTTCTTGTTGGATATTGTCATAAAACTGTTGTAATTCATTCATACTGTTTAAGAATTTCGAATACTTGTGAAAAAGGGAATTGGTATTTTTGGAAGTGAGTGCGTTGAATTTGGTAAGTTACTTTACTTACACCTATTTTGAGATGTTGGGGTGTAATACGTGGAAAATCGTCTTTGACAGTATAAGCATCAGTAGCTAATACATGATAGTAAGTATTTTTATATTGGTTTTTATGTAAATCATAATAGCCAACATCTAATAGTTTTTGCTTAAATAAGTGAGTAGCAACCATGTCATTTTGTAACAAGTCGCTAATACTTTTTACTAACATGGTCAGACTTTCACCTTGTTGCTGAACATTAGTTACAAGAGAAATGTGTATAAGGATAAGATTTTCAAATAGTATTTCATCAAGTTGAAATTCACTTGAAATGCTAATAGCCTCTGTATTTGCCTCTGTAGTTTTTACTTCTAATGCCCAAAATTTTTGATAGTAAAAATCTTGTGGGCTTGCCAACATTCCTAACCAACTGTTTAATAGATAGTTGGTATTAGATAGATTTTTAAGCAATAATCTTAAGAGAAATAGCTCACCATATAGACCTTTTTGTTCTTGTATAGATAAGCCAGCACTATGCAACTTCTCAAATAGATTTTGCCATTTGATAAATCGTTGTTTCAATACTCTTAATAAAACCTCTTCTTTGTCTATTGCGGCTACAGCTTGAATTAAATCTTCGCAGAGTACCGCAAAAATATCTGTATGTAGAGGTGTTAATAATACAAAGAGTAGCAATTTTTTTGAAGAACTGCCTTCTTCTTGTGAAATTTCCACTCTAATTTCCCTTAATTTATCAGATTGTAAAGACTTTATATCAAAATCTTTACTGACACGAAAAGCCAAGCAACGTAGTTTTTCTGTATCTCTAATAGCCACATATACATCTGGTTTTACCTCTGCCGAATAACGTCTTAACAAGATACCTTGACGAAAACTTGTATCTGCTTCTAATGATGTCCAAATACTTTCTATTTTAGTCGTTTTCATTGTCATCATCTGTTAGGTTTCTGTCGTAGGCATCTTGTTGGAAATAAGGCAATAACTTATCTTGTATAGCATAAGCTATATTAGTAATTTTATCGTCCTGCTCACTTTTAGGAAATGAAATAGCAAAGCCAATAATAGGCACATCTAAATCTTGCATATCCTCTAAACCTATGGTACTTACTGCACCATTTTTAGTGCTTAGAGAATATAGAAGCAAAAGAGGATTTTTAGCACTTCGTAATTCATTTCTCACAATTTCGCCACTAAGAGAAGATTTTTTTCCTTTTTGTTTTTCTCTTTCTATGGCTTGTTTGACCATTTTTTTATCCAAATCTATGTATTCATGGTCGGGGCTAATAATATGAGATTTTTTGAGGTAATAAATACCGTTTTCTTTTCTAGTTTGGTGAGTTTCAGAACTACATTTATCGTCTGCATTTCTGACTGTCAAACCAATAGGTTGAATAATACCATTAATTCTGTAGTCATGTGTGTGTTTAGGCTGTGAATTATTAATAAGTGCAACCGACCAATTTGTAAGTTCATTATACCCTAATAACTTAGAAATATAATTAATAATAAATTTTGGTTCTGCCCTTCTCAATGGTTGGTCTTTAGCCATTTGATAGCCTTCAAGAAAATTAATGATGGTACTTGCCTTTACATTTCTCCAGATAAAATCATTTTTATCTGCATTTTCATCTTTTTTACCCAAACCTTCTATGAAACGATGGGTATGTTCAAAGTTATGCTTGAATATATTTTTATCCTTTACAAATTCATAGGTTTCTACCAAACGAGCAGAAAAGGAAAATAGAATTTCTCTTACATCTCTTAACTTATTAGAAGCTGTAATTTGTAATAATCCTGGGTGAGTGCGTACTTTTAAGGCGTATTTTTCAGGGGTTGTGCCTGCTACGTTTTGCATATAGTCAAACTCTTTACGTAATTCTTCTGATGCTTCAGTAATATGGCAAAACCATTCATTCAATTCTCTTGTCGTAAATAATCTACACAAATCAACGTAACCTCTACGATACCCAAACCAACGCCCCATTTGCATTAAGGTATCATACATTCTCGATGCCCGCAAAAAATAGCTTACTGATAAGCCCTCTAAAGTCAAACCTCTTGAAAGTTTATCGCCACCAACAGCAATAACAGATAAACCTTCTTTATGCTCAAAATAATCTAAGGCTTCCTTAGAACCACCATTAATTTCTCTTACTTGTATTTTACTAATAGCTCTATACAGTATTTGTTTTACATCTTCCCACTTATGCACCTGAATTTGAGCATCTAAATTAGCTAAAGGGGAATGTAGTATTTCTGTACTTGTCTGTACAAAGTTTTTGTAATGAGGAGTAGTAGTTCCTTCAAATACTTGCCTAAATGCTTCATAAGTTGCAGTATCATTCATTTCTATACCACGTCTGTAAATATCAAATGCGTTTTGTACCAAATCAAAAATATGGTCTTGCCAAGCATTGTAACGTGAAACGTGAATAAGCATGGAGTTATGTTCCTTTTCCTGACCACGCAAATAACGGATAGCACAAGTAAGCATGA
The DNA here is from genome assembly GCA_947457925.1 of Cytophagales bacterium. GTDB lineage: Bacteria > Bacteroidota > Bacteroidia > Cytophagales > Thermoflexibacteraceae > JAAFKA01. The sequence goes on along the minus strand of CANGYA010000034.1, from coordinate 10,962 downwards.
AAGTCTTAATGGCTAATTGCAGAGAGTTTGGTAGTGTAGTAATTTTTTCAGTTGGGCTACTATTTTTATCAAACATTAAACTTTGTCCATCGTCTATTTTATAGACCATTGGCAGTACAAAATCAGTTGTTTGATTGTCTTCTAATGGCGAAAATCCAAATACCTTTTCGGGTCCTATATAATTAGATGGGGCAGCAAGATTAATGATAAAATCTCTTGGGAAAATATCTTTCTGTTCCTCAACAGGGATAAACACATTGGCAAAAGGTGTGGCGGTGTAACCTACATACGCATTTTTTTCAAATAAATTTAAAATATTACGAATATGCTTATTGATAGCACTTACACTATTTTTACTTGTATTAATAGAAGCATTATCTGCCTCATCATCAATCAACAGTAGAGCCTTATCTCTTATTAATTGCTTACCACCCAAATCTTGGGTTTTGGAACTAAGCCAATTATAGATATTTTTTAAAATAACACTATTTTTTTTGACAACTGCAATAATGACTTCATTTGTATCAAAATTAATCCCCAAAGAATTAAAAGCACTTGTACTGAAGTCGCCCTTATCTAAACTTGAAGTAATAGAGTGTGCTATATGATTACGATTAGTACGAATAGCTCCCACTCCTACAAATTTATTACTTGACAAACTAAAAACTCTTTGGTGTTGGGTGTCAAAGCCTAAAAAACCCTCGTCTAACCTTAACTGTGTTTGGCTACGCAAATTATTATGAATGCCAGCTAATACAATAATTAATTTAAAGCCAGCATCAGCAGCTTTACAAATCAAGCCCGTATAGTTAGAAGTTTTTCCAGATTGCACTTGACCAACTACTAATCCTCGTTTTCCTACCTGAATTTTAGCTGTTGGGTCAAAAGTTCCATCAAGAATTTTATCTGTTAGCCTGTCTAATTCATTAAGTACGTTGGGTGAAAAACTCTTTTCAACTTCTAAATAATCTCTGTACCTATTCCAAAAACCCCATTCAATTATAGCTTTTTTATTTGCTATCCAAGGCATTTTACGTTCATCACTTTCTATAATTTTAAATTCTTCTATCCGAATATTATAGAAAAGTTCTGCTTCTTTAATGAGCTGTTCTCTATTTACAGCCCGAAACATTGGATTTGTTAGTATAAAATCTACTTGTGTTTCTATTTCTGTTAATGTAACAGATTGATTATTAGGAAGAAATCCCCTAAGTGCCTTTAACGCATTTTGTAGCATTGTTTGATTTTATTTAAAGTAAAAGAGTAAGTAATTTTAGCTTAGTGTTTCCACATACTGCGGATATAAATTAAAAGGCTCAATACTCATTAAGTAGCCTTTGGCTTGTTCCTCTGTTTTTCCATTTTTGATAAGACTTTGAAAAAGCAGTTTCATCATTTCTCGCATACCATCATGATTACTGTCCTCAAAAGCCTTGCCTTGTAATGCTGGTTCTTCACTTTGTTTAATCATAATTAATTCGATAGGAATAGCCTCTTCTACAAATCTTAGCAACTGATTAATAGCTGTTTTTGCTTCCTTACTACTCTCTAAAAGAGTTTTAACTACTTCGTTTTCTCTATTAATTTCATAAAACCGTTTACCATGTCGTATTTTTTCTTGCCAAATGGGTTGAAATTGATTATTAGGATACTTCCTTAAGATAGTTTTCCCTTTGTGCCTAAACACCTCAACAGCTTGTGTTCTTACACGACCAGCAATAGCTCTTAATTGTTCTTTTATTTCTTGCGGTGGAATAGCTACAGACTTCTTAATATCTAACTGCCACGCATCATCAGTTGTGTTAGGTAAGTCTACCATAATACGTGCTAATTTATAATGGTCTTCTTTCCTAAACATTCCTAACCAATCGCCAGCTACTAATAATCTTTCATTTCGATAAATATAAAATCCTTGTTGAGCATTCCAACCATGAATACCTTCGGCTTTTTTGTATTCTTCCTCTGTTAATTTAGACTTATGTGGTAATACATATCCTTTAACTTTTACAGTCCCATATTGTAAACAATCTTCCGTAATTTGAGAGTAACTGTTACCTTTAATAAACGGGTCCCAACTTTCTATTTCCCGATTATTAAAAAAGATTTTGATTTTCTTCCCTTCAATATATCTATGAAAAACCATAGCAAGATGCTTTTTAACTGTTTCTGCTAAAGCATAATAATTTGCCTTAGATTTTTCTTCATCAATATTTTTTTTTTGCGATACAACTCTGTCTAATTTTTCCCATACTACTAATGTTCCTGTTGCTAATTTGTCAAGTTGTATAATAAAATGTTCTTGTGGTTTCAGATTAATCAAATCCCATGATTTTGTTTGCTTGATATAATCTAAATCCCATGCCCAATAACTTATATCATGAGTTTTTTTTGAAGCAACAGTAAGTTGCCTGCATTGAGAAAAAGAAGCTGTTTTTAAGCCTAATCCAAACCTACCTAAATCTTTACTATCTCTTAGCTCATTAGGATTTTTAGTGCTTGGTCGCATAGCTTCTATTAATTCTTCATTAGTCATACCACAACCATCATCTAAAATAGAAATAGTAGAACTTTGAAGTTTCCAATCAAAATTAACCCAGATATTTTTAGCTTGTGCAGCAATACAATTATCTAACAAATCAGCTATAGCTGTTTGTATCGTATAGCCCATTGCCCTTAAATTTTCTATCATTGCATCAGCCCGTGGGGGGACATTATGCGAAGGTAAATTCTTGTATAGTTCCAATTCTTGATTTTTCATTATCTAATAACTCAGGTTTCAAAGCTTTTTTTATTGCTTTAGCTATTTGTTGAGCAAACATAGGTGGTACAGCATTACCAATTTGCTTAAAAACAGAAGTTCTGCTTCCTTCAAAAAAGAAATTATCTGGAAAAGATTGTATTCTTGCTGCCTCACGAACAGAAATAGACCTAATTTGAGCTAAATCTGGATATATGTAGTAATGCCCATCACAAGATATATGAGCCACAACGGTATGACATACACCAAAAGGATTGACTACTTGGAAACGATTTTGAAACACATCTTGATTTTTGTGCGTTTTTAAATCTTCTCTTAGATTTGCATAGTTCAGCCGTTTACGTTCATTAAGCCATAATTCAATAGCTATTTTGTATATTTCCAAATCTCTATTATTATGTGGTCTTGCAATATGTTGAGTTGTAAAATCAAAATTTATATCACGCAAACAAGTAGCCATTTGATAATCTGTAGCTTTTTGAGTATAGGCTACAATTTTTTTTACTTCATTTTGCTGCAATATTGGTAAATCAGATAGTAAATCTTCTTTTATATTGTATTTAGTAGTTGGCATTTCAAATGTTGGTAAATGGAACTGAAGACTTAATTGTTCTTTATGCCCAACAATAATTACTCTTTGGCGATTTTGCAGAACACCATAATTGGCTGTATTAAAAATATCTACTTTTTCATTATTTTTACTTTTATCTAAGTGAATGTTTACATGATAACCCAAAGAAGTAAATTTTTCAGCCATTTCTTTTAGATAATTACCATTACCTGCCGAAATTAAACCTGTAACATTCTCAAATACAAACATCTTAGGTTGGTACTTTTCCAGAAAGTTAGCATATTGTAAAAACAAATGATTTCGTTTGTCGCCAACCATTTTATTTTTATCTCTTGCTCGTCCAATTACAGAATAGGCTTGACAAGGGGGACCACCTATAATTAAATCTACTGCTTGGTTTTGATTAAGTGTATCTATTTGCTCAAAAATACCGTCTATAGTTTGGTCTGAAATTTCAGTATTAATGACACTATTAAGTATATATTTTGGTAAATAACTATACAAATCTTCTCTTGTTATTTTACCTAATAAATAATTCTTGTAAATATCTAATTGGTGGTTTTCTTTTAGAAAATAGTAGGCTAATCTTGTTTTAATAGTAAAACAAGCCTCATTATTCATTTCAACATGGGCAATAGGTATAAAACCTTCCCGAATAAATCCTTCGGAAAGCCCACCTGCACCCGCAAAAAGGTCTATATAACGCATAATACTGTTTTTCTTATTTACAATATACTTTGTCGCTGAACAACAAGACTAAGTTCATAAATATCTGTGTTATGTTCATTACAAATAACAAAACATTTACTCATTAGTTCGTTATGTCTTACTGCTTCTGTATCTGTAAACAATGGCTTCTTTGTGGTATGATTAATATAACTATTAAAATCATCATCTGGGTGAAAAGCCAAATTATATTTTTTTACAAGTAAAGAAAAATATTTTTTTACTCCTTTAACCGTATTAATATTTCTCATAAATTTTAAATAGATTATTTTTTTCCAAAAATACACTTAAAACAATCAAAGTCAATAAAAATAGTAAACTTATTTTAAAAGCTGTTTCCTGCTATTTTCAAGCCTCTTAGCACCCACAAAAATACTTACTCCCCACATCTTGTAAATCTACCAAAAAATAGCAATTTTGCAGGCTTATTAGTAAAGTCTATGATAATTAAGTCTGCAAAGTTTGTGATGAGTAACACCGACTACCGCAAATGCCCACCACCCGAACAGCCCGAATATGCGTTTATTGGTAGGTCTAATGTCGGCAAGTCGTCTTTAATCAATACACTGGTGAATCAGAAGGGGCTGGCAAAAACCTCCTCTACTCCCGGCAAAACCCAACTCATCAACCATTTTATGATTAATGACACTTGGTATCTGGTAGATTTACCGGGCTACGGTTACGCCAAAGTGTCGAAGGTAGAAAGAGCCAAGTTCGAGAAAATGATTGACGGCTACCTGACCAACCGCAGCAACTTATTGTGTACTTTCGTGCTGATAGACATACGCCACGAACCCCAAACCAACGACATGAACTTTATGCGTATGTTGGGCGAAAAAGGGATTCCGTTCTGTATCGTCTTCACAAAAGCCGACAAAGAAAAGAAGGCTGCCGTACAAAAAAACGTAGATTTTTATTCCAAAATCATGAAACAGTATTGGGCAGAACTCCCCAAAATGTTCATCACTTCGTCTGAAACCAAAGAGGGCAAAGATGAAATTTTGGCGTACATCAGCTCCCTCAACGAAAACTTTTAAACTATATTTGGCTATCCCGATTCAAACAAAAGTAGTTCCCTGTAGTTACGGAATTTAGTCCAATGTTATTAAGCTAAGAAAGTAAAAATGAAATATTTTTAACTATTTGATAATCAATTATTTAATTTTTATTTTAAGTCCGTAGGACTGACATATTTGTAGCACAAAAGATTGAGTGTAGTTCGTAAAAACCCCGTAGGGGTGATATATGCCACCCCTACGGGGTTTTTACAAAGTAACCTTGCTATTTTCTATAAATATTGCACCCCTAACGGGGTTAAATTTATTTCCTTAGCTTTATAGTATGGGACTAAAGTCTGTAGCTACAGGTAGCCAACAATTTTATTTGAGTCTAACTATATCTTATCTTATTTTCAACACAAAATTATCTTAAAATCTGATACCATGAACCTTAAAAAAATAGCTGCCGTTTCGGGCAAATCTGGTTTGTTTAGAGTGGTACAACCTACTCGCAATGGCGTAGTTTTAGAGAGTTTGGACGACAAAAAGACGAAACTCATAGCTACTCTCTCGCACAAAGTGTCTATCCTTAGCGAAATATCGATGTACACCACAGACAGCGAGGGGGCAGTGAATTTAGCCAAAGTAATGGGCTTTGTGAAAGAAAAACATGGCACAAAGGCAGTCGTAAATGTAAACGACAACAAAGCCCTTGCTACTTTTATGGAAGGCGTATTACCTACCTACGACAAAGGCAGAGTGTATGCCTCAGACATCAAAAAATTGGTAACTTGGTTCAATATCATCAGTGAATTTGCCATAGATTTGGTAGAAGCACCCGACGAAGAGGAAGAAGAACAAGCATAGGTATAGGTGCTGATGCACAATTTTTAATTAAAAAATAAAACTTACGATACGATTGTCAAGGTCTTCGACCATTGCCAACGTATCGTAAGTTTGTGAATAAGAAAAAGACATCTTTTCAAGAAAGATGTCTTTTTCTTATTCAGTTACAATGACTTGCTTGCGGATACTCTCCTCCAAATCATTGGGGCAGGGAGTCGCACAATTTTTCTTTTTCAGTAACTCTACCAATTTGCCCTCCGACTCTACGTATTTGGCACATTGCTCACACTCACACACACACATAGACGGATACTGTTCATCACTAAACATTTTCTCGTAAGGACATGGCTGTTCGGAGGTCGCATTTTTTTGGCAATATTCCATGATAAACCGCATAAAACAGTTGGGTCTTTCACAGGGTTGAAACTGTTGTTTTTTAGAACTCATACCAAGTTGAAGTATATAGTAGTTAAAGTATGTTAAAGCCCGAAAAGTTCCTAAATACTAAAAAATATATTTATCTGTTCAAATATTAGAATTTATGAATAATTCCATAAAACCCTCCCCAGCAGGGGAGGGAAGGGTGGGGCTATAGCAAAAAATTATTCATAAACTCTATTACATATTACCAATCATAAAACCAAACAACCACCGAATATCCGCATTTTGTCTGTTGGCAGGTACAAGGCTCTCGTAACTGTGGTCAAGCGTAGTTTGGAAACTTAACTTCGGGCTAATCGGCAGACGTAGTGCAGCACTCCAAGTAGAACGGAAGTTTTCGTTGGTCAAGGACTGTTGTAAAAATAGGGTGTTGTTAAAAAACATTTTTCCTCGAAACAAACTAAAATTGGCTAAAATACGCAACGAATTACGGACAACTTCTATGTCCCGTAGTTGGTAAAAATCTGTCGTTTCATAAATAATGGCATTCGTCAATGACAAATACGGTACAAACCATTTGCCTTTGCTCTGTTCGGCACTTGGGTTTACTGCCTGCCAACCAATCCCGCCACCAGCTACATAACGGTAACGCATACCCCGCAAATTGCTGTATTCATACGTACCAAATACGATAGCATACCACCGTTTTTCGTACCAAAAAGAGTTATTGAGGTTAGCCAATAATTCGTTTTCAGACATAATCTTAGACTTTTCACCATAAATATAAGACGCATCAAAATTTACTTTGTAGATTTTATTAGCAGGTTTCCATTGCAGCCTATTCGTACTCGAAAACAATACCCTGTCCACGTTACCCAAATTGACCTGTCCGTTGCCTGTAAATTGGTACGTAAACGCAGGGTGATGCTTGGGGGCTGGTTTGCTGGCGTTTTGTGCTTTCTGTATGGAGTCTAATTTCAGTTTGACCAAAGCCTGTACTTTGGCATTGACCAAGGAATCTATGTTGGTGTTTTGGGCAGTTAGCTGCTGGGCTAACAGTGAGAAAAAGCATATCCAAAAAAATCTCATACGACATTCATAAAGGGTGATAAGGTTCTAAAATAATCTTTACACAATAAAAAGACTACTTTATAGCATTATTTTTTTGAGCATCTTTCCATGCCCACAAATACCTTGTGGCTACGCTGCGGTAAGGTTGCCACGCCTTGCTGATAAGCTCCATGCGTTTTAGTAAAGCACTGCCTTTTTCTTCTAAACCGTAAAGTTGTATCATAGCTTGTTGAATCCCCAAATCTTTGGTAGGAAAAACGTCTAAACGTCCTAAGTCAAAAATCAACAACATTTGCACTGTCCACTCCCCTACCCCTTTAATGCTTGTGAGTTGAGTCAATATTTCGGTATCAGGTATTTCGTGCCAGTTGGTGTTGGGCGTTGTAACAAAAAAAGTAGCCACATTTTGCAGATACGTAGCTTTCTGTGTAGAAACCCCCGCAGTACGTAGTTTAACAAAATCTGTGGCTTGTAATGCCTGTGGTGTTGGGCAATGGTTTTGATACAAAGCCTTGAATTTCTGCCAAATAGCTGATGTAGCCTTGCCCGAAAGTTGTTGGTAAATAATAGCACGCAACAGAGCCTCGTACACACTTTCTTGTGCGTGAGTATTGGGGGGCAGTGTCGTAATAGGTAAAATACTCCCTAATTTTTCATCTGTGGAAAGGTGTGCTAAAATGGCTGCGTCTATCATAGTGGTAGGTGTTGTTTTTAAATTTTACTTAGTAATTTACAAATTTAAAAACATACATCTTTTTTTAAAGATAAAACCTAAAATAAATAGCCGTCATTGCTGTTTGAATTATCACACCCACATTTGTTTATGATAAGAAGTTTATATCATGTTTTACTTTGATATAAACTTCTTATCACATTTTTGCTTTGATATAAACTTCTTATCACATTTTAAGCACACATCTTTTTTGTCATAGTTACTCACAGCACAATGTTAAGACATCAATTACACATAAAGAAATGGTAGTGGTAAAAAAAGTATGATAATTAAATACTTGATTATGAATGATTTACAGCACACAGATAATGCCCGCAATGAAATTGAGATTTAACGGATAATCACAGATAAACCAAAAAATCAGTAAATATCCGTATAATCTGTGTCATCTGTGTTCCATTAAATATATGATTATCAATAAATTAGATAATCATACATTTTTGACCACTACCCACATAAAGAAATTTGTACTAAACTCTACACAAAAAGCATAGGATAGAGTTTGCCGACCCTATCCTATGCAGAAAAAACTCTCACAAAATCAACTGTTTATCTATGTACTTCACAATTCGGGCATCATGTGTAGCCACTACCAACGTAGCATTGAGTTGTTGGGCTTGCTCCCGAATCAGTTGTATGACCACTTCCGTATTGTCATCATCTAAGGCAGAAGTCGGTTCGTCTGCCACCAATACCGAAGGCGAATTCATCAATGCTCTTGCAATATTGAGGCGTTGTGCCTCGCCCACACTTATTTGAAAAGGATATTGGCGGGCTATATGGGCTATCTGCAAAGTAGCCAAGAGTTCAAGGGCTTTTTGAGGTTGTACGGGATTCCCTGCACTATAATTTGCCAATAATAAATTATCCAAACAGTTTAGCGAAGGCAATAAATAAGGCTGTTGGAAAATAATACCAATATGATGACTCCGAAATTTATCCAACGCCTTGCCCGAAAGTTGGTGCAAAGGCTGTTGTGCCACCCAAACCTCCCCTGCTGTAGCTTTGAGCAAGCCACAGATAATATGTAACAAAGTCGTTTTACCACTGCCAGACTTGCCACGTAACAGCCATTGTTCTCCTTGCTGTGCTTGCCATGTTGGAATGTTGAGGACTTGTCTTTGTTTATAAGTATGTGTAAGGTGCTGTAAATTAATCATGTAGTAAAAATAAGGATTTCTATTAAATTATCGTATCAACACTTTTTTGATAACTAACAAAATACACTATAAATTTCGCAATTTTTCGGCTTTTAAATTTGCTTTTCTAAAAAAAGCCCTACCTTTGCAAAAAAATTGGTAACTATCTAACCAAGAAATTAACAACTTCATAATCTCGTACCTTAATCTGTTTTTTATGAGATGAAAAAACCGTTTAACACTTTACAGATGATTGTTAATCGTCCCCTCTCCATTATTCTTGCCTCTTTCGTGAGGTCTTCTCTCTCTGTGGCTGCCATTCTTTACAACCTTCCTACGCGTCGTCGCCCAATGCGGGCATAATACTATATTCCAAAAAAATCAACACTTAGTCGCCTAAAAGGATTTTGGGTGCTGTGTTGTCGGCTATTACATTACTACAATACTGTAGCAACGAACTTTAGTCCGTTTAGAATGTATGATAACGGACTAAAGTCCGTTCTACAGCAGTGTAATAGAGCCTTTTGTATGTTCCACAACACTTTTACGTTGTGAACTTTTTTTTACCATTTCTTACTGTATTTGCTACTTACCTTCACTATAAAGTAAAGGTTTATTCATATTTTATTGGCATTTTTTTGCTATAAAAATATGAGTTTAGCTATGCTTTTTATTTACATTTTTCAAAACGTAAAAATTTGAAAAATGTATCTCTAACTCTCTCATTTTCAATTTTTTGTAAGATGGATTCTTCAATTACTATACAAGTAGCTAATGCTTCGCATATTCATTATGCCGAAGAAATTTGCTACGAAATGGAAGCAGCAGCCAAAATACGTGGTACGGGCATTGCCAAAAGGTCGCCTCTTTATGTCATAGAGAAAATGCAGCAAGGCAAAGCCGTTATAGCCTTAGACGGAGATAAGTTTGCGGGCTTTTGCTACATAGAAACGTGGACACATGGCGAGTTTGTGGCAAATTCGGGACTAATTGTCAAAGAAAGTTACCGTAAACATGGTTTGGCACGTCTGATAAAACAACGCATTTTTGACTTGTCAAGAGAACTGTATCCCAACGCCAAAATTTTTGGGATTACCACAGGCTTGGCTGTCATGAAAATTAACTCTGAATTGGGTTACAAACCCGTTACTTTTTCGGAACTCACCCAAGACGAAAATTTCTGGAAGGGCTGCCAAAGTTGTGTAAACTATGACGTTTTGAGCCGTACCAACCGTAAACACTGCCTCTGTACGGGTATGTTGTACGAACCAAATCAACAAAGCCCCCTACCCGAAGGGGGAATTACTCCCCCTCTCCAAATGGAGAGGGGGTTGGGGGGTGAGGTTTCCAAAAAATCCAAAAAGAAAAAATCTTGGAAAAACTGGGAAATTCATTTGCGTTGGCTGCGTTTCAAGCAGTTTGTCCTTTTGAAAGAAAAGACGGTATTCTCTTTATTTTTTTAACACACATTGTACCACAGACTTTAGCCCAATGCTATTAAGCTAATGAAGTAAAAACAGAATATAACTAATTATTTAATTATCAATTAGTTGTTTTTAAAAAGTGCCGTTAGGCACTAAATATTTATAGTAAAAATACTACCGACTCCTTCAAAGTGCCGTAGGCACGAAACATATCGTGCCTACGGCACTTTGAAGGAGAAATAAAATAACATTGCTATAACTATTTCGTGCCTAACGGCACTAAAAAATAATTTCTTAGCTTAATAGCATTGGAAT
>CANGYA010000033.1 GCA_947457925.1 Cytophagales bacterium | reverse complement strand
GTATGATAATTAAATACTTAATTATCAATGCTTTACGAAAAAAGAAATACGAAGTTTGGACGAATATTCAAGCCTAAAACAAAAACAGTGAATATCTGTGTTATTCGTGTCATCTGTGTTCCTTTAAATAACTCATTATCAATAAATTAAAAATCATACATTTTTGCCCACAACCAGAAATTGGCTAAAAAGTAGCTTTCTGCATTTTTATACTGCCAAAATTTCCACTCCCCACCCCAAAAACACCTATTTTACGCCAAAATGACAGCAAAAAGTGATTGGTTTTAATTTTGAATACAAATCTGTAGAACGGACTTTAGTCCGTTTTTTATATGCACTACTAAAACAAAAAAACGGACTAAAGTCCGTTCTACAGATATGAACTTTAACAACTATACTATCAAAGCACAAGAAGCAGTACAAACCGCAACGAGTTTGGCTACTTCCAGACAGCAGCAGATTGTCGAAACAGGACATTTGTTGCGTGGCGTATTGTCGGCAGACGAAAATATTACAAACTATATTTTCAAGAAAGCAGGGGCGAATTTAAACTTGGTAAATCAAAAAACAGACGAATTTGTGAATACTTACCCCAAATCTTCGGGGACTTCGCCGTATTTGTCTAATGATGCCCACACAACTCTTACAAAGGCTGAACAGTATTTGGCAACTTTCAAAGACGAATTTGTAACCATAGAACACATTTTATTGGGTTTGTTGGCGGGCAAAGACAAGGTAGCTACTTTGTTAAAAGACGCAGGTTTTACCGAAAAAAGTTTGACTGCCACCATCAAAGAATTGCGAAAAGGCGAAACCGTAAAAGACCAAACCGCAGAGGACAAATACCGTTCTCTTGACCGTTACGCCAAAAACCTCAACGACATGGCTCGCAAGGGCAAAATAGACCCAGTGATTGGTCGTGATGAGGAAATTCGCAGAGTATTACAAATTTTGACACGCAGAACTAAAAATAATCCTATGTTGGTGGGACAACCGGGGGTAGGTAAAACTGCCATTGTTGAAGGGCTTGCTCAAAGAATTATTGAAGGAGATGTACCTGAAAACTTGCGGGGTGTAACCATTTTTGCCTTAGACATGGGGCTGTTGGTGGCGGGTGCGAAATATAAAGGCGAATTTGAGGAAAGACTAAAAGCCGTTATCAAAGAAGTTGTTGATTCGGAGGGGCAAATTGTATTATTCATAGATGAAATTCATACGTTAATAGGAGCTGGTGGCGGTGGCGAAAGTGCAATGGACGCAGCCAATTTATTAAAACCTGCCTTAGCTCGTGGCGAATTGCACGCAATAGGGGCTACAACCTTGAAGGAATACCAAAAATATATTGAAAAAGACAAGGCATTAGAAAGACGTTTTCAGACGGTAACGGTAGATGAACCCAACCCTGAAGATGCCATTTCTATTTTGCGAGGTATCAAAGACAAGTACGAGTTGCATCATGGTGTACGAATTAAAGATGATGCCTTGATTGCGGCGGTTACTTTGTCGCACCGTTACATTACAGACCGTCATTTGCCCGATAAAGCCATAGATTTGATAGACGAGGCAGCAGCTAAATTGCGAATTGAGATTGACAGTTTGCCCGAAGAATTGGACGAGGTGCAACGCAAAATCATGCAGTTGGAAATTGAACGGGAGGCTATCAGACGTGAAAATGATGTGGAAAAAGAAAAAATGTTGTCCAAAGATTTGGCAGAATTGTATGCAGAAAGGGACAGCATGAAGGCGAAATGGCAACAAGAAAAAGACGTACTTACACAAATTCAGCAGGCAAAAGAGGCAGTAGAAAGCCTAAAAGCACAAGCCGAACAAGCTGAAAGAGAGGGAGATTACGGAAAAGTGGCGGAAATTCGTTACGGAAAGTTGATAGAAACACAACAACAATTAGAGAATTTTCAAAAACAATTTGCGGAGGTTTCGGGTGAAAAATCTATGTTGAAAGAAGTCATCACTTCGGAAGATATTGCAGATATTGTGGCACGTTGGACGGGTATTCCTGTGGCGAAAATGTTACAGTCTGAAAAGGAAAAACTGTTGAATTTGGAAGAGGAATTGAGCAAAAGAGTAGCTGGGCAAGACGAGGCTATTCGTGCCATTGCCGATGCAGTGCGGAGGAGTAGAGCAGGGCTGCAAGACCCCAAAAAGCCGATTGGTAGTTTTATTTTCTTAGGCACAACAGGTGTGGGTAAAACTGAATTAGCGAAGGCATTGGCGGAGTTTCTGTTCAATGATGACAATGCTTTGATACGAATAGATATGTCTGAATTTCAGGAAAGACACGCCGTTAGCCGTTTGATTGGGGCTCCTCCGGGATACGTGGGTTATGACGAAGGCGGACAACTCACCGAAGCCGTAAGACGCAAGCCGTACAGTGTCGTTTTATTGGACGAAATAGAGAAGGCACACCCCGATACTTTCAATATTTTGTTGCAAGTATTGGACGAAGGCAGACTAACGGACAACAAGGGCAGAGTGGCGAATTTTAAAAATACGATTATCATTATGACTTCTAACTTGGGTTCGGACTTAATCATGCAGAAGTTTGGCGAGTTGGACAAAGGACTAAAAACGGCGGAACAGTTGGGCGAAGAAGCCAAAGATTTGGTTTTCAACTTGTTAAAGTCTGTGGTAAGACCTGAATTTCTGAACCGTATAGATGAAATTGTCATGTTTGAGCCTTTGGGCAAAAAACAAATGCGTAAAATTGTGAAAATTCAGTTTGAGCAACTCAAAAAACAGTTGGAAATACAAAACGGAATTTTGATAGAAGCTACGCCTGATGTGTTGGATAAATTAGCCGAGATGGGTTATGACCCACAATTTGGGGCAAGACCTCTGAAAAGAGTGATGCAACGGCTTTTGATGAACGAATTGTCTAAGCAAATCTTATCGGGCAAAATTAATAAAGACAGCCCTGTGGGGATTGTATTGGACGAGAAAGATGAGATATTGTTTGTCAATCAGGTGTTGGATTTGAGTAAGTTGTAGAAAAAAGTAAGACTTAAAATTAGATACCGAAAATTAAAGTTTCGGTGTCTAATTTTAAGATAAAGTTCATACTTGCCTTGTATTAAATAATTTTGTAATCTTGTAACTTATTACTAATGAAATGGTTTACGAAGATTATTTGAAAGTCGCACTTAAACATTTAAGAACCTGCGAATACTTAAAAGATAATTTAAGTAAGGTGCATCAGGTAGAGAAGAAAGATGCTATTTTACGTAATCTTTATTATCTGTGTGGTTATGTTTTGGAAGGAGTTATCAATTATGGAATTTATAAAACATATTACCATAACAGACCAAATCAACTAGTACAACCTTTGTTTTGGCAAGTTCCAAGTACTTCTGATTGGGTTTGTTATAATTATCCTTCAAACTCAGAGAAATCAGCAAATCCAACTCTCAATAGATATTGGAAGTATAGACTTACCAACCATGAATATATGCGAAATAAAGAAATTATTATTTCAAAACTCAATATTATAAATCGTACTCAATTTAGTCATATCAACATTTTTCTAAGCCCTGCTCATAGCAGTAGCACAATAGCAAGGTTATTTCATCAATGGAATGTAAATACAATTCGTTATGAAAGTAGTACAACTTCTACAAGGTCACCAATCAATTATAATGAAACTGATATAATAGCATTTTTTGAATTTGTCAAAGAAACATATCGTGTTTTACCTAACTTACTCTAAAATCTCAAAACATTATGTTAGCACTTAATGAAACTATTAATAAAATTTTTGCAGACCTTGAAGAAGATATAACTGTTCAAGATTTTAGAATTTTAATAAAAATAGAAGCAGTTTTAGAAGTTTATATAAAGACAAACACTCCACAGAAATATGAAAATTATACTGTTTGGGGCAGTCGTGTGTTTGTTTATGCACTTCCACCAGAGCTAATTGAAGATGATTATCGTTATAGTTATATTTTTGAAAACTATCAAAAAGTTCACACTGGTTTAGTTTGGCGTTTAGATTTTGATAATATAAAAAGGGTAAAAAAAACAGAAAAACCTTGTAACATTATTAGTTTTTATAGTTACAAAGGTGGTATGGGTAGAACTACCACATTATATACCTATGCTATACATTTAGCTTTGAATAAAGGGAAAAAAGTTGTCATTATTGATTGTGATTTAGAAGCACCAGGTTATTTGAATATGTTTGATTTTGCAGCTAAAAATAAAAATGGTTTTGTAGAATATGTTTTAGACAAAGAATTTGATAGAGAAAATACTAAAATTGAAAATTATGTTTTTGATAAAAGTGAAATAGGTGAAAAATTTTGTGGCAAAGGTGAAATTTATGTAATGCCTGCGGGAAATTTGGAATACGACAAGGAAAAAATAACAACACAACTTGGCAAAAATTTTGAAACTGATTTAGGTAATTATGTGCAAGGTTTGGCACGTCTAAATATTAGTCGTACAGATGAAATGTTACAACATTTTAAAGACTTATTTGCGGATTTAAAACAAAAATACAATTTATCAAAAGATGATTTTATTCTTATCGACTCACGCACAGGATTTAATGATATTTTCGGACTTACCTCTTTGGCTTTTTCAGATACTGTAGTTGGTTTTTTTGGCAGCAGTGAACAAACAAAACCAGGTTTGTACTTCTTTTTAGATACTATTGAAAAGTTTAATAATAAGTTGAAAGACGATATTATTAAATTAGTTTTAGTTAATTCCATCGTCCCTAATCAAAATGCAGCCGAAAATACCTTTTCTGTGGCTTTTAATAGCATTTTACAAGATTATCAAGATAGTAATAACGATAAAAGTTTTACAGTTACAAAATTAGTTCGCAATCCTATTTTGGAAAAAATTGGAATTAGCAGAGCCACTAATGAAAACAAAGAAGCACATTTCAACCAGCTAATTGAGTTGATAAAAAAGCAAAGATATTTGAGTGAGGTTTCACAAGAAATTACAGAAAAATTAACACAACAGTTAAATTTCATCCAAGAAAATTCAAAATTTAACATTTTAAAAAATGAACTTGTAAAAGAATTTGAGCATTTAAAGGACAATGTTAAAGCTTCTTATTATGTACAATACCCACATTTGCTAAATATTTTTGATGCTATCTGGTCTTTACCCACCCAAGAAGTAGCTGTTTCTCAAAATGTACAAACTACTATTTTAGATACGCTAACACAAGAACTATCAAAAATCAAATCTTATGCTGAAAATTTTGAAAAGAAAGCTGATGCCTATACACATTTTTATTATCGTGAAAATATGGAACTCCTTTCTGAAAGAAGTAGGTTTCTTTTTTGTGGTTTTAAAGGTACAGGCAAAACAACTCTTTATAATTTGTTGGGAGATAATGACGAAAAGGCTGTAGCTATACGAAAAAATTTAGGTTTGGAAAAAGATTATATTTTTGTAACAGTATTAGATGCTCCCAATATCGATGGAGGTTTTGATAGTTTGGTAAAAGTAATTCCCTATAAAAATTCATCAAATAAAATACAACACACATTTATTGAATTACAAAAACAACGCAATTTAGGCAACTTTTGGCGTGCCTTCTATTGGAGTGTTGTGATGATACAAATAAAAGGAGATGAAATATTTTCTGAGTTTAATTCTTTGCTAAGTGATTATGTTGTTAAACTAAAAAATGTCAAAAATGATATAGACAGAGATGATATTTTTGAGAGTTTGATAACAGACAGAGATAATATTAGACAAATAGAAGATGATTTACTACAACTTAACCAATTTCTTAATGCTCACAATCTAAATTTAGTTGTACTATTTGACCAATTAGATAGACAGATAAGTAAAGAATATTGGGGGGTTGCTATAAAGCCACTCATTGAATATTGGCTTTATACTTATAATCGTAAAGAGTATAATAGAATTATCCCTAAAATTTTTATTCGTACTGATGTTTGGGAAAATGTAACTTTGAACAATAAAATGGGATTAGAAGAAGGCAATATGGTGCGTTTGGATTGGTCACCAAATGAAATTTTTGCTTATTTTATCAATCTGGTTTGGGATAATACAGAAGCAAAATCAGCTTTAAAAGAACTTATTAGTAAAAAATATGGCAATATATTTTTGTATTCTTTTGAGCAAGCTATTCTAGGTAATAAGGGACAAGTTCCTGCCAAGCAAGAATTAGTAGAGCCTGTTTTAAATATTTTCTTTGGAGAATATATTGTAAGTTTTAAGAAAACAGATAGTGGTGAATGGCAAGATTTAGGTACAGCCTTTACTTATTTGCGAAGAAACTTCTCCGCAGCAGGTGAGAATATTATGTTGTTACGACCTTTTATTTGGTTTATTACAAAATTAACTGAAAAATTGCAAGAAAATTGGCAACCTTCGCCTAATAGGAAGTATTTAGTCTACAAAAATCAGGAAATAAATGCTATTTTTCATAGTGATATTGCATTAGACACAGAGATACGCACAGAAGTTGTAAAAAAGCATTTTGATGATTTAATGGGAGATGATGGTTTAGTTACAGACCATCCTTTGGAAGCTATAAAGGACTTTATTAGAGATACAACTTTATTTAAAGGAGTTGAAATGGAGAAAAAACAACTCTTAGTCTTATTAAATGCTGCAATACAAGAGAAAAATAGCTCAAGTTTAGTTAAGTACACTGGAGAGGGTCTAATTGAATTATTAAAAATAAATGGTATTATTTATGAAAAACCAAGCAGCAAACTTGGAAAATTTTACCGTTTTGCGGAAATGTTTAAATATTGGTTTAAGTTAAAAAGTAGTAATAGCAACAAACTGAATGATATTCCCTTGAATACGATTGTAGATTGTAAAATTACAAAAATAGAACCTTTAAGATTATTAGTTGAAGTAATTAATTATGATATTGATACACAAATTCATATTCGTCAATTAAGTAATGAAAAGATTGAAAATATATACAATTTTGAGTATCAAGGGCATAAAATAGCTGTTGGAGATATTATACAAGCTAAGTTAGTTAAAAATGGTACTTTCTTTAATCTTAGTTTGAAAGATTTGTAACTTCAATAGAAGGTCGCCTTTTACTAAAGTCTAAAGCCCAAACAAGTTACCAGTAGCCTCTCAACTACCAATAACTTGTTTATTTTTTATAGTCAGTTTTCTTTTGTCTTAAAACAAATTCCTCAAAATCATAAACAAACCACCCGCCAATACAATAGACACAGGTAGCGTAAGTACCCACGCCATAGCTATATTTTTCAGGGTTTTTGGGTTTAGGTTTTCCTTGCCTTGTAGGGCAAACATAGTACCTGCTACCGAAGAAGAAAGAATGTGTGTAGTGCTGACAGGCACACCAAATTGGCTTGCCATACCAATCGTACTTGCAGCTATTAGCTCCGCAGCAGAGCCTTGTGCATAACTCAAGCCAGACTTGCCTATTTTTTCGCCAATCGTAACCACGATTCTTTTCCAACCAACCATCGTACCAATGCCTAATGACAATGAAATCATAAAAGTTACCCAAAATGGCGAATAATCTGTATAGGTTTTTAAGGCTGTTTGTTTTTCTGCCAACACTTTTTGTTGTTCTTTGTCCAATACTACGGCTTCATTTTCTAACAACTTCGGAATTTCTTTATGAATACTTGCTATGTTTGAACGGACTTTGAGGATTTGGTCTGGCGAAAGTTTTTGATTTTGTGTTTCAAAAATGGCTAAAATTTCACCCGATTTACTAACAATCTTCGCAATACTCCCTTTGGCTTGCTCGTCTGTGCTTTGTACTTGTTGGAGAGTCGTGTGTATTACTTTTACATGGTTGGGTATGGCTGTCAGAGGCATTTCTTCGTTGAGTGCAAAGTGCAAAGGAACTACCGAAATTAAAATTAACATGACCAAACCTACACCTTTTTGTCCGTCATTAGAACCATGAAATGTACTAATCAACGTGCAAGTAAGAATAGACAACAAACGCATAGGCGTAGGAGGCGGAGTGCCTTGTGGGGGAGGAGAAAAAAACTTTTCAGATTTAATAAGCCAAAAGAACAAACGCAATAACAAAATAGCCATTGTAAAGCCAAAAACAGGCGAAATGACCAAAAAAATCATAATTTCTCTTGCTTTAGTCCAGTTTACTCCAGCTCCTAAATCGCCACTCAACCATGAAAACGTAAGTCCTACGCCCAAAATTGAGCCAATTAGTGTGTGTGAGCTTGAACTTGGCAAGCCGAAATACCATGTCCCCAAATTCCAAATAATGGCACTGAGCAACAAGGATAAAATCATGGCTATATTTTGCCCAATGTCTTGAGCAGCTAAGGCTTCGGCAGGTAGCAAGTTGATGATGCCCATAGCTACGCCCACACCGCCTAATAATACGCCTACGAAGTTGCAAAAGCCCGACCACACTACCGCCTGCCAAGGTTTTAGAGAGTTGGTATAAATAACGGTGGCTACGGCATTGGCGGTATCATGAAAACCATTGACAAACTCAAACCCACAAGCTGCTACCAATGACAAAATCAAGAGTATCAGGCTACTTGTTTCTAAATCGAATAACATACAGTTTTTTGATATATGTAAAAATTATATGAATACTTTATGAATAGTGGGCAAAAATAGCTTAACTTTTTGGAAAAGAAGTTAAGACAATATGAAATATGCGGAAAATTTAACATTGGAAAGACTTACTTTTCTCTTGTAGAGAGCCTTTGCTACTACTAAAAATATACCTTCTACTTTATTTTTGATAAAAAATACTAATACATTGCATTTTTTGATAGTATTTGTTTTTTTTGGGTAAGTTATACTTCATTTTAATCTAACGACCTCTACAACCCTCTATGAACAGACCACCTTTTTTCTTAGCTATGTTACTGCCATTGTTGCTGTTAATAGTTGCCAACTGTATGGCGTATGCACAAGACAAAAAGGTCTTATCTCGAACAGGGCAAGTGCCGATAGGTCGTTATGTCGATTATTTAGAAGATAAAGACCAACGATTAAGCATAAGAGAAGTTGTTTCGGCTGAATATGCCCAAAAATTTATTCGTTCAGACAAAGACATTCTGAATTTCGGCTTTACCAACTCCGTCTATTGGGTTAGATTTGAGATAGACGGTTCATACAGACCTGCGGAGCAAGAATATATTTTAGAAATTAACTATCCACTGATAGACCAGCTAACTATTTACAGACAAGACGAGTTTGGAGCTTGGTCTGAAGACACAGAAGGGGACAGGTTTCCGTTTAAAGACAGGGAAATAGCCCACAGAAATATAGCTCATAAAATAGTAGTCCCTCCTCGCAAGGTTTCCACGTTTTACTTGCGTTTTCAGACCGAAGGCAGTATGCAAATTCCTATTATGATTTGGAAATCGCATGATTTTTACAATCAAGCCTTTAACGAAAATATGATTTTTGGCATACTCTACGGCACTTTGTTTGTGGTCGTTGCCTACAACATTTTCCTTTTCTGGATTGTGCAAAAGTGGCTACATTTGGCTTTTGCTGCTATGATAGTGCTTTCTATTTTGTTTTTAGCTACACAAAACGGTTATGCCTTCAAATATTTATGGTCAAGTGGAACACATTGGACTAATCACGCCTTGCCCATTTCCACAGGTTTACTCACTTGTGCCTCTTGTATTTATTTGATTAAAATGTTAGAAATAGAACAATATTCGGTGCTAATGTATGTGTCTTTGGTTACGATTGCAGTATTAGGTATTTTTACGGCTATTGCTCCTTTTGTTACAACACATAATTTTAGTATCAAATTTGGGCTTATCAATGGCTTGTTGGCAGCCTTTGTTTCTCTAAGCTCAAGCATAATTTGTAGGCTCAAAGGTGGTATGCAATCTCGTTATCTGATTCCTGCAAGTTATTTGTATTTAATTGGTATTATGTTGGTTTCTTTAAAAGCATTTGGAATAATAGAAACAACTTTTATTTCTACGCATGGCGTAGAGTTAGGCTCTGTTTGTCAGGCTGTCTTTTATTCTTTGGGCTTACGTGAAAAATATGCCATTACGTTAGAAACAGAACCAAATACAACAACATAATTTGCTTTGTTAAGTTACACTTGTAAGTAATTTTTCTAAAAAGCTAAACTATAGCTTCTTATTTACTACTAAAACTGTTATTTTTGGCAATAAACATTATTGTATGCTGTAGCTTACGCAGCACTGCCAATGAACAAATACCTTTTTTCTTTTTTTGTCTTACTATTCAGTGCTTATACGGCTTGTTGGTCACAAGAAAGTATGATGCGTTTCGAGCATCTTTCTATTGCAGACGGCTTGTCGCAAAGTAGTGCTTTGTGTATGCTACAAGACAGAAAAGGTTTTTTGTGGATAGGCACTTCAGACGGCTTGAATCGGTATGACGGTTATAGTATCAAGGTCTATAGGCATAGTTTTCGCACCAATGAATCTTTGGGCAACAACTATATTAATGGTATGGTGGAAGATGACAAAGGCAATATTTGGATTGTTACTCGCAATGGTCTTTGTAAGTACAATGTAGCTACAGACAACTTTACCAATTACCTAAGAGATAGTGTAAAAACGGTTGAAAACCATTTTGTAGCTATTACCATAGACGAAGAAGGTAATTTATGGTGTGGAAATGTCTTGTTAGGTTTGTTTAAGTTTTCGCCCAAAACACAAACTTTTGAAACGATAAAACCTAAGGATACACAACTAAAAATAGGTATGATTAATGCTTTGTGTTATGATAAAAGCCAAAAGAGTATTTGGATTGGAACAGAGTTTGGCTTAATCAACTATCAGACTACTCACCAGCAATTTACCCCTTTTTTTAACCAATCAACTATTAAATTACCTGATAATAAAGTTTCGAGTTTGTATATAGACACGCACCACAATCTTTGGGTGGGTTTGTATAGTGGTCATTTATTGCGTTGGAACATTAATCAAGAGCAAAAATTAGTCAAAATCATAGCACTGCCACACAACACAGACCAAGCCTACGGAGCAAATAGAGTTAGAACTGTATTGGAAGCAAATAATGGTGATATGTGGGTAGGCTGTTCCTCTACGGGGCTTTTTAAGCTACAACCTCTCGCAGACGACTACCACATCACAAGTATTCAACATGATGCCTTAGACAACTACAGCCTTTCAGATAATGATGTGTATTCTTTGTTAGAAGACAAAAACGGTTTGTTGTGGGTGGGTACTTATGGCGGAGGTGTCAATAAATTGAATTACCAACAGGCTATTTTCGATTACTACCGTCATGAGGCGGGCAATCAGAATAGCTTATTACAGAACGGAGTAAGAGCCGTACTAGAAGATAAGCAGGGGAATTTATGGGTGGGTACAGTATCGCAAGGGGTAAGTAGGTTCAATAGGCAAGACCAAAGTTATGAACATTTTGTGTACCAAAAAAACAATCCAAATTCATTAGGCTCAAACCGTATCAATGCTATTTTGCAAGACCATAAAGGCGTAATTTGGGTGGGTACAGGCGGAGGCGGTTTAAATAAAATTGTGTATGATACAGTACAAGGTAAAGTGAGCAGCAGGGTGGAGAGAGTAGAAGTGATGAATCCTTTGCAAAAAGGTAGGTATGGAGGAAAATTGGATACCTATGTATATGTACTAAAAGAGGATAAGCAACACCGCCTCTGGATAGGTAGCAACAATGGTTTGTGGATAGTAGATGAGCAGCGGAGCTTAGTACAAGTCTATTACCCTGATAAAGACAATCCTTACAGTATCTCTGGCCACCAAGTAAGAGCTATTAGTTTTGATGCTAACGACAATGTTTGGATTGGTACGTTTCATGGTGGTATGAATAAATTTGATACCAAAACCCGAAAATTTACGCATTACAAAAGTAGCCTTAATTGTAAAAACTGTATTTCAGATAATGCTATAAGTAGCATTTATACAGACACCTATGGGGCTTTGTGGATAGGTACTTTTGGTGGGGGCTTGAACAGATTTGATTTAAAAACAGAACAATTTGAGCATATTACAGAGGAAGATGGTATTGCCAATAATGTAATCTATGGTATTTTAGAAGACAAATTCAACAACCTTTGGCTAAGTACGAATAGAGGTTTGACAAGGTACAATGTCTTAACTGCATTGATTGTCAATTACAATATTACAGACGGACTGCAAAGTGATGAATTTAATGCCAACGCCTATCACGAAGGGCAAACAGGCACTTTTTACTTTGGTGGTATCAATGGTTTGACAAGTTTCAGACCCGAATTTATGCAAGATACCACTTCTCGTTATCCTCTTTATATGACAGACTTTCGGCTGTTCAATCAATCTGTAAAACCTTCTGCCGAAAGTGTTTTGAGAACCAATACCATAGAAACGGAAGCCATTACCTTATCTTACCATGATTACGTATTTGCTTTTGAGTTTGCTGCTCTTAATTTCCGCACTCCACATAGGTTGCGTTATGCTTACAAACTGGAAAACTTTGACCAAGATTGGATTTATGTAAGCTCCAAAGAAAGATTGGCGACTTATTCAAATATTCCCGCAGGTGAATATACTTTTAGGGTAAAAGTAACGAATAATAATGGGGCTTGGGAAGAAAACAAAGGAATGGCGGTAAAAGTAATTGTACGACCCCCATTTTGGGCTACTTGGTGGTTTCGTTTGTCCTTATTGGTCTTATTTTTAATTGTGTTGGTCTATGTGTACCAATACAGAACCCGCAAGTTGCGAGAACAGAAAGTGAATTTGGAGAAATTG
Organism: Cytophagales bacterium; assembly: GCA_947457925.1. GTDB lineage: Bacteria > Bacteroidota > Bacteroidia > Cytophagales > Thermoflexibacteraceae > JAAFKA01. The sequence goes on along the minus strand of CANGYA010000033.1, from coordinate 15,759 downwards.
GTAACACAACGCACCCAAGAGTTATTGGGCAAAACCGTAGAAACGGAAGAAAACATGAATATCATTGTGAAGCAATACGAGCAGCTTTCAGATATTTTTGAGAAACTCAAAGTTTCGGAAAAGGAATTAGCAGAACTCAATGCCTCGAAAAACAAATTCTTTTCCATTTTGGCACATGACCTCCGAAGCCCACTAAACTCTTTGGGTGGTTTTTCTTCTTTATTAGTCAATTTTGCAGATGAATTGAGCAAAGAAGAAATTAAAAATTTGGCTCAAGAATTAGACAAAAATATTAAAACTTCTACCAAATATTTAGAAAATTTATTGACTTGGGCAAGAAGCCAAATGAACAGCATAGACTTTGTGCCTACACAACTGTCTTTGTTAGAATCTGTGCTTACGTCTGTGAATCTTTTGGAGGCACACGCACACGCCAAAAACTTACAGCTGCAAATGGATATACCTACGCATCTCGAAGTGTATGCAGACCACAACCAACTGCAAACTATTTTGACAAACCTCATCAACAATGCCATAAAATTTACGGAAGAAAACGGCAGCATCACCATTAAGGCAAGTTTAGAGGCGGACAAGGTACTAACGTCAGTTACGGATACAGGTGTAGGTATGTCTAAAGAAGTAGCCGATAAGATTTTTAGGATAGATGCCAAACACTCTACCACAGGCACAGCAGGAGAAAAAGGCACAGGTTTGGGGCTGTTGTTGTGCAAGGAATTTGTAGAGAAAAACGGAGGACAGATTTGGGTGGACAGCACCGAAGGACAAGGCACTACGTTTTATTTTACTTTGTTAGCAACAAACAGTGAACAGTTATCAGTAAACAGTTATCAGTGAACAGTAAAATGGCATCTATTTGCATAAGGTAATCATTTATGAACATTAATAACTGATTACTCCTAACTGTTTACTGACTACTGTCAATACCATTTCTTAAAAAAATCTCGTAAATATTCTGCCAACTGCCTTGCATTTTGGCTTTCTGCACTTACCATCATGTCGGCTTGTTTGTAAAATACAATTCTTTCCTTTAATTTTTCTTCTAATTGCAAAGTAAGTTCTTCTAAAGTTTTTTCTTGGTACAATGGTCTTTGGATATGCTGTTGGCGTTGGATACGCACAGCCAACTCTTGTGGTGTTACAGACAAGAAAATAACTGTACCATGAGCCTTTATGTGTGCCATGTTGTCAAAAAAGCAAGGCGTACCACCACCCGTAGCCACTACTTTACGTTGCAAGTGAAAAGTTTGTTGTAAAACCCTCTGTTCGGCACGTCTGAAGTAGTCCTCATCGTATTTTGCAAACAAGTCGGGAATGGTGCTATCTTCTTGAAATTCAATGAGTTTATCAAGGTCTATACATTCATAGCCCAAGAGTTCTGCCAAATGTTTGCCCAAAGTGCTTTTGCCAGAGGCGGGCATACCGACTAAGTAAATTCGTTCTAATGAAGGCATAGGATTTACAAATTTCCGTAGCTACGGATTTTAAACAATAAAAGATGTAATCTTATACAAAATTACATCTTTTTTATTACGTAGTCTAAAACCATTTAGTTACGTTGGCAATAGTCGCAGACTTTGACAATCGTATAAAAAGTATAACACTTGAACAATTCGTAATTAGGTATTATGAAGGTCTGTAGCATAGACTTTAGTCTGTGAACTAATGGATTGATTATTAATATATTGAAAGCACAGACTAAAGTCTATGCTACAAAATCCTAATAAACTCTATTCACTAATTAAAAATTAGTTTGTCATTATTCGTGAATCACACCACCTACACCATGCACATGACCATGTTGTAATTCTTCTTGGTTAGCTTCTCTGATATTGACAACAGAACCCGAAAAATGCAATTCTTCGCCAGCCAAAGGGTGGTTAAAATCTAATACTACGCCCTCTGCGGTAATTTCTACGATTTCGCCGTCCAATGGATTGCCCATTTGGTCTTGCATAGGCAATACATTGCCCACTTCCATCATTTCGGCAGGTACTTGCGCAAACATTTGTTTGTCAAATGCTCTTACAAATTCCTCGTCGTATTCTCCATAACCATCTTCAGCAGATAATTTAAAAGAAAAACTATCACCTACGGCTAATCCTTCTAAGTTATCTTCAAAAGCAGGCAATACTTGACCGCCATGATGAATGTAAGCAAAAGGTTGTGCTGCAGTGGCTTCATCAACTATCTGCCCACTTGAAACTTTCAGTGTGTAAGCCAAATACACAACTTTGTTTGTGGATACTTTCATGTTTGTAAATTTAATGCGTTATTGAGTGTTTGGCGGTTTGGGTGCAGAAGCAGTGCAATCCACTACGCACTCTATAACAAAGGTAGGGCTTATTTTCTGTTTTTCCAATTCTATATTTTTTACTTTACAAACTTTTTTGGAATTTTGGGCTTTGTTTTCTGGAAAAAGGTTTATATGATACATACTATTACATCGACAAGAGTTTTGGTGACGGGTGGAGCAGGGTTTATCGGCTCTAACTTGTGCGAAACATTATTGGCACAAGGCAACGAAGTAGTTTGTTTGGACAACTTTGCTACGGGGAGGCGAGAAAACATACAACCTTTTCTACAAAATAAAAAATTTCGGCTCATAGAAGGCGACATTCGCAATTTGGCAGACTGCCAACAAGCCACAGACGGCGTGGCGTATGTACTGCACCAAGCTGCGTTGGGTTCTGTGAACAGGTCTGTAAACAACCCTATCACGACCAACGAGGTCAATGTAGGGGGGTTTCTGAATATGTTGGTGGCAAGTCGTGATGCTAATGTCAAGAGATTTGTGTATGCTGCAAGTTCTTCTACCTACGGAGACTCTCCGAGTTTGCCCAAAACCGAAGACGTAATCGGCAAACCTCTTTCGCCCTATGCCGTTACGAAGTATGTGAATGAATTATACGCCAAAGTTTTTGCAGATTTATACGGTTTAGAAAGTATTGGTTTGCGATATTTCAATGTTTTTGGGCAAAGACAACAGCCCGATGGCGAATATGCAGCCGTTATTCCCAAATTTGTGAGCAGTCTGTTACAAGGCAAAGCCCCCACTATCAACGGAGATGGCGAACAAACAAGAGATTTTACCTACATAGCTAATGTATTGCAAGCCAATCAATTAGCAGCTACTACGACTAATCCCGCAGCCGTAAATACGGTTTATAACATTGCTTACGGACAAAATACTTCATTAAATAATTTATTCCAACAATTAAAAAACTTGTTAGCTATTGACCAACCCGCCTTGCAAGCCATTCAACCTATATACGGGGCTACCAGACAGGGAGATATTCGTCATTCTTTGGCTTCTATAGACAAAGCACAGGAGTTGTTGGGCTATTCGCCTACACACAACCTCTTACAAGGCTTACAAGCCTCTTTGCAATGGTACAAAGAGTTGGAACAAGAAAGAAATATAACTTAGATACTGACGTTTTAAATTTGTAAAAAATTGCAATTTGTACCACAGACTTCAGTCTGTGATTTTAATTCAACACAGACTGAAGTCTGTGGTACAAATAAATAATGTCGTTATCAAACTAAATAGGAAAGTAGCCTTCAGGTAACTTAGAAAAACTGAATAACTAAGAGGGTGTCAAAAAAGTGTAGTTGTAGCATAGGCTTTAGCCTGTGAGGTAGTGATGATTAATAACTTATGAGTAGCAAGAATAATTTATTTTACAGAAAACCTATAAGGTTTTTAAAGCTTTATAGGCTTGATTATCAATTAATTAGTTACTTATACTTATTTGCACAGACTAAAGTCTATGCTACAATTTTGTACTTTTTGAATATCCTCTTGAAACTAAAAAACTATGCAACAAAATAAACACTATCTTTTAGGAGTTTGTCTAACAATTTGCGGACTCTTGGCAGCTTGTGGCAAAGAGGCTACCTTTGAAGGCTACAAAAACTTGCCCAACAAGACTTGGCGCATAGACTCTACCGTAGTTTTTGCGTTTAACATTGCAGAACACCGCAAACTATACGATTTGTACTATAACGTAAGAAATACCATTAGTTATCCGTATTACAACCTCTATACACAAGTAGAATTAGTAGATGCTTCGGGCAAAGTTTTATGGAATAAATTATTGGATACCAATTTGTTAGATGCCAAAACAGGTAAACCTTACGGCACAGGCATAGGCGATATGTATGACCACGAAATTTTATTGCTCAAACAATATCAGTTTGCTACACAGGGGCTTTATACTCTCAAATTCAAACACCAAATGCGAAATGATACCTTGCCTGATGTCATGGCAGTAGGGGTGAAGGTATTGGAAAGTAATCAATAATTCTCGAATGTAGCATAGCCTTTAGGCTGTGTCTTATTTTTAATTTTTAAAAAAATGACAATTTAATAATATAGAAGTATTTTAAATTTATTAATTAAGATTTTATGGACAACTTAGCTTTGTGGCAAATCACCTTAGACGATTATATCATTTCGGCAGCGTGGTCTGCACAAGACGATACGGTATTTATAGGCACAGGTAGCGGAAAACTGTATGCCGTAGAGGTGCAAAGTGGTAGGATTTTATATGAAATAACAGCCCACAAAATCGGCTTATTGTCTTTGGCATATTCCCAACAAAGTCAATTAGTTGCGACAGGCGGGCAAGATGGTTTTTGTAATTTCTATGATGCCAAAACAGGCAAATTGTTACACCAACATAGTTTCGGGAGGGCTTGGGTAGAACATCTACAAACAGCCCCAGACGGTTATCATTTCTTGGCTGGTGGTGGCAAAAGTATAATGCTTTTTGATGCCAAAGGGCAACTATTATGGCAGTATGACGACCACAAAAATACAGTAGCTCATATAGATTGGGCTAAAAATAGTCGAGTTTTTATTACATCTAACTATGGGACTATTCATATTTTTGATGTTATGCGAGATACGCCTACAGAAACCTTGCAATACCCTACTTCTTTGATTTCTTTGAAGTGGAGTCCGAACTTGCGGTTTATCGCAGCAGGCACACAAGATGCCAAAATCCACTTTTGGGAGCTACCTTACGAACCGCAAACAGATTTAGAAATGTCGGGCTATCCTTCTAAGGTAAAAACCTTGTCTTGGAGTGCAGACAGCGTATATTTGGCAAGTAATTGCGACAACCACATTATTATTTGGAATGCCTCTGGTGCAGGTCCCGCAGGTACGCAGCCGATACAAGTGCGGAGGCACGTAGGCAAAGTTACGCAGTTGGCATACCGCAAAACCCGCAACGAACTGTTGAGTGGAGGCGAAGATGCTTTGGTGGTGCTTTGGCAGCCTTCCCACTCAAAAAGTCCCTTGTATGTAGGCATGACTTCTGCCGAAGTGAGTTGTTTGGCTTGGTCAAGAAATGACCAAAAAGCCCTTATCGGTACAGCACAAGGTGATGTGGAAATATGGGATTTTTCGGTGTTGTAATTTTTTATTTAATTCTATTAACTAATTTATACGTCTAATTATGCACTTCAAATCTTTTTACAATATTGTTGCGGTGTGTTTGTTTTTGCTGTTAATGGCTTGTAGCAAAGACGAAACGAAACCACTCACTCCATTAGAGCAACAACGCAATGCCTTGACAGCTACTACTTGGCAGTTGGTCGGTTTGTATAATAACAACCAAGATATTACAGATTTTTATCCTAATGTAGTTGTCCCAAAAATGGAATTTAAGTTCCAAAAAGACTATACAATTAGTCAAACTGTATCCACACAATTTTTTCCCTTGCTTTCTAATTGGCGTTTGGTGAATGAACAAACCCTAATCATTAGCAGTCTTAACCCACAAAAAGAAGTTACTTATACTGTTAACACTTTGACAGCCACAGAGTTAAAGCTAACTTTTGGGTATATGTTTGCAGGAGATATAGACTTAGAAATTTATGAACTAAGATTTAAAAAGAAGTAGTTTTTTACTAACTACATTTATTAGTCTTGTGGGGCTACACCTCCGATAATTTTTCGCTAAGCTATTTCTTTTTTTAACACAAACTCTTATTTTTACCTACAAATCAATCTCGAGAACTATGACAAATACAATGCGTGGCGTGTGGGGTGGTATCACATTTTTCTTTGTGGTGTGGCTCATCATCATGTCGTATAGACAAGGGCAAGTAGATGCCAAAAGAGGACAATGGTATATAGAAAAAACACAGATGAGTACCACAGACAGCACAGACACTCGATACGAACTGCACTTTTGGAAAGCCGTAGCAGGTAAATTATTTTAGTCTAAGTGCTTGACGGCGAATAGCTTGTAAACTAATTGATATTTACTTTGGCTAAAACATACGAGTTTAGCTATTTTCATTAATTTTGTATCAAATTATTCACTTTGAATTCAACTCCTAACTTATTTCAATTATGCCTATAGAATTAGTCATCACGTATGTTGCTATTTTTGCCGTAACCATAGCTGTTGCGGTTTGGTTAGAAAAAGCAGACAATTCACGTCCAAAAGCTGGTAAAAACTAAGCATTTTGTTGAAAAATTATCCAAAGAACTCTATTTTTTGGTAGTTGTAAAAAAGTGTGATAGAGATGACATCTTTCAAAAAGATGTCATCTCTATCACACTTTTTTACAACTACCATGGGAAATTTGATTTTACAAACTCCGTTTAAATTTACGAAGTTGTTGTAAAATTAGTTTAGGAACAAATTTAGTTTTGAGGTCTATTTGGCTCAATTCTGCGTCATTTGCCACAAAAGTAGCATCAATAGCTTTCATACATTCCAAAATGGTTTTTACCCTATCCAACAGCATATCTTCATAGTAAAAAGCCAAACGATAACGCAAATTGAGCAAAGTAGCTTGTTGCAAAGTCTGGTAGTCAAAGGTTTTGGTTACGGTATAAGTATCTTTTCCTTTGTCATACAAACCAAAATCTATGAGTTTTTCTATCAAAGGTTGCGAAAAGTTAAAAGACCGTAGCACTCGGCTAAAAACACGACCGTAGTCATCTGCAAAACGGTAAGTTTGTGATACAGATTTACTGTTGGTGTGCATTAGGTACTTGGAAAGCAGATGTTCTGTAACTAAAAAATCATGATTAAGTGCTATTTTAACAAAAAAATCATAATCCATACCATAATGATAATCTGCATTTAACAAGCCTACCTCGTCTAAGGCAGCCTTTGAAAAAAACGAAGAAGGTTGTGGAAACGGCAAACTTGCCAAATAGTGTGAGGCTAAATCTCCCGAAGGACAGCCTTTTTCTTGCTCCTCCATTTCTTCGCCAAACAAAATAGTGCGTCCATGCACCACCCATGCAGCAGGATTTTCTTTAAAGCACTGTGCTACTGTCTGCAAGGCATTGGGCAGCAGTTGGTCATCACTATTTATCCATGTAATATACTCACCTGTGGCTCTTTGCAAACCCTTATTAATAGCATCACTTTGCCCATTATCCTTTTCACTCACAAAATAAGTCAGTTGGGCAGCATATTTATTAATAATTTCTACCGAATTGTCTGTACTGCCACCGTCTATAATCATGTATTCCAAATTAGGATAATTTTGAGATAAGATAGACGTAATTGTGTGTTCTAAGAACTCACCTTGATTAAAAGAAGGCGTAATGACGGTGATTTTGGGATAGTTGGGCATAAAAAAAGATAAGAAACAAGAACGAAAGGCAAAATTGCACTTAAATTAACGGAAAGTAAAGGCTTTTTGCTAAAAAAAGCTGCCTCCCCAAACGGAGAGGCAGCTGAGCTGGAAGGTAGGGGTGAGGTCAAAAAAAAAGCCCCCTCTCCATTTGGAGAGGGGGGTGGGGGGTGAGGTAAAAGTTTGTTTAATCTAAATATTGGTAAGCTGGTAAAGTTAAAAAGTCTGCAAACTCTTTGGCAGTAATTAGTTCTTCAAATAATTGTGTAGCCAAAGCAAATTTTCCTTGTGTGTACCTTTCTGCACCCACTAAAGTCTTGATTTTCTCTAATTCTTCTTTGATAAGACTCTGGCACAAGGTTGTAGTAATTTCTCTGCCGTCTTCCAACTTTGCTTGGTGGCGAATCCACTGCCACACCTGCGACCTTGAAATTTCGGCAGTAGCTGCGTCTTCCATGAGGTTGTAAAGGGCAGCTGCACCAAGTCCCATTAACCACGATTCTATGTATAAAATTCCTACATTGATGTTCATTCGCAAGCCGTTTTCTGTAATTTTTCCGCCTTCTACATGAAAATTAATCAACTCTTGGGCGGTTACTTGTACGTCTTGGCGAAGATTGTATTTTTGGTTTGGGTTGTCGCCCAATACTTTTTCAAATTCTGCTAAGGCTACAGCCACAAGGTCTGGGTGAGCTACCCACGTACCATCAAAACCGTTTTTAGCCTCTAATTCTTTATCGGCTTTCACTTTTGCAAAGGCGTTGCGGTTAATTTCTTCGTCCTTACGGCTTGGAATAAACGCAGACATACCGCCCATGGCATGAATACCTCTTTTATGACAAGTTTTTACTAAAAGTTGGGCGTAAGCACGCATAAACGGCACTTGCATAGTCAGTTGCGACCTTTCTGCAAAGATTTTTTCGGGGTGAACCGCAAATTTTTTGATAGCACTGAACAAATAGTCCCAACGTCCTGCATTCAATCCTGCAATGTGTTCACGCAATTCATAAATAATTTCTTCCATTTCAAACACCGCCAAAATGGTTTCTACCAATACTGTAACTTTGATAGTGCCAATGTTGATACCCAATTCTTTTTGGGCAAAAATGAATACGTCATTCCACAATCTTGCTTCCAAATGGCTTTCCATTTTTGGCAAATAGAAATAAGGAGCAGTGCCTCTGTTCAATAATTCTTGGGCGTTGTGAAAAAAGTACAGACCAAAGTCAAACAAAGCACCCGAAATTTCTTCTCCGTCTATCAACAAGTGTTTTTCGTTCAAGTGCCAGCCTCTTGGTCTGACCATCAACACAGCCGTTTTTTCGTTGAGGCGGTAGCTTTTGCCGTTTTCTGCGGTAAAGTCTATTTGTTTGCGAATGGCATCATATAAATTGCTTTGCCCGTCTAAACAATTTGTCCAAGAAGGAGCATTTGAGTCCTCAAAATCTGCCATGAATACCTTTGCACCAGAATTAAGGGCATTGATAATCATTTTTCTGTCCACAGGTCCCGTAATCTCCACTTTGCGGTCTTGTAACTCTGTGGGAACATGAGCAGCCCTCCAATTACTATCACTACGTATCAAAGAAGTTTCGGGTAGGAAATCGGGAAAAATACCTAAGTTCAATAACTCTTGTCTTTGCACCCTTTTTTTCAATAATTCTTGCCTTTTGGCTTCAAATTGGCGGTGCAATTTTGCCAAAAATTCCAACGCCTCCTGACTCAAAAACTGGGCATGGTTGTTTGTGATTTCGCCCTTTACTTCAATGTTTTCTACGGTTACATCTGTGGCTATCATGTGTACTAAGATTATTTTGTAAGGTGATAAAATGGGTAAGTGGAGTGTTTTGGTAGTTCGGAAGAACTGTTACAAATATAAAGAATGGTCGTGGAAAAATCAAGCGAAATTTCGCTAAAGTGAAAAATGTTTATGCTTGCAAACCTACTAAGGTTTTCTAATGTCGTGCCTTAAAAATTTATAGAAGAACTAATAAATTGGTTCGAAAAACGGTAGTGCCACACGAGTAATGCTAAATAAGCAAAAAAGGTATAATCTTTTGAAGGGTGCGACCTCTCGCAAGATTACGAACTGTCTTGAAAAACAAGCAAAAAGTGAAAAATGTATTCATTTTTTACTTGTAACATTTTAGCCAAATTGTAGCTATTTTAAATTTTTTTATTGTCTTTTACAATTAGCCACCATAACAGCCGTAAAACCTTTTCCTGTTTTGGGACAAGCTCCACTTCCGATGTGTCTTTGCTTATGTCAATACCAATAAAAGTACGAGCAAATCGGTGCTTAGTTGGCGTGCTATATGGCTGTTTTGCTTTGAGAAAAATAGAAGGCAGTCTTCAAATACGTTAATTGTGGCATCTACTACCCACAAGTTCTGCATGATGACTGCCTTGGTTTTAAATGTAAGATTGAGTGCCTAAATGCAAAAAAATATTTATAAAACAAAGGTATAACATTTCTCAAAGAAATGTTAGTTCTAAAATTTAAGCCGAAAAACTTGTTAAATCATTAAACTGTTGGATACGTGCTTGTATCTCGTCTTTTTTAAGGTCTAATAATCTTTCCCAACCAAATTGCTCTACACAGAAAGATGCTAAGGTAGAACCGTAAATAATAGCTGTTTTCATGTCTTCAAAAGAAGTGCTGTTTTTGCTTGCCATGTAGCCAATAAAACCACCTGCAAAGGTATCACCTGCACCTGTTGGGTCAAATACTTCTTCCAAAGGTAGTGCTGGAGCAGAGAAAATTTTGCCTTCGCCAAACAACAAAGCACCATGTTCTCCCTTCTTGATAATCACGTACTTAGGTCCCATCGCATGAATTTTTTGGGCAGCTCTTTTCAATGAATATTCTTTGGTTAATTGGCGTGCCTCCTCGTCATTAATAGATAAAACATCTACGGCAGCTAAGGTTTTCATCAAGTCGTCCCATGCCACATCCATCCAAAAGTTCATCGTGTCCATTACGATTAACTTTGGTCTTTTGCGGAGGCGGTTAATCACTGTTAGCTGTACGGCAGGGGCTAAGTTACCCAACATCAAGTATTCACAATCTTGGTAGCTTTCAGGAATGATAGGGTCAAAAGTTCCTAAAACATTGAGTTCTGTAATCAAAGTATCACGAGAATTCATGTCGTTACGGTATTTGCCAGACCAAAAGAAAGATTTTTCATCTTGTTTTATCTGCAAACCTTCTGTATTTACGCCATGTTTTTGCATGGTGGCAATGTCTGTTGGGAGGAAATCGTTGCCTACTACAGCTACCAAATTAGATTTGCCTGCCAAATACGCAGAGGCAATAGAAATATAGCTGGCTGCACCGCCTACAATTTTGTCGGTTTTACCGAAAGGGGTTTCTATAGCATCAAAAGCTACTGAACCTACTACTAATAAACTCATATCAGTTGGGAAAATAAGTGCTAATGCACAATTATTAATTAGTAAATTTTGAATTAAAAATTATTTAAATCATTGATTATCAGGTTGTTGATAATAATTTTATGCTAAAAAATAACCTAAACTAATTCTTAGCAATTACTCAAGGAAAAATAAGTTACTAAATTATAGCTAACTCTTGTGGGGTTAATCAAATAACTTACAAATTGGCTGCAAAGCTACAAAGATTCTGGATACTATTCGCAATTTTAGGAGGCTTTTCGGTGCAGTTGTTTGTAACATAAAAAAGGAGGCTGTCCGAAAAGTAGAACTGTAGCATAGGCTTTAGCCTGTGAGCTATTAATTATCAAGAACCTATTTTTACACAGGCTAAAGCCTATGCTACAGCTCTACTTCTCGGACAGCCTCTTTGGGTAATAAGGTGCTTTTAAAAATAAAAACCTATAGTAGCAACAGCCCTTGTCTGCGAGTTACTAAAATTAGCTACAGGCGTTGCTCCTATGTCCAAACCAATTCTTTTCATTTCGGCTCTGTATGCCTCATCTACAGGGTAAGGCGAATAGCTGCTTTTTGAAGAAATATTGACAATACTGAAATCTATGAACATTTTTTTGGTGATGTAACCCAAACCTCCTGAAATAGTCATGGTGTTCAAATCACTGTTCACTTTGTTGTCGGGGTAATAGCCAAAACCACCTCTTAGCCTAAATTTTTCTAATCGTACCTCCGCCCCTGTGCGTATGTTTAGTACACTGCGATAGTTGTTTTTAATAGCATTATTACTCGAACTCATGTCAAAATTAGCAGATAATTTCATATTTCTAAAATCTACATATTCTACGTCTGCACTAATAAAACCGTATTTGCCTATGATACCTGCAATACCCCCACTCAACCGCATAGGGGTAACAATGTTAAAATCTGAAACTAAATCTGAAGTCCGAACCGCCACATTGTTTACTACAGCATTATCTACATTGTAATTATTGTAATTTACGTTTAAGTTAGCGGTGTAACTTTCTGAGGCAGACAACCATGTAGGCGACACAATATTTGCCCCAATACGCAAGTAGTCCAATGGACGGAAAATAAGCCCTGCTTGAAAGTTTATACCCGCCAAATCTTGGCGTAAAGTTTCTGTTAGCGTCAAGTCATTGAAAATAGCTGCTGGTAAATTGCCATTGGGTTGCCTTTTTACTTCTACTTGTCTTTCATAAAAAGTCTTGGTTTGTTCAAAAGAAAAAGTTTGGAAACCTATACCTGCCCCAAAATACAAAAGGTCTTTGTAGTTACCCCCATAAGACGCATTGATTTGGTACTGTCCACCCGATTGTACTAATCTTTCTCTTTGAAAATTGACACCCACAGGAATATCTGAATTGTAAAGGTGTCGAATAACTTGTCCATTGCGTACCTCTGGGTCATAGTACGTAAGATAGGCTTTGTAACCTAAAGCCCGTAAATCATAAACATTATTGAGTTGGCTATCAAACTCTTGCACAGGTACACCTGCCGAAGAACCAATGAAATAATCTACAATAGAATTGGCGGAATTATTGGCACTATAAGTAGTATTATTATTAAAATTGTTGTTGCGGGTCATTGTGATGGCAAAAGTGCCACCTTTAAAATCACTGTCCGAACCGTCTTTGGGAAATGCCAATGCCAAACCTAAATGGCTAATATTGAAGTTGAGTTTATTGTCGCTGTTCAAATTGCCGTAGTAAGTTGCATCTGAACCCAAGAAATTGAGGGACGGGGCAAAGGAAAATTCAGATTTGCGGTTAAAGCCCAACCCTGCGGGGTTATAGTATGCCGCACTGATGTCCCCACCTAAGGCTGTGGCTGCTCCGCCAATGGCTTGCATACGAGAAGTCCCCGCCACCTGCAAAGAGGTGTAACGGGCAGCGTCAATGGCATACACTTGAGCATTAGACTGTTGGGCAATGCCCCACACAGCCAAAAATAATAAACAACTGTATTTTTTCATGGTAAAATGGCTTAGATAAATTTTATAGTGTAGTATTTTAACGTGAGTTGCGTAGTGTTGGTTTAGCCCCACCCCCAGCCCCTCCCCACAGGGAAGGGAGCTTGATAATCAGAGAGTTGCAAACTCCCCTCCCTTTGGGGAGGGGCTGGGGGTGGGGCATTTAAGGTATTACACAGTTCATGTTATCGTTTTTATTTGCAGTAAATTGCCTAAAGGCAACTTTCCTCTTTTTTTGTGTGAACGAAAATACATGAACTTCGTTTGAAAGATAGTAATGAAATGCCTTTTTTAACATCTTTTTAAAACTTGCTTGCACTTACTTAACAAAGCAAGTAATAAAATTCATTTTCTTTGTTCAAAATCTTACTTTTTACGTACTTACACGCATTGGAATAAACTCTACACTTATGATTCGCAAAATCTTTTATGGTTTAATGGCTTTGAGTATGGTGGCTTGTGGTAAAAAAAGCACTACACACAAAGAAACTACGCCAAATCAGTCATCACAAAACACTGCACAAGACAAAACAAGCCCTAAGACGGCTATTCCGCACCAAATCAATATCTTTTTGGAAACTTCTGGTAGCATGAAAGGTTATTTTGCAGGGCAAGAATTTGTGGCTTTGGTTACAAAACTGCCTACCATTTCAGAAGGCATTACCCAAAACAAAAACGTCAAAATCAATTTGATAGCCGACAATATTGTGCCTTATACGCAATCTCACTTTGATTTTTCCAACGAGGTAAGTAGCAAAGGTGCAGCTTTTTGCACAGGTAAAAGTTCGGAAATGAGCAAGTTGTTTAAGAACGTAGCCGATAATACAAGCAATGATGCCATTAGTTTGTTTGTTTCGGATTGTATTTTGTCCTTTGGCAATCAAGCTACCAATGCGGTGAATGTGGCAGCCTTAGAAGCTGGTATTCGTAGCACCTTTGCAGATATTCGCCAAAAAGGTTTTGCGGTGTCTGTCTATGCTTTTGAATCTACATTTAAGGGCAGTTATTTTACTATGAACAACACCGAAGACCGCCAAAGCTACAAAGACGGTAGCCAACGCAGACCTTTCTATGTGTGGGCGGTAGGCAAAAAAGACTTGTTGGCAGCCTTCAGAAAACAAATAGCCAATGACCAAGCCTTTCAACCTTTGCAGAGTTTGCACGTAGGTTTTGACTACAAAGTCATCAACGAATACGGTGTATTAGCCCAAATGGTACAACAAAGAGGGGATTTTAAAGTAGAAAAGTACAAAAAATTGTATGACATAGACGGCGTAGAAGAAAGACCTTTGGCGTTTTATGTGGGTATCAATGCAGACAATTTACCACCTTATGCCCTTAAAAATTTATTGAATGAAAAGAAAATAAAGATAACTGGACAAGGTGTAGGCGGAAAAGTCTTGAAAATAGAAACAGATTTGATGCCCTATAATCCTGTACCTGCGGACATTGCTGCTATGAAAAATTATACACATTTCATAAAAGTACAAATAGACAAAATGATACCTGAAAAAGCTACCTTGCAAATTCAGCTACCTTTTGAAGCTAACGAATGGTACAAGGCTTGTAGTACCTTAGACGACACCGCCCCCGAAAAAACCAAAGGAAAAACTTTTGCTTTTGCCAATTTGGTAAACGGTGTGCAAGAGGCGTATCAAGAACAAAAAAGTTTTGAAAACTTTATTGATATAAAAATAGACTTGGAGAAAGAATAGCAACAAAACAGTTATCAGTGAGCAATTATTTTTTAGTAGTTTTCAATCAAAAAATAGAGTTTACTAAAGTCTGTAGCATAGACTTTAGTCTGTGCTTGTAATACATTGCTAATCAAATAATTACTACACAGACTAAAGTCTATGCTACAGACCTTAATAACCTCTACATAAAAAAATTCTCTATGTGTACTATCTTACTATGTGGTTAATAATGGTTTTAATGCGGACAATCTATCACAACTACTACTCATAACTATTCGTTGCTTGCTGATAACTATTGTACTATAAAACTTTATCCAAATTATTGATAACCAAGCAATACAGCAACAAAAACAGCAACAAACCACTACCCACACTCAAAAACTGTAAGAAACTCAACCGAATGGGCTGTTTGGTAGAGGCATAAAAAGAATATTCGCAGTTGTCGCAGTGGAGTACACCCAACAAATAGGGGAAGTACGGAATACCATGCAGTTCGGTGTGTGTAACTACCTGCCTTACGGTTTCGTGCCTACAACGTGGACATTCGCAAGCTACTATTTTTGTGCCTACAAATTGGGCATTGCGTTTTTGCTTATTTTGCTCTTGCAAAGCCCTATTACGTGCTATTTCCTGTTGTTTTTGTTGGTAGCTGGCGTAGTTTACGGCTTGGTGGTGGTGTGGAAAATTTCCATGTCTATCTACCGTTTTGGCAAAAGCTTGGTAGGCTTCTTCTTCTTGCTGTTTGTAGCTTACTAATTTTTGGTAGGCTTCCAAAATTTCGGCAAATCTTTCGGCTGCTTTGGGGTTGTTGGGGTTTTTGTCGGGGTGGTATTTCAACGCTAACTTTCGGTAGGCAGCTTTGATAGCCAAGAGGTTGGCGGTAATGGGTAAGCCTAAAATGTAATAGTAATGGTTCATAAGTGCTTAAGCACAATTAGTAAATTTTTAATTAAAAGATTTTAAATAATATAAACTATTTATAAATAGTTATTTAGTATGAAAAAGTAGATTTTTTAACCCTTGGCAGGGTTT
>CANGYA010000032.1 GCA_947457925.1 Cytophagales bacterium | reverse complement strand
CATCACGACCACGACCATAAAGGCGGACATACACACCACCACCACGAAAAAATCCTTGCTATGGATATTTTGGTGCAAAAGATTGATGATATAGCCGAAAGTACCATTACCAAAGCTAAAAATACAGCAATTATCCGTTTTGCTGATGATGCCGATAATCAAAAACCCAATGCCTTTTTGCATACCAACGGCACATTAGACAAATTATTGCTCAAAGATTTTGATGTAACTTTCCGTTTGCGTACCAACAAGGCAGGCAAGTACATTTTCTTTACGCAATATGGTGAAGAAGTGCATTTGCATTTGAAACAAAATGGCGAACATATCAAGCCTATTTGGAAACAAACTTTTGAGCATAGCCACACACACGAAGAAGATGTTACGTCTGTGGGTATAGAACTTTTAGGCGACTTAGACGAGTACAAGTTTCAGACATGGTTGAACAGGTTGTTACAGTTTAAGGGGCAAGATATTTTCCGTATGAAGGGCATTGTGAGTATTAAAGGAGAAGCCAACCGTTTTGTGTTTCAAGGAGTTCACATGATTTTTGACGGAAAACCAGACCGTGAATGGTTGCCTACGGAAACTCGCAAAAATCAGATTGTTTTTATAGGCAAGAATTTGGAAAGAGAAACTTTACAAGCTGGCGTAATTGGCTGTTTGGCAAAGTAGTTAATTACATAACGTGAGTTGCGTAGTGTTAGTTTAGCCCCACCCCCGCCCCCTCCCCGCAGGGAGGGGAGCTTGATAATCAGATAGTTGTAAATTCCCCTCCCTGTGGGGAGGGGGTAGGGGTGGGGCATTTAAAGCACTACGCAACTTATGTTACATAATTATTTTTAGGTACGATTGTCAAGGCTTAGGTAACCTCGTTTTGACAATCGTACCTAAAAATTTAATAAACTTCACTATTTCTGTGCTTTTTCCCCTATAAAATCTATGTTAAAGAAACAAAAAAGACAATATTTTGTTACTTTTGTAGAATCAATCTAAATAAAAATAAGGACGTGTTGTTATGGAAATTTTAGAAGAAATCACCTCTGCCGAATATAAATACGGATTTACCACAGACTTAGATAATGACCAAGCCCCAAAAGGCTTGAATGAAGATATTATTCGGTTCATTTCACACAAAAAAAATGAACCTGAATGGCTGCTCGAATGGCGATTGAAAGCCTTTCAACAATGGCAAAAAATGACTGAACCTTTGTGGGCAAATGTAAACTACAAGCCTGTTGATTATCAGGACGTTATTTATTACTCTGCCCCAAAACCCAAGAAACAACTCAATAGTTTGGACGAAGTCGACCCAGAACTCTTAGCTACTTTTGAGAAGTTGGGTATTTCTTTGGACGAACAAAAAAGATTGACAGGCGTAAACAGCAATATTGCGATTGATGCCGTTATAGACAGTGTGTCTGTAAAAACGACTTTTAAAGAAACTTTGGCAGAAAAAGGCATTATTTTCTGTTCTTTGAGTGAGGCTATTTTGGAACACCCCGATTTAGTACAAAAATATTTGGGTTCTGTTGTGCCTGTGTCTGATAACTTCTTTGCAGCCCTTAACTCTGCCGTATTTACAGACGGTTCTTTTTGCTACATTCCGAAAGGAGTACGTTGTCCTATGGAACTTTCTACCTACTTCCGTATCAACGCAGCAGGAACAGGGCAGTTTGAACGT
Organism: Cytophagales bacterium; assembly: GCA_947457925.1. Lineage (GTDB taxonomy): Bacteria > Bacteroidota > Bacteroidia > Cytophagales > Thermoflexibacteraceae > JAAFKA01. The sequence goes on along the minus strand of CANGYA010000032.1, from coordinate 26,837 downwards.
ACTCTTATCATTGCAGACGAAGGCAGCTACGTAAGTTATTTAGAAGGTTGCACCGCACCTATGCGTGATGAAAACCAACTACACGCAGCCGTAGTAGAGTTAGTAACCTTGAAAGATGCTGAAATTAAGTATTCTACGGTACAAAACTGGTATCCGGGGGACAAAGAAGGCAAAGGCGGTATTTACAATTTTGTTACGAAAAGAGGAATTTGTTTAGGCGACAATTCAAAAATTTCTTGGACACAAGTAGAAACAGGTTCGGCAATAACATGGAAATATCCAAGTTGTATTTTGAAAGGAGATAACTCGGTTGGCGAATTTTATTCGGTGGCAGTAACCAACAACTTGCAACAAGCCGATACAGGAACAAAAATGATACATATTGGTAAAAATACCCGTAGCCGTATCGTTTCCAAAGGAATTTCGGCAGGGAAAAGCCAAAATTCATACAGAGGACAAGTAAAAGTAATGAAACGTGCCGAAAATGCCCGCAATTTTTCGCAGTGCGACTCTTTACTGATGGGTGACCAATGTGGCGCACATACCTTTCCGTACATAGAAGTAGATAACCCAAGTGCCAAAATAGAACATGAAGCTACAACTTCTAAAATAGGCGAAGACCAAATTTTCTATTGTAACCAAAGAGGTATAGATACTGAACAGGCTATTGCCTTGATTGTCAATGGTTATTGCAAAGAAGTTTTGAACCAATTACCTATGGAATTTGCCGTAGAAGCTCAAAAGTTGCTGGCGGTGAGTTTGGAAGGTAGTGTAGGATAATATTATAGTTAGAGTTTTTTTTTATTCAGAGTAGTCATTTTCTTAGAAGATGACTACTTCTATATTTTAATATAGCCCAAATTTTTTACGTCAATTCTTCATAAAACACCACTATAAGTATTAAATTTACGTATGTTATTTAAAAATGATTGATTTATGAATATTAAGCACAAAAAACGAATTTTTAGTAAAGCTATTAGTGAACTAAATAATGCCCCATTAAAGAGGCATAGAAAAAAAATACATGGAAAATCTATTTCAATAGATATAAAAAATTCTAAAAATATTGCAGCAACTTCTACATTGACAAATGACTTCGAGGCTCTATTAGATTTTACTACAGACAAATATGCAAAAGTATGGGAAGCATTAGCTTAATTTATCTTACTAAAGAACAAATTATAAAAATTAACCACCGTCAAATCCAACAATTTGGCGGTAATTTTATCCCCCCGAATAACTTTTTACACGAAGAAAGTTTGGACTATATTGTTGAAGTGGTACAAGCTGAAATATTTGGCACACCCATATATCCTGAAGTACACCAAAAGGCAGCTTTGTATATGTTTAATATCATAGCTAATCATGTTTTTCAAGATGGTAATAAAAGAACAGGTTTACAAGCAGCTATAATTTTCTTGTTGTTAAATGGGTATGCCCTTCACAAAAATATTACTGATAATCATCTAATTGACTTTACATTAGACGTAGCAGCAGGTAAGTCCTCATTAGATGCTGTTCAATCATGGTTCTCAAAGGCTATTATTCAACAAGTTGCTAAGTGATAACTGAATCAACTGTTTTTTTTCTGCCTAAAAAGTAAGATTTTTGCACCCACTTAACCAAATCTTACGAGCATTTATGCACATAGCAGACCACCAAATAAGCATAGACTTGCAAACTGTTACTTTGGCAAATCTAAAAAAAGTAATTTTTTCCCCACAAAACTACCAAGTCCAACTTTCGGCAGACACCCAACAACGCATTTTGGCAGGTAGAAATTTTTTAGAACAACAACTTACGCCCAATTCCCCGCCTATTTATGGCATTAACACAGGTTTTGGGGCTATGTGCAACCACCTGATTAACTACGAAGATACAACAGCCCTACAAGCCAATTTAGTCCGTTCTCATGCTTGCGGTTTGGGCAAAGAAGTGCCACAAGACGTAGTGAAGTTAATGTTGTTGTTAAAAATACAGTCTTTGGCGTATGGCAATTCGGGCATTACGCTGGAGGTCGTAGAGAGGTTAATAGCTTTGTTTAATCATCAAATTTTGCCTGTGATTTACCAACAAGGTTCTTTGGGGGCTTCTGGCGACTTAGCTCCGTTGGCTCACTTGTCTTTGGCATTGATGGGCGAAGGAGAAGTCTATTTTGAGGGCAAAAAACAAGCTACACAAGCCGTTTATGCCCAATTAGGTTGGAAACCTTTGCAGTTTAAGGCAAAAGAAGGCTTGGCTTTGTTGAATGGTACGCAATTTATGAGTGCCTACGGTGTTTGGTGCATTTTGCACGCCCAACGGTTGAGTCAATGGGCAGATGCCTTAGCTGCTTTGAGTTTAGATGCGTTTGATGGCAGAACAGAACCTTTTGATGATTTATTGCACCAAATCCGCCCACATCAAGGGCAAATAGCCACAGCAAAGGCTATAAGAACATGGCTCAACGGCAGCGAAATAGCCCAACAAGCCAAACAACAAGTGCAAGACCCTTATTCATTCCGTTGTGTGCCACAGGTACATGGGGCAAGCAAAGATGCCTTGTCGTACTGCGAACAAGTATTTACGACAGAAATCAACTCGGTAACGGACAACCCTAATATTTTTCCTGAAGCCAATAAAATTTTATCAGGCGGTAATTTTCATGGGCAACCCTTAGCCTTAGCCTTAGACTTTTTGGCTATAGCTGTGGCGGAATTAGCCAATATTTCGGAAAGACGCATTTACCAACTTATTTCGGGACAACGCCAACTGCCTGCGTTTTTGGTGGCATCTTCGGGCTTACATTCGGGTATGATGATACCGCAATATACGGCTGCGTCCATTGTAAGCCAAAACAAGCAGTTTTGTACGCCTGCGTCTGTGGACAGCATTGTATCGTCTAACGGGCAAGAAGACCATGTAAGTATGGGGGCAAATGCTGCGGTAAAAGCCTATTCGGTAGTAGAAAATGTAGAAAAAGTGTTGGCAATAGAGTTGTTGGTGGCTACCCAAGCCTTAGAGTTTCGCAGACCTTTGCGGACTTCGCCACAATTAGAAAAAATTGTGGGGCTGTACCGCCAAACAGTGCCTTTTGTGGCAGCAGACCGTTATTTGCATGAAGATTTGGTGAAAAGTATTACTTTTTTGCAGGAAAATAGGGGAAATGTAGTACCGTAATTATACAAAAATTATGATTATCATAGTACATTTGTTCTATTGATAATCATAATTTTTTTAGTAATATTATTATTCATAAGAAAATATTATCTTAGCATAATTTGAGTATTGAATTAGTGTCATGAAACCCCAAAAAACATACTATTATTCTATTCTTCGTTACTGCCCATCGTATGCTCTGGGAGAACGGGTGAATATTGGTGTCTTTTATCTTTTTCCCGATGAACAAAAGGCAGATATAATTTTTCCTTCAACTTTAGCTCGTCTAAGTGATTTATTTCCTACGGTAAAAATTCATGATATTAAAAAATATTTACACGAATTAGAGGCTATTACAAAATCTATCAAACTCAATCCTTCAACTCTTTTTGACTTAACTGCACAAAATGTTATAGAAGAGCATTTTGGTATGCCCAATGCAACAAGTATCTTTTTTGATGTACCAACTCTTGGTTTATATCATAATACAGCACTTGTAAAAAAAGAAGACTATGAATTTTATTTTAAACCTTACTATAATAAGACAAAAAGAACCCCGCATGATGAACCTTATTTAAGAAGTTTGTTCGAAAAAAAGCTAACTCTTAATAAGTTTAATAAAGACTTTTTGACAAAACATCATGTTATCAAGGCTAAACGTGGGGAAATTAAATTCGAGTATATGTGGAAAAATGGGCTGTGCAGATTAGTACAACCTCTAAGTTTTGACCTTACAGACGCAGCAAGCATACAAAACAAATCTCATCTATGGTTTGGTAAGTTAAGCCAAATCAAAGAAACCATTGAAGGAATTTATCATATAGACTTTTTAGTTGCTAAACCACAAAAAAAAGAAAATTTGAAAAAGTACGAAGAAGCTATTGATACATTAAAAGATGCTGGAGAAAATATCTTTAATATCATTGATGAAATTGATATAGAAGAATATGCCTCAAAAGTCGTAGAAAAGGCACATCTTTAATTCTGAATAAGGCATAACAAAGGGGTTGTGGTTAAAAATGTATGATTTGTAATTTATTGATAATCAAATATTTATTTATCATACATTTTTTACCACTACCAACAAAGGTATAGCTTACAACTTTGTATAAAACTTGTCAATCAACCACAAGCACAAAAGTTTTTTTATGCTAAAGTTTTTAAGTTGTTTGAAATCAATTATTTAATGATTAATTCTAAAGAACTTTATTAAATGAAAATAGTCCTATAAAAAACCTCTATAAAATTTAAAAACTTTATAGAGGTTTTTTTACCTTTTATACTCCTTTACTTGTTCCAATAGTTCCATAGCCTGTAACAAAGGCTGCCACTCTTTGCCATTAAAAATAAGTTGAAACCATTTTTTATGTCTATTTTCATATTTAATATTCACAAATAACCACACTGCCACAGCCGTAAATAACAAAGTAATGAAGGCATTGAAAATAATCCATGCAGTATTTTCGGCTATAAACAGTTTTTCAGACAATTGGAAGGTAGTCCACAAGGGTAGCTGCAAAAATAGCACTTTGGTAACCCACAACGTAGAGGCTCGCAAGCTCAATAGTTTTTCTTGTGTAACCAAAATAGCCTCCGAAGTATCTACTTCTTTAATCAAAATGAGCTGATAAATATATACACAAATAGCTATAGCCGTTAGTAATACTTGTAAACCCGCAGATACAAAGAAAAAATTACTCACTTTGTCTGCCACATTCACCGCCAAATAATACAACAAACCGCCTACGCCCAAAACCCACGCCACACCAATTTGTACGAAAGTTGCCTTTGTGCCTTCCAAAGCATTAATGGCGTTTTGAGCTTGTAGCCTTGTTACTGCCTCTGTATTTTGTTGGGTAATAAATAAAAGTTGCTCTAACTTTTCATTAGAGTTTTGCCACAACTGTTTTAATTCTACCTCGTTCATGTGTTTAGTCTGTTTTTAGGGTGGAAAATTTCTTTTTCAATTTTTCTTTAATTCTGCCTATTTTGCTTGCCACATTGGTAGTGGATAGTCCTAATATTTCGGCAATTTCTGCATGGCTTTTATCTTCTAAGTACAAGATTATCAAAGCCTTATCCAATTCGTTTAGCTCCTCTATCAACTGTTCTAAGAGTTGTAGTTGCGTATTTTTTTCGCTGTCTTCTTCGGTGCTTTGCCATGTACTTTGTAGAACTGCTTGTTGATTTTTCTGGCTTGTATTTTTCCGATAAAACGAAATAGCTACGTTCAGAGCTATGCGGTACAACCAAGTAGAAATTTTGAACTGTGCGTTGTAACGAGGAAAAGCCAACCAAATTTGCAACAACATTTCTTGCACAAGGTCTTGCCTTTCGGTAAGGTCGGGGCAGTACGTTTTAGCTACCTTTAACAAAATTCCTTTGTGAGTGGCTATTACTTCCTGAAAAGCCTGTGCGGTGGTCGTATCGTGTGGTTTTTCATTCATCTACAATGATTGACTAAGTTTTTGTAAGATGATTCGCAAGAGGTGGGAAAAAATCACACTTGGAGGTAAATGTTTTGTTTTTTATTTTTTGAGGTAGAAAAACACCTACGGATTACAATGCATACAATACATCGGGTTAGCTTTATGTGTATGTGTTTTGGTGATGGTGTAACCACATGATTTACAGTTACTTATTTCTTTTGCTACTAAATAAGTTGGATTACCGCACCATTCACAAGGCAAACCTTTTTCGGTTACATTGGGCAAAAAAGCAGGTGTTTCACATTGTGGGCAAAACGTCTGTAATTCTTGTAGTAGTTTTTCGGCAGTTCGGCGTAGCACCGTTTGGCGGGTAGGATTATACATAGCTCTTAAGTCTGCCGAAATGATTTTTTCGCAAGTTGCATCAAATTGTTCTACTGTACGCAGAGCCTCTAACAAATCGGCAGTTGTTTGTAAGCCTTTCCAAACTTTTTGAATCAATCCGTTTTTTTTAATGCTTACAATGACGGCTTGCTGTGGGAAAGCATTTTCTTCGGCTATTTGTAATGCCTCTGCCGTTTGTGTAAATTGTTTTTCAAAAGCACTGTGTTCGGTGTCTATGTGGTAGGTGTGAAATTCCCAATTATTCAGGCTGTCATAGACATAAATCAATTCTATGTCCGCAGTGATAAACGGAATTTGTGGGTGTGCCGTAAAAGTCCCTTCATTGGCAATAAAAATGGTGGCGTTGGTGTTGTTTGGCAACAAGGCTATTTTGGCTTTGGCAGCCTCCAAAGGCGACAAATTACGAGGAATTTCGCCTGAAAATGTGCCTAATTGGTCGGTATCAATCATTGGTGTAGGTAGAAATTCCCAATGTAGAGTTTCACTAAAAACAGTAGCTAGTAAACTGTCTTTTTGGTGTTTGGTAGCCACAATAGCTTGGCGGTGGTGCAGAGAAATAAATTTTTTGTTCATACAGTTTTACTACGCTATTAAAAATTTACACCTATAAGATTTGAACAAACTTATAGGTGTAAATTTCCATTAATCTTTCGGTTGGTATTCATTCAAAGTTACCATCATGGTCATTGCTACAGGCATAGCCTTTTGTTGAAAGATAGGTAAATCCGAAGAAACAGATTGGTCGCCTAAAAATTTATTTTTCTCGTCCTCCGTAAATTTTTCATAGTCGGCTTCCTTCATATCCAAACGGAAATTTACATGACGTAATTTTTCACTCACACCCTCACTAAAACAACAACCTCCGCCATAATCCCAACCAAAACCACTGAAAGTAAAGGGTTTACCTGCATTCAATTTAGTTTGAATATCTCCTGTAGTGCTACCTACGCCTATACCTTCTTCGGTTTTATACAGAGAATTTTGTTGTGCAACTTCTACAGACATGATTTTCTTAAATGGCGGTTTGTCTTCTTCCCAAGAAATAAAAATCTCGTCTGCCTTTCCTTTATTTACCACAGACCGTAAACCCACAAATTCGCCTTCTGCAAATAAAGAGTCTATGCCTATGTTTTCTTTGCCAAAAAGTTGCTCAATATCTGCTACAGTGTGATTAGGCAATATACGACCTGCTTTTTTGAGAGGAACACAGGTGTAGTCTGTGGTAGTGGTAGATGTTGCTTCTGTTGGTGTCGTTTCCGTAGATTTACCTTTGCAAGCCACTAAAGTAGCCATTAGTAAGGCATAAGTGAAGTTTTTTATCATGGTCAAATTTTTTAGACAGCTAAATTTACTAATTCGTTGGTAGAAACCAAAAACCTAAATTAGTAGTTTGTAGAAGAAGTAATATTTCTTTGAGAAATGTTATTGCTCAATGACTGAAGTTTATAAATACATCAAATTAATATGGAAGAAATCATCAATAAAGTAGCCCAAAGCAGTTTGATAAGTTTGGATTTGGAGGATTATTACCACAAGGGAGAAAGAGTATCACTTGACCTTAAACCGTACCTGTTCCAAGAACTTATTTTGAAGGAAAAAGAATTTCGGGCAGCCCTCAAATCCACCGATTTTAGCCAATTCACAGGCAAAAATGTGGCGGTGTGTTGTACGGCAGATGCTATTGTGCCTACGTGGGCATACATGTTGTTGGCTACTTACCTTACTCCGTATGCCAATATGGTCGTTTTTGGAGACAGCAATGCCCTCGAAGATGCTTTGTTCAGAGATGCCCTCCAACGCATAGACTATTCGCAGTATGAAGGTGCAAAAGTGGTGGTAAAAGGCTGTAGCAAGCACCCCGTACCTATTTCTGCCTACGTAGAGATTACCAGACGTTTACAGCCGATTGTCAATAGTTTAATGTTTGGCGAACCTTGTAGCACAGTCCCTCTTTATAAACAAAAAACGGCAAGCAAGTAAATTATCACAGCTAAAAAACAAAACTTTCTAAGTCCGAAAGACTTAGAAAGTTTTGTAAACTCCTATCAATCATTAGAGTTTATGAATAACTCCTTTTCAGCCCTCCCTGTGGGCGGTGCGACGTTTCGCAGGGTTGGGAGAGGCTATAGCAAAAAATTATTCATAAACTCTATTGTTAGATAAATTCTTAGTGGGTAATCATAGGTTCTAAAGACTTTGCTTGTTCTATGAAATCTTGCACCGCAGCCAAAGCAGGCACTTGACGCACCAAGTTTTTTTCTTCGTTTACTTCCACAATCTTCTTGTGTAAGTTTTCTGCATTTCTTGTACGCAATTCTTTCACTGTGTCCACTCCCGCAGCTTTTAGAATTTCAGCATTTTGAGAACTTACGCCTTTGATACGGAATAAATCCGCCATATTTACCCAGTCCAAGATTTTACCCTCGTCTATGCCTGTGGTTTCGGCTATTTTTTTGCGACCAGTTTTGTCTTTGCCCGCCTCTAATAAACCTTCTACGGTTTTAATACTTGCCAAACCTAATTTTTCTGCATAAACAGGTCCAATACCTTCAATCTCATCAATTTTGTACGCCATAGTTGTACTGTTTTTGGTTAAATAATCTGATGTAATGTTATAGATTATTCTTGTAAAAATCAAGCAAAGAAATACAATTTTTATAGCTATCAATCATTTTTTTAGTGTCCCCAAAAAATATTTTACGCCCATTAGCTACATATAGCCCATAATTTGCAATAGGTTCTACAACTCTAACAGAGCAGCCCCAACAAGCAACCCAACCGCAATAAAATAACTCACCACCGCATTTTTTGGCAAAGAACTTGTTAAAGTATTAGTAAAAATAACCACTATGAACCGTTTGTATATCAAGACTTTAGTGCCGTTGCTCATTCTTATGGGGCTTGTTGCGTTGTTTGCAAATAAGGGGCTATACAATGTCGCACAGGCAAGTCCCGCAGCTTCCCAAACTATTCAATGGATAAGTTTGGAGGAGGCATTGGTGTTGGCAGAAAAAAACAATAAGCCTATCTTCATTAACATTTACAAAGAAGGTAGTAATGGCTGTAAAAAAATGGAAATCGAAACTTTTAATAAACCGAATATCATTGCGTATATCAACAAGCATTATTACGCTGTACGGATAGATGCAAGCAGCCAGCAAAGAGTGAAGTTCAAAGACAGTGAGATTGGCTTACAACAACTTACACAGCATATTTTCGGTGTAAATAGTTACCCCTCAATGGTCTATATCAACAGGGACAAAGTAATGACTACCGTACCGGGCTACCAAGACCCCCACGATTTTGAGATGTATCTCCGTTATTTTGGTAAAACGGACAATGATAACCACTGAATAGTTCAAAAAGTCAATAAAGGAATTTGAATAGAGTAGATAGTTTTGTCATTAGCCCTTACACGAGTAAGTCGTGCAGGGGCTTTTTCATTGTCCGTACTTTGTCATATCTTTGTGCCTACCAACAAACAGTTGTATGAATATGAATCCCCAACTTGCCAAAGTTTTATCCTATTGTTTCCACCCTTTATTGCTGCCTACATGGTTGTTCGGTTTACTCTTTTTCAGGACTCCGATTTTCATAGAATTTACCGAAAAAATTAGGTTGTATCTATGGAGTTTGATTACACTATGCACCTTAGCCATTCCTGCTGTTATGGTTATTTTACTCTACAAAATGCAGTATATCAAGTCTTTGGAAATGCGTGAGGTAACGGAACGGCGTGTGCCTATGCTCCTTACCAGCACTATTTATGTGGCGTTGGCGGTATTGGTCGAAACAGGGATTTTCAGAGGAACTATTTTCTCCTATATTATCATTTGCATTAGTTTTTCTGTCTTTATAGCCTCTGTTATTACATTGTATTACAAAATCAGTGTCCATGCCGTAGGCATAGGTGGTATGGTCGGCTTGTTGTTAGCCCTACAGTTCTTAGATTTTCGTTATCAGTTGTTATATTTGGTCATAGGTGCGGTATTCGCAATGGGCATGATACTTTCGGCTCGGTTGTCTTTGGCTGCTCATACTCCCGAAGAAGTCTGGTGGGGCAGTATTATAGGAGTTGTAGGCAATTTTTCATTGCTCCTTACCTTAGTGTATTGGGTAGGAATTTAGAAGTAAGCCCTTGTTAAGCCAAAAAACCGTTGTTGAATGTCAATAACGGTTTTTTGGGTAAAAAATTTGTCTTCGCAATTAGAAACGTGGAATATGAATATTTCCGCCTTCTGTCAATAAAGCAACTACCAACCATACCACGAAGGCTGTAGGCAATAGCACTGCCAAAATCAAACTTTTTACTTCATGACGCAGGTGCATAAAGTCTGCTACAATATAAAATGCTTTTGCTATAGTTAAGATAAAGAAGATAATATTTCTTCCAACACCTGCCGACATTGTAAAAGCAAACAAAAATTCTAAGCCTGTGATACCAGCCAAAATTCCTGTTACTACTAAAATACGATTGACGTTTTTCTTTCTTATTTCTTCTGGTGTTAAACCTTCTGCGTGTGCTGCCATAGTTATATACAATGAAAGTAAGATGACTAAATTAAAGAATTTGTGAATTTTAAAACTAAAATAGCAACCCTTGTAAGGTTTCAAAAACCTTACAAGGGTTTGTAACTTACACTAAATAGAACAATGTAAATACGAATACCCACACCAAATCAACAAAGTGCCAGTATAAACCTACTTTTTCTACCATTTCGTAGTGTCCTGTTCTTTCGTACACACCCATTACTGTATTGTAAAATACAAGGATATTTAAAAGTACACCACTTAATACGTGAGTGCCATGAAAACCTGTGATGAAGAAGAATAAATCCGCAAACAAAGGAGGTCCGTATTGGTTCTGTGTCAAGTTAGCACCCATAAACGTATTACCTACTGCGTTTACCATATCAATATTTTCCTTACCATGAATAAAGTGAGTCCATTCCCAAGCCTGACAACCCAAGAAAGCCGCACCCCCTAAGATAGTCCACAACATCCATTTTTCTACATCTGCCTTGTCCATGCGGTGTCCTGCTTCTACTGCCAATACCATTGTTACGCTACTAACAATGAGGATAAAGGTCATGATACCAACAAAAACCAAAGGCAAGTGTGCATAAAAAAACGGAATTGCATCAAATACTTGTTCTGGAATAGGCCAATACTCTGGCGAAAACTTGTAAGGTAATTCGGCTGATAGATTGTTTTTAGCTAAGAACTCTCCAAAAGAAAGGTGTGAGTATCTTATCATGCCATACGTAATCAAGAATGCAGAAAACGTAAACGCATCTGATAAAAGGAAAAACCACATCATGAGTTTGCCGTAACTTGCGTTGAGTGGCTCGTTACCACCACTCCATAGTTTGCGTGGATTTGCAATTGTTGCTGCTGTAGATGCTGCCATATTGTATAATAAAGGTTATATTTAGAACAAAGGTAATCAACTAATTCGTTAATAATCAATAAATTACTACTATTTACTATCTTTGGCAATAGCCGTTCAAGCTATTATGGTTTCAAATATATTTAAAAAAGCCGTATAAATTCAAAACACAAATGGAACTTTTTTAGATATAATCGTAGATTTTTCTTTTCTTACAAAAAATACTTGGTAGTCTTTCTTGGCTTACAACCCTAATGCTATGAAACAGTTGTATCGTTTTTTTGTTTTAACGGCTTTTTTGTTAATTGGCACACTATCAATCAGTTTTGCCCAAAGAATAGGTATGGGGGGCAGACATTTAGGCGTGGGCGGAGCTTCGGTTACACTGCAAGACGGTTGGTCGGTTTTTAATAACATTGGTGCGTTGGCTTGGCTGAACCAGCCAACCGTCATGACAGCCTACGAAAACCGTTTCAGTATGGCAGGGCTAAATACGGTGGCTGCGGGCTTTGCAATGCCTACGCTAAAAACTTCGGCTTGGGGAGCTACCATTGCCCACTTTGGCGATAACCTTTATAATGAAGTCGACTTGGGCATAGGTGTAAGCCATAAAATCAATACTGTAAGTTTAGGACTGAAAGCCAACTACTTACAAATTTCTATGGAAGGTTTAGGTACAAGGTCTGTATTTGCTTTGGAGTTTGGTGGGCTTATGCAATTTACGCCTACCTTGTTTGCTGCAGCACACATTTACAATTTTAACCAAGCCCAAATAGCTAATTTTCAACAAGAAAAACTCCCTACTATTATGAAGGCAGGAATTTCATACAGACCTCTCAAAAATTTGTTGTTAAATGCTGATGTGCTTAAAAACATTGATTTCCCTGCTACCCTACGAGCTGGCGTAGAGTACAAACCCATAGAAAAATTGGCAGTGCGTACAGGCATTAATACCGCACCATTTACGGCTTCTTTTGGTGTAGGTTTGCAGTTGTTTGCTTTACAAGTAGATTATGCCCTCCAAACACATAGTGTTTTGTTGCCTGCCCACCAACTTTCTTTGGTCTATTTGCTTAAAAAGAAGAAGAAGAATGGCGAATAGATTTTGATAAAAAAAACACCACAACTCTAAAAAGAATTGTGGTGTACGGTGGGACTTATAGGATTCGAACCTATGACCCTCTGCTTGTAAGGCAGATGCTCTGAACCAACTGAGCTAAAATCCCTATGAAGGAACAAACTTAATTTTTAGTGGGACTTATAGGATTCGAACCTATGACCCTCTGCTTGTAAGGCAGATGCTCTGAACCAACTGAGCTAAAATCCCGTTTCGTTTAACGTGGTGCAAAGGTAATGCGTTTTTAATTATTTGCAAAAAAATGCTTACTTTTTTTTACTTTTTTTTATTAACGAACCCTAAGTAATTGATTTTCAATATTTTTTAAAATAACCAAAACGAAACTAAAAACTCTATAGTCAAAAATATAAGCAATACAGATACGTACATCAGGGATAACAAGAAAGATTTGATGAGTGTTTTAAATAGACTCTGCTGGTAAACATTCTTAAAAGCTGCTACGACATACAAAATAACCGCCCAAGATGTCCATTGTAATACCTCAAATTTGTGCTGGTAGTTAAGGACATAAAGTGCCAACAACGAAAAAGTGAGTATCAAATAGACAAAAGACTGTATATGAAACGCAAAAACGAGGTGTTCTATGTAAAAAATCTTTGAACGAATATAAAAAATCTTCAAGAACATCGCCATAAATGGCAACAAAAAAATCATCATTAAAGGAATATTGTCTATGGTGCTTTGCAAGAAAATACCCAAGTCGTTTCTGCCTATTTTTTGGACTTGGCGGGCTGCTTTCAAAGTCGTTTCGCTGCGGTCTTTTACACCAATAGAATCTAAAAGAGCCGTTTCTTTCATTTTTTTGTCTTGTACCCATATCAAAAACCTTGACCAACGCAGTGAATCATCGTCTAAATCTAAATTGATAAATTCTTTGCCTTGTACCGAAAGGCTGTCGTCTGTTGCAGCTACTTTGTTTTTTGTCAATCTTTTTTTAATGGCTTTCTTTACTTTTTCATTCGGTACAGCATCTACTTGCTCAACGGCGGGGGCTATTTCTTTCTGAAAAACACCATCTTTTGCCAAAGAATCTGACATACCACCAACATCTAAGTTTACCCCATTATCAGTAACTTTGAGGCTTTCTGTTGGGATACTGTCTATCTCGAATACATGGGTAAAAGTGAAGAAATAAAACAAACTAATCAATAAATACAACCGAACAGGGTGAACATACCGTATTCGATGCCCCTGATTAAACTCTTTGGTCAATAAACCGGGCGAAATAATAAAAGGCTTGAGGCTTCGCCAAAAACGGGCATCAAACGTAATATAGTCGTCATATACGTCTTTCAACAATTCGCTAAGAGATTGCTTGTTATTGGTGTTTTCTTGACCACACTGCGGACAGTAACGGTAAAGTGGCTCTAAATGTAGCCCACAATTCAAACAATGGTCGTCTTTGCGAAGTTTTTTCATAAACTTAGATAGTATAATGTTATACAAAGTACCTTACGATAAACAATATGATAAGGTTGTTACTTTGCAAAAAGTAAATAAAATAGTTACAAACCTTGCCAAAAAAGGTTGTTTTCTAAAAAGAGCCTAAAAATACGATAATTCATTGCGAAAAACTTGCCTTTTTTCGCACTAACTTCCCTAAACTTTCTGAAATTTGTTGCAAAACTTTTCTTTGTTTGCCATGAAAATAGATTTTCAGAAAATTTTACCGCATATTTTATGTATTACGCTGTTTTACATTGTAACCTTTGCGTATTTCCAACCCGAATTTTTAGACAATAAAGCCCTTTACAAATACGATATTGCCCACTATGAAGGCGGTGCAAGAGAAGTTAGGGACTATAATAAAACCCATGACGAGCCAAGTATGTGGACTGGGGCTATGTTTAGTGGTATGCCCGTCTATTTATTAGAAGCTCCCACAGGCGACTATGTACTAACGGCAATAGACAAAACATTTAAGGGCTTATTTTTATATGCCAAAGACGCAGGTTCTCTGTTTGTGGCGTTGTTAGCTACTTATTTGGCGTTGTTGTGTTTTAGGGTTTCGCCTTATTTGGCTGCGGTAGGGGCTTTGTCTTTTGGTTTTAGTACCTATCATTTGGTCATTATTAGCGTAGGACACATGACCAAAATGTGGGCGTTGAGTTATGCTCCGTTGGTCTTAGGCGGTATGTACCTCACACTTACAGGCGAAAATCTACGTAAAAAAGGCTTAGGTTTTGGTGTATTTTCTTTGGCTTTAGCCTTAGAGTTACGTGCCAACCACCCACAAATTACCTACTATTTGTTCTTTATTTGTGTGATTTTGGGCATCAATCAACTAATTGTCAATTTGAAACAACAAACCCTAAAACCTTTTATCACTTCGGCAATTTTGTTAGTAGTTGGCGGTGTTTTGGCATTAGGCAGTTATGGAAGTAAGTTATTGACTACGACTGAATACAGTAAATACTCGACAAGAGGAACAGCTGAACTAAGTAGTGCAGCCCACGAAAAAGGCACAAATGCCGAAAAACAAGATGGTTTGAGCAAAGAATATGCCTTTGGTTGGAGTCAGGGCAAAGCCGAAACTTTGACTTTGTTAATTCCTAATTTGTACGGTGGTTCAAGCAATGAAAAGTTAGACAAGAACAGTGAAGTTTATCAAACTTTCATGCAGGCAGCACAAGGCGGACAAATGGACATGGGGCAAGCCAACCAATATGCCAAACAGTTTCCTTTGTATTGGGGTGACCAACCTTTTACGGCTGCTCCTGTGTATGCAGGTGCTATTGTGTGTTTTTTGTTTGTTTTAGGTTTAATTTTTTTAGAAAACGACAAAAAATATTGGTTGTTGGCAGGTGTGATTTTAATGTTTATGATTTCTTGGGGCAAAAATTTGGCTTGGTTCAACTACCCACTTTTTGACTATTTCCCCATGTTCAACAAGTTCCGTTCTGTGTCTATGGCATTGAGTTTGGCAGTCTTGTTAATGGTTATAGGCGGAATTTTAGGTTTAGACAAAGCCCTAAAAACAACTTTTAATGCCGAACAGCAGAAAAATCTCTTAATTGCCTTCGGTGCTACGGGTGGTTTTGCCTTCGTGATTTGGTTGTTGGGTAGTTCATTATTTAGCTTTTCTTCGCCTTCAGATGAACAGTTTGGCGGTTTCTTACAAGCCGTTATTGCAGACCGTAAGAGTATGTTGCGTGCAGATGCCTTGCGGAGTTTCTTGTTCATAACAGCCGTTACAGGCATTATTTGGGCTACTTGGAACAAAAAAATATCGCAAGTAGTGGCATTGTCTATCATTGGTTTTTTGAGTATGGCAGACGTTTGGGCTGTGAGCAAAAGGTATGTAAATGACGAGGATTTTAAACCCAAAAACCAAGTAAGCAACCGCCAAGCTACCGAAGCCGACAATTTTATTTTACAAGACAAAGATTTGAGTTACAGAGTCTTAAACTTTGCTAATCCGTTCAATGATTCTGAAACTTCGTATTTTCACAAGTCTGTCGGTGGTTATTTTGCTGCCAAACTTCGCCGTTACCAAGAATTGTATGAAAGACAATTGGAAAAGCAAATGCAGCAAATAGGTAAAGATTTATCGCAAGGGCAACCTGCATTTGAAAAATACAATGTGGTTAATATGCTCAATGCTCGTTACCTCAAATTTGGCGACAGCCCCAAAGAAGTATTGAAAAACCCTACGGCTTTGGGCAATGCGTGGTTTATAAGCAAACTGAAAAATGTAAATTCGGCAGACGAGGAAATGGCAGCGTTGGACAGCTTACCAACCGCCACAACCGCAGTGATTGACGGCAGTAAATTTAAAACTAACCGCCAAGAATTTGCCGTAGATAGCACAGCCAAGATTCGCCTAACCGCCTACAGCCCCAAAGAATTGAGCTATGAAAGTAACAACAGCCAAGATGGTTTTGCGGTATTTTCAGAAGTTTTTTACCCCGAAGGCTGGGAAGTGAGCATAGATGGACAAGCTGCACAGTTTGTAAGAGTGAATTATGTCTTGCGTGGTTTGGAAATACCGAAGGGAAAACACACCATTAAAGCTGTTTTCAATCCTTCTTCTTACCGCACAGGCGTACTCTTGACACAAATTTGTTCAGCGTTGATTGTGTTTTTGTGTGCTGCAAGTGTAGCGTGGAGTTTGAAAAAATAGTTTTTATACCTAAACCTATAAGGTTTTTGAAACCTTATAGGTTTAAACTAAATAAGACTAAAAGAAACTACCATTTTGCAGTTGATTGATGAACATAGGCACTACGTCTGGTACAGTGAGGGCGGTATATGCCAAACCGTACAAAGAACCGTACAAATGGGCAGAGTGATTGATGCCGTCATTGCTACCACTTGCATAATAGCTCGAATAAATTAAATACAAGCCACCGAAAATAATACTTGGCAAAGGCAAGCCAAAGAACAAGTAGATTAAGCCTGTGGGATTGTAAAGTATCATGGCAAAAATCACGGCAGCCACGCCACCCGAAGCCCCCAAACTACTAAAATAAGACGAGTCTTTGTATTTATTCAGATTAGGCAAATCTGATACAATGATGCCTCCTAAATACAAACCAGCAAAGTACAACCAACCTGTTGTCATGCCAAAATAAGACAGATAAATCATTTCGACTACTCTACCAAAAGAATAGAAAGTAATCATATTGAACAAAAGGTGCATCCAACCTGCATGCACAAAACCCGATGTGATAAGGCGGTGGTATTCTTTGTAATGATAGACCTTGCGAGGTATCATCATCAATTTGTCCAATAAAGAAGGACTGTTAAATGCCATGTAGCTGACCACTACCGTAACAGCAATAAAAATATAGGTTAAGAACATTTTTCAATGAGTTTTTGCCCGTTAAGATAAACTTATTTTTCCTAATATTGTACGTAATTAGCCATAAACAAAAGTAGGCTTCTGTAGAACGGACTTTAGTCCGTTTAGAAAACTTCTTGAAACAGACTAAATTCCGTCCTACAGTTCAAAACAATTTTCCTTGAATATAGATTTGACTATGCTAAAAAATAAAATCCTTGTTACAGGTGGGTGTGGTTACATTGGTTCACATACCCTCATAGAACTGTTGTTGCGGACTTCATATAATGTGATTTCTATTGATAATTTGCATAATTCATCTTTGAAAACATTAGAAAGGGTAGCTGCCATTACCAATAAAACAGTAAAAAACTATGCTATAGATTTGTGCGATGCTACGGCATTGGCTCAGGTGTTTGACGAAAACCCTGATATTGTCGGCATCATTCACTTTGCAGCCCTCAAATCTGTGCCAGAATCTGTAGCACAACCACTTTTGTATTACCGCAATAATGTGGTTTCTTTGCTCAATTTGTTGGAAATTACCCAACAAAGAAACATCAATTACTTTATTTTCTCGTCTTCGTGTTCTGTTTATGGCAATGTAGCCACCTTGCCTGTGCATGAAAACTTGCCCTTACAAAAAGCAGAGTCGCCGTATGCCTACACGAAGCAAGTAGGAGAAGAAATGTTGAAAGACTTTGTAGCCAATAGCCCTACTCAAGTCATTGCTTTGCGTTATTTTAACCCTGTGGGGGCGCATGTTTCAGGTTTAAATGGCGAAGATCCTCGCAACCCACCTACGAACTTGTTGCCAATTATTACGCAAACGGCAGCAGGACTACGCAAGTCGATGACTGTTTTTGGCGGAGATTATGCGACCAGAGATGGTTCTTGTGTAAGGGATTACGTTCATGTTTCGGATATTGCTAATGCCCATATCATTGCGTTACAATATCTTATTGACCAAAAAAATACTAAAAACTTTGATATTTTTAATTTAGGAACAGGCAATGGTATTACGGTTTTGGAGGCTATTGAAGCATTTGAAAAAGTAACAGGCATTACATTGAATTACATTGTAGGCGAAAGACGCGGAGGAGATGTTGCAGCTATTTATTCAGATACGACTAAAAGCAGTAACTTATTAGGCTGGAAAACGGAAATTTCATTGGACGACATGATGTTGTCAGCGTGGAAATGGCAGCAGCAAATGATAAAAGAAAGATAAAATTTAACCTCACCCGCCTACCTTTTCTCTAAATGCAGAGCAAATGAGTTGGGGGCAAGGGGGTGAGGTCATCAAAAAGCAGCATATCGTTGAAAGAATCAATTTATGCTATGTTTTCAGTATTGTTTTTGCGTGCTTGGCTATTTAAATAAGAGATAAAGATACCTGCCGTAATAAACATAATGATACTATAAACGGCTGCGGGTATAGCCATTGTAGAATTATTGAGCATAAGAGGACTACTGGCAATACCAATAGCCAAAGTACCATTTTGGATACTTGTTTCAATGCTTATCGTAAGTTGTTGCTTTTTGTTGAGGTTAAATAAAGTAGGCAAGAAATAGCCAATACCCATACCTAAAAGATTGAGAAGTAAAGCAGCAAAACCAGCATCTGCAATAAACTGAGCAATATTGCCTTTTTCTTTAATCAAGGTGGCTACGATAATTAGCACTAAAAAAATAGCTGACATGATTTTAACAGGTTTTTGTGCAGCATCAGCAAAAGTATTGAATTGAGATTTAATAAACATACCCAAAGCAGCAGGAGCAAGTGTAATCGTAACAATTTTTAGGATAGTGCTAAATATGTCAAGGTGCATAGTTACAGTTTGTAACATAAAGGTACTAATGGCAAAATTGACCATGATGGGGATAGTAAAAATTTTGACCACACTAGAAATAGCCGTAAGAGTGATACACAAAGCTGTGTCGCCGTTGCCCAAATGTGTTAGCAAATTAGAAGTAGGACCTCCCGGACACATTGCCAAAATAATAAGTCCCACTGCTAATTCAGGCGTAGAACTGAGTAAAAAAAATGCAATAATGAAACCAAGCATCGGAAGCACCACTAATTGAGTGATAGCCCCTAAAAACACAGCTTTAGGAAATACGATAATGCGTTTAAAATCATCTAAAGTCAAAGACAACCCTAAACCAAACATAATAATAGCTAATGCTAATGGTAGTAATACAGTTGAGATAATAGAGGAATCCATATTCAAATATGCTTTTAAATAGAAAGATTGATATGTAAAAATGATTATCCAAAAAACTACCCTTTTAATGCTATTATAAAAGGGTAGTTTTTATTTTATTTTTGTAGCAATTTCTTCACCTCACGGCTTGCATTATTCATACAGTTGAGTGTGAAAATCCAGACAGAAGTAGCCATGAATAAGAGCAAACTTGTTACATTGTAAATGCCGTAGCCTGCGGCTTCATCTCCTGTAACTTCTTGTTGGTACTCTCTAAGTTGCTCGTCTAAGGCTTGTTGTGGGTTCAGTTGCATTTCATGAAACTCTTTGAGAGCCGGAGCAAAAGGGTCTATTTGTTGGAAAAGCCCTTTTAATAAGGTCAAATCAAAGAAAGTAAGCCCTGCAATCACAGCACACACCGCAAAAATAGAAGTGATTGTGGTGTTATCTACCGTCAAACCAAATCTAAACTTGGCGTGTTGGCGAGGTTTGTAGAGAACTTTGTGGTACAAGAAACTTGCTAACCAACCCAAAACAACTAAAATACCGAAGTCGTATAAATGGTGTTCCCAGTCAAACTCATCTGAATCTATTAATATTCTGAAATAACTTGGAATAAATATGAATGTTAGTAGTAACAAACCTATTAACACGCCATTACAAAAGACCCTAAATTGGCGTGAATAATTGGCTAAAACGTATTCTTTGGTGTCTGTAGCCGTATTTTTGTTCTTGAGAATTTGTCGCCACCAAATAGAAAGTTTGATTAAACGGCGGAAAAAGAAGTTACTTGCTACAAAGCCCAACATAGCAAGGGTACTACCTGTAGAACCTTTGGCTTCCCAACCCCAAATAATGAAGAAAGAACAAATGACAGTCATCAAAATAGGCAACGTACCATAGATATAAAACATGACTTTTCCATAAACCCCTTCTTTGTTTTCAAAATTATTGAATATTTCATTTTTCTTAACTTGTTCGAGAGGTTGGTCGTCTATAGTCGTTTTGACTATACGGTAAAAAAGTTCGTAGTCTGTCCAATAATCTACGTGAGCCTTGCCCGGTACAGCATAACGGTTGTAAACAATGTCCTCTTGTTTTTCAAAAAGTTTGCTATAAACAGGTTGTTTTTCAAACAAATCTAAGAAGTGTCCTACGGGGTCTTGCTCATCACAATAATTGTAATGCTTGATTTTGTCTAATCTGTCTTTAAACAAATGGTCGTATTTGAGGTATTGGTAGTTTTGCCACCAAATCACCAAAAATTTATCTATGGGTGAACCTAATGTTACGTAAGAATGAATATTATCTATCCAACCTTCGCCAATAGATTCGCCTTTTTGTTCCAAAATCCATTCAAAAGAATCACTTTTCCAACTATTGTCTTCATTGCGGGCTTCTACTTCGGAGTCGTATTGCGTTGCGTAATTAGGGAAAGGTAAATTATCAAACTTACCTAATAATTCTTTGCGGTGAATGTTTTTGTGTAAGTGAGCATACATCAGCGTATCCATAGACATTACCGTCCCCAAACTGTGAGCAATAATCGTATAGCGTGGTTTTACGTACATATTGCCCGATTTGTAGGGTGTAGCTGCCGAATGGTCTGGGCAATGTAGTTCTATGTGATACTTTTCTATCTTGTTCATCAATCGGTGAAAACGTCTTACGGCTTTGCCACGTATTGGCAAGTATTCGCCGTAGAGTTGCACGTCCCCCAAAAACCTATCAAAAATCATCTCACTCAAATTTTTGGCACGTAAAGACAAAAAAGTTTTGAGGAATACAATCGTTTCTTCTACTTGGTACAAAGTCGGTAAAATCCAACGGCTTTCCTCGTCATGGTGTTCTTCGCCATTTTTGCCTTCTTTTTTATCACGTATCTGCTTCATTTCCAACCTGTCCAAGAGTTTTTTTGCCCATTCTTCGGTACTTTGTCCTACTTCTGGGAACTCCTTTTCCATAATATCTGCCCAACAGAGGTCTATAAAACGTACATTTTCTCCGTCATAAGAAGGTTCTCCTAAGAAAAACTCTACTTCGTGGTTGCCATCTGCGGGAATATTTGCGAACTCACACCAAGGCTGCCGACCTTCGAAGGTAATAGAACCATCGGGCATACGTTGAGGCTTGCCTGTCTGCGAGGAAATCATGCCCAAAGACACTACCTCACGGTTTTGTGGACTCCGTTGTCCTTGTCGCACTTCGGCAAAACGGTTGATAACAGGCGAAACCGTTTCGTTATGTCGTTGATTACCAATACCATGTACCGTAATCACATATTCTATATATTTGACTGATTGGTCTTTGTTAGCTTTCATACTCAAAAATAGTTTGATGGGGCTGTGTGCTTAAAGCTACCAAAATTTGTGGGAGGAAAAAATAAATTGGTGTTTTTTTAATAATAAGTACAAGTAACTAATTAATTGACAATATTATACCACAGACTTTAGTCTGTAATCTCCTGATAATCAAAATATCACAGACTAAAGTCTGTGGTACATTTATTTTTTCCAATTACTTATCTTATTTATTCACAACAACCCTAATCCACCTAATTTCGTACACCAAAGTAATTTTATTTTACCCATGACTACTTACAACATTACTTGGCTCTTAGAAAAATATGACAAGGGCGAAACCCTCAAATTTTTGTTCTTTTGGGGACATACCAACAAGTACAACGAAACAATAGGCAAATTTTGTTTTAGCCAATGGGCTGAATACGCCTTTACTGTGGACGGCATTACTTACAAAACGGCTGAACATTGGATGATGGCAAAAAAAGCCTTGTTGTTTAATGACACTGTGCATTTCGAAAAAATCATTGAGGCACAAACTCCACACGAAGCCAAAGAGTTAGGCAGAAAGGTAACAGACTATGAAGAAACTATTTGGAACAAGCATAAATTTGAGATTGTCGTAGAAGGAAATTTTCATAAATTTAGCCAAAACCCACCTTTAGCCACTTATTTACTACAAACACAAGAGAGAGTCTTAGTAGAAGCAAGCCCCGTAGATGCTATTTGGGGAATTGGACTGCCCGCAGACCACGTACATAGTGCTAATCCGCACCATTGGCGAGGTGAAAACCTGCTGGGCTTTGCCTTAATGGAAGTAAGAGATAAGTTAATGTAATAAGCCCTATTGTTGATACTTGTCTTGTTACCAAGTTTTATTTGCCTATTCAAGTAAAATATGCCTATTTTTTGCGTAAAATTGCAAAATTTTTAGTAGTGTCATGCTCATCAGGATAAACAATTACGTTGTAGGCTTGTGCTTAGTGCTTTTTTTGTTGTCAATGCCCCGTTTTGTGCAAGGTTTTCATCTTGTCCCTACCGATTCTCTCAAAGAAAAAAGAGTATTAGACTCTGTTAAGAAACAACAACGCAATAGATTGTTGGTATTTCCTTTGGCAGCCTACTCTGCCGAAACTGCCTTTGGTTTTGGTTTTGCTACGGCTTATGTTTTTAAAACCAAAAAATCAGACAGCACCATTCGCACTTCCACGATTCCCACAGGTTTAATTTACACAACCAGAAACCAAATTATTTTGGGCGTAGGGGGCAATATTTTCTTTCCAAAAGAAAAATATGTGCTGCGTTTTGAGAACACCGCCAGCAAATTTCCAGACAGATTTTGGGGTATAGGCAACCGTACTTTGCAAGAAAACTACGAAATATATAGCTATTCACAATTTCTGATTAACCCACAACTCCTGCGAAAAGTCTATAAAAAACTCTTTGTAGGGGCTGTTTTTGAGTTCCAAAAACTCTTTGACATAGAATATACAAAAGGTGGTTTTTTTGAGCAGTACAATGTCATAGGACGCAACGGAGGTACAAACTTAGGCTTGGGCTTGGTCGTTTCGTATGACACCCGCAACAATTCGTATGCACCCAATAAAGGTGGTGTAGTGCAGCTCACCGCCATAGATTTCAACCAAGTTTTTGGCAGTGATTTTAACTACACCGTTTACCGTTTCGACACCCGCAAATATTTCAAAATCACAGACAGAGATGTTTTGGCTTTTCAGGCAGTAGGCACATTTACGAATGGTGAGGTACAGTTCCGCAACTTGGGCATTTTGGGCAGTTCTACTATGATGCGAGGCTACTACGCAGGTCGTTACAAAGACAACAACATGATAGCCGTTCAAGCCGAATACAGACAGCCCTTATTTTGGCGTTTCGGGGCTGCCTATTTTGCCTCTATGGGCAGAGTGGCGAACAAAGTAGAAGATTTTTCGTTCCATGACCTCAAATATGCAGTGGGGGCAGGGCTACGTTTTGCACTTATCAAAGATGAAAAGCTGAACTTGCGTTTAGACTATGGTTTAGGTTTCAACAGCGACAACAAAACCAATACTTTCCAACTCAATTCTACAAATATCTACGTCTTGATTTCAGAGGCATTTTAATTGAAGCTAAAATAAAACTGTTCATCAACCCCACAAGGGCTTTAAGCCCTTGTGGGGTTATATTTTGAGAGAATTTACTTAGAGTTTTTTGCTTGAA
Organism: Cytophagales bacterium; assembly: GCA_947457925.1. Classification (GTDB taxonomy): domain Bacteria; phylum Bacteroidota; class Bacteroidia; order Cytophagales; family Thermoflexibacteraceae; genus JAAFKA01. The sequence continues at coordinate 2,831 of CANGYA010000032.1, read as the reverse complement.
TAGAAATTTTATTTTATTCATAAATAGGGCTACTTTCCCAAATCGTATAGTCAAACACTTGGTTTTCAAAACCTTGTAAATATGTAATTTTTTTCTTCAAAGGCTTGTACTTGAATTTAGCTTTGCGAGTTTGCTCAAAATATTTTTGTATTTCAGCAGCTTTAAAAGTCGTAATGACTTCATCTAAGCCTTTTTGCGAATATTGGGCAGGTAATACCAAATGCACATAATCTATTTGATAAGATTTATTTTGCCCCTTAGCATCAAAAACGACTTTGCCAACCAACTGTAAACGGTACAAATGCGTAGGCGTAAAATAATTGCCCTCCAATTTTTTGTAAAGTTTATCTTTGGGAATATTCAAAGGCATGACAGTAGAAGTTTGCGTATTTACAGTTATTGGATTGTCCGCATCTTCTATATTGACAGTGGTAGGCGTAGGCGTTATTGGTTTAATTTTTAGTTTTTCTATCACTTCGTCAAATTTTTGTGCAGTTGCCACATAGCCCGTTGGGTCTTCGTTGAGTTCGTAAGTGGATAGTTTTTGTTCCAAAACACCTTGCAATAACAATCTTGTTACTTCTTTATTTTTGCGAAACAACAAAGCATTATTTTCTTCACGTAAATCCACATCTGCCAAAAAGGTTTGGTAAAAAAAGTTTTGCTGCCCAACAACCGCAAAGTTTTGTGTATTAATTGTATTGTACGAATTGATTTGAGCCGTTTTAATTCTATTATTCACAAACTGCAAATGATACAATAAATTCAACACCACTGTTTCATTACTTGGAACAAACAAACGAGGTGAGTTTAATAACCTTACCGCAGCCACCTCCACCGAAGCCACATAGTGGGCTTGGTATTGGTTGAGGCTTGTACCTTCTGTATAAATGTCTATGTGCTTGGCTATCAAACCGTTGGGCGTTAAACTATCTGCCACACGCATAAACACATTGTCGTCGGCTTGCCCTTGTGCAATGTTTTTGAGGCGGTTCATTTCTTCTATAGGTAAGGGAATTTGTCGCTGATTTTTCCGTTGAAAAGGCACAAGGCGGTATTGTTGTATAGCTTTTGCCAATTCCTGAATGAGCCAACGGTGTTCCTCGTCATTTTTGGGCTGTAACACTTCGCCAAACAACAAACCTGTTGTTTTATTGCTTTTACTCACTGCCAAAATTGGCAAAGTATGTTGTTGTTCTTGTTTCCACAACCGCAGCAATTCATCAAATTTTACCGAAAAAACATAATTGTCAAGGCTTTTTGTATTTTGCAAAGAATCTTTTGCAAAGAAAAAATGAATAAATTGAATACTTAAAGGGCTATTAGGTTTTGCCTGCTTACCGTCTATCCACGTATGCACAAGGTCAGTAGCCCACAAAGTACCGTCATTATCAGGCAAATACCTGCGTAACTGTTTGCGTGCCTCCAAACTATCTGGCGACATAGGCAGTACCGCCAAGTCATTGGTAAGTTGCCAAATAGGTAGTTTATTTTCTTCTATCCAACGCATACAATATTTTGCCAAATTCAAGCCTTTTTGCTCAAAAAAGAAGGGCTGTTGCGACTGAAAATTGATAAAATGCAGTTCACGTTGTTGTGAAAAAAGGCTGTATGAAAAAAAATAGCCTTGAATAAAAAAAAATAACAATAGACAAAAAGTTTGTTTTTTCATAGCATAGTTGTTCTAACTTAGTTTAATTTATTTTGTAGAATTAAAATTGGTATTAATAAGCTAATTATGATAAGTCGTATAATAACTTAAATGCCCCCACCCCAGCCCTCCCCCGCAGGGGAGGGTGCTTGATAATCAATAGTTTACAAACTCCCCTCTCTAAATGGAGAGGCAACTGAGTTGGAAGGCAGGGGTGAGGTACTAATAAAAATTATTCAAAAACATTCAACACCACATCATCAATATACAATTCCAACGTCCCAGTATAACCAGAGTCAAACCCCACAAGCACCCACAATTCTCCTTTGTCATTAGTTTTTGCCATGATAGTAGAGGTAGAAGTCCGTTTTAGCCTTCTGTATTCACTTTTTTCGCCACTAATCCCCACATTGCCCAAAACAATACTTTGCGTGCCAGCTTCACTATTCGTTTGCCCTTTGTCCACATTTAGCCCTATCCAATTATTATTTTCCAAAGTCGTAGTAGGTTCTGTAGGTGTTGCAGCTACTTTGAGATGTGTCGCAGCTCCTGCATTTGCCCCACCAATCGTAATAATGTCTAAAGGATATGCGGTTGCAATCGTAACTTCTGCCCCAATTTTGTAATTGGTGGCAGGTTTCAGTCCTGTAATTTGCTTTTTGAAAAACATGAATAAATCTGCACTCTCATTACTAGCAGAAGCAAACAAACCCTTACTTGCAGGGCGTAGTGTGGTAGGCAAATCTCTATGCGACCACACCATTGTTCTACGGTCATTGAAAATCCAATAATCTGCAAAATCACCAAACCAGCCTTGTGCGTCTTGCTCAAAATCATACACAAATTGCTTAGTAGGCTTAGGTTGTGAGGTACTTGTAGCATCTTTGCTACAAGCCCCCAATGCGAAGGTGGCTAATAAAAAAACGTACTTTTTCATAGTTGAAGCAATATAAATGAGATAATAAAATTTTTGGCAATAATAAGTTTCAATCGGCTAACTCCAAAGCTACATAGTATTCAAATTTTTGGTAGTTCTTTAAAAGTGTTGATAGCACTTTATACTTTCCAAGTCTAATAGGGTCGTGCTTTAAAAACTTATAGTGAAACTAATTTTTTTCAAAGAAATAAGTTTGATTGTCTTCAAGAAGCTCTATAAAGATGACATCTTTTAGAAAGATGT
>CANGYA010000031.1 GCA_947457925.1 Cytophagales bacterium | reverse complement strand
TGCCACACTTTTGCGTATTTCTACGTTTTTTGAGATAAATTGGAGAATATGAGAGTGCATTAGCTACTTTTTTTGTCTTGGTAAACTTAAAAGTAAAACTAAGCCTCTCATTTTCAAAGTTTTATGGAGTTTTGTCTAGTAATATTATACTTTATATGTATGCCGATAGCTCTAATGTCTTTATTGGGCAAAAAGGTAAGTGATGTAAAAAAAGGTTATGCCTATAATATTTACCAAGCCATGCAGAAGGGTATTTTTGACCCTGAATACAGAATAGATTTTGGGAAACTTCGTAAATTCATATCTGGTAATGGGGTACAAATATTGCAAAAGCCAACCTATTCAAGACCTACTGAAAATGATAGTTTTTGGAGTATAGCCAACTATGCGGGATTTGAAACTGAAGTTGTTTAGGATTCATCATTAACTCTCAACCTTATAGCTATACTTTCATACAAAATTAAATTTACCACAAGGACACGAAGGGTTAATAGTAAAAACTTGTGAATTGGTGTCCTTGTGGTAAAACATTAATGGCACATATCAAAAAAAGGCTTAAAAATAGACGCAATAGTGGCAAAAAAAACGAATCCTAAACAACTTCGTTGAATAAACTTAGTCATATCAAGAGTTTCTTCTGGTAAAATCTTTTTAATAAAAAGACCTATCAACTACCTAATACTTCGAGTTTGCTCTCTAAAAAAATTAATGTTGTAAGCTGTTTTTATGTAAGTAAATACATCTCTATTAAAGTGTTAAAAAATTACATTTGGGTTTAAATTAAATACCTTTTTATTCGTTTAAGCAAAATATAATTAATCAAAGATTGTTCATATATGAACACAATCATTGTTAAGACAATAATACGTTTGCTTATCATATACTAAAACACTAATAATCAAGTATATTTGCTTAAACAAATTACATATTAATTCTTTATATTGTTAATTGTATAGACATTTTTGCAACATTATTGCATAAAACAGATGCAATAATGTTGCAAAAATGGGTAATTTTTTTTATACTTTTTTTAGAAAAAACTTGCGTGTACCAAATACATTAACTTATCTTTGCATTGTCATTTGAGGGGATACCTTACACAGTTATTACACCTCTTTACAACAAGAAATTTCTACACATTATCATATCAACCTATTTAACTACTACTACAATGTTCAAAAAAATACTTGTAAGCAGCTTGATGGCTACTACACTTGGCTTCGCTGCAAATGCTCAAGATGCACACAAACACGAAGGAAGACAATGCGGTTCTCCTACATTAGATGAAATGGTGAAGCATGGTGGGCAAGAAGTATTAAATAAAATAATGACGATTGAGAATCACACTCGTCAATTTGAACAAAGCTACATGAGCTACCAAAAAAGTGGCAAAGCAACAAAAGCAGTAATTACAATTCCTGTAGTTGTTCACGTAGTTTATAATACAGCAGCTCAAAATATTTCTGATGCTATTATTCAATCTCAAATAGACGTATTGAATGCAGATTTTAGAAGATTAAACGCAGACAGAACAAATACTCCTTCGGCATTTACAGGCGTAGCAGCAGATATGGAAATCCAGTTCCAATTAGCTACAAGAAATCCGCAAGGTGGTGCTACTAACGGTATCGTTAGAAAACAAACTACAAGAACTTTCTTTGAATATGGTGGTTCAGATACACAAGGTGTATTCGTAAAACAGTCTTCACAAGGTGGCTCTGATGCTTGGAATCCTTCTCAATACTTGAATATGTGGGTTTGTAACTTTGGTGGTTCTAGTTCATCATTATTAGGTTACGCTACTTTCCCAACAGACGCAGGTACTTTCAAAGACGGTGTTGTAATGGGTTACAAATATTTCGGTGTGAATCCTACTTTGGGTGGTGTTTTCGGTTATGGTCGTACTGCCACTCACGAAGTTGGTCACTGGTTAAACCTTCGCCATATCTGGGGTGATGCAAATTGTGGAAATGACTTTGTTGCTGATACTCCTACACAACAAACTTCAAACGGTGGTTGCCCTACTTTCCCTAAAAGAACTTGCGGTAATACAACAAGTGGCGACCAATTCATGAACTACATGGATTATGTAAATGACCAATGTATGAATATGTTTACTTTGGGTCAAAAAGCAAGAGCACAAGCATTATTTGCAACTGGTGGAGCAAGAGTTAGTTTATTAACTTCTCCCGGTTTAGGTGGTGGTACTACTCCTACTTGTGGCGTACCAGCAGGTTTAGCAAGTGCAGCTATCACAGCTTCTTCAGCTACGGTTTCTTGGGGTGCAGTAGCTGGTGCAGCAAGTTATTCAGTACAATATAAAACAGCAGCAGCAACAACTTGGACAACAGCAACTTCTTCTACTACATCATTGAATATCACAGGTTTAGTAGCAAGCACAACTTACAACTATCGTATAGCAGCAGTTTGTAGCGGAACAGTAGGTACATATTCAACACAATCTTCGTTCACAACTTCTGCATCTGGTGGCGGTGGTACTACCCCTCCAACTACTTATTGTGCATCAAAAGGTAACAGCGTAGCAGACGAGTGGATACAAACAGTGGCATTGTCAAGAGGTACAACATCTGTATTTAGCAATAACTCTGGTAAAAACGCAGGTTACGGTAACTTTACAGCAACAACATATAACTTGGTAAGAGGTTCTTCACACACAATCACAATCACAGCAGGTTGGACAGCAACTAAATATTCAGAAGGTTATGCTGTGTGGATTGATTACAACAGAGATGGTGATTTTGCAGACGCAGGCGAACAATTATTCACGATTGCAGCAACTACTACTAGCCCTCAGTCAAGAACATTTACAGTACCTTCAACTGCAACTTTGGGTGAAACTCGTATGAGAGTAGCAATGAAATATAACGGTGTACCAACAGCTTGCGAAACATTCTCTTATGGTGAAGTAGAAGATTACACATTGAACATCACTACAAGTGCAGCAAGAGAAGAATTTGAAGTGGGTGCTACAAGTTCAGTAGAATTTAATGTATATCCTAACCCTGCAAACGTAGAAGCAACAGTAGCTTTGAACTTTACAAGCACAGTAGAAGACGCAAAATTGACAGTATTGAACTTACAAGGTCAAGAAGTAGCAACTGAAACTTTCAAAAATGTTGATGGTGCAGTAAACTACAAATTCAATACAGCAAATTTACAAGCTGGTATGTACTTAGTAGCAGTAGAATACAATGGCAAAAGAGAAGTTCAAAAATTAATGGTAACAAAATAATTTTTAGTAACTTTGTTAAATACACAGCCTATAAAGACAACTTTATAGGCTGTTGTTTTTATAAGTACCAAACTTTAGATTTTTTCTATATCTTGCAATAACTTACAATCAATTAAACATCATGCTAAAAGTTGGGATAACAGGCGGAATAGGCGTTGGTAAAACAACAGTCTGTAAAATTTTTGCTACTTTAGGTATTCCTATTTATGAGGCAGATAGCCGTTCTAAATGGTTATTAGTCAATGACAATAGACTGAAAACAGCTATTCAAACTTCTTTTGGGCAAGAGGTTTATTTAGTTAATGGGCAAATAAATAGAGAGTTTTTGGCACAACAAATTTTTACTAATCCTTTGGCAGGCAAACACTTGGAAAGTTTGATACACCCTGCCGTTAGAAAGGATTTTGAGGAGTGGCTAACAATTCAATCTACACAATCAAACATTTTGCCTTATGTACTCAAAGAGGCTGCCTTATTAGTAGAAGCTGGTTCTTATCGGGAATTAGACCAACTGATAGTCGTAACGGCAGACAAAGAAGTAAGAATAAAAAGAGTATTGGAAAGAGATACACACCGCACCCAAGCCGAATTAGAGGCTATTATGTTGAAACAACTACCAGAGGAAGAAAAAATACAACGTGCTAATTTTGTGATTTATAACAATGGTACAGAAGCATTGATACCACAAGTTTTAAAGATTCACCAAGAACTTTGTTTGTTAAAAAATAATAAGACATAGCTTGCATAGGCACTTCGTTATTACTAATTCGTATATTTGCCGACTTTACTAAATTTATTAGACAATGAACAAAAATATTTTGGCTTTTATCTTACTTTGTTGTGGTATATTGGCAGCTTGTGGCGACAATGTTACACTTTCTACACAAGCTGTAAGAGATGAATCCGTATTAACGCAATATTTTAAGGAGAATAATCTGAACCCTACCAAGCACCCAACAGGTTTTTATTATACAATCACCAAAACAAACGGAGCTACAAAACCTGTAAATGGCGATTCTATACTATTCCACTACGAAGGAAAAACTCTTTATGGAAAAGTATTTGATAATTCAAGGTATTACAGCAAACCAGACTCTTTGGGATTTAGATTAGGCATTACCTCTAACGTATTTCCTTCTAAAAGTGGTGCCAGTCCGTATGCAGGTTTGTTAATTAATATCAAGAGTTTTCAAGATGCTATAAGGCTCTTAGGAGAAAAAGAAAGTGGAATTTTTTATTTTCCTTCTACGTTGTTATTTGGGAATAAAGGTTATTCTGTTTTCTTGCCACCGAATAGTGTAGTAGCTTTAAACATAGACGTACTTAAAATAAAACCTCAATAGAATGTCGTCTTTACAAAATAAAGAAGTACAAATACAGCATCTTGGTACTATGCGTTACAAAGCAGCATGGGACTACCAAGATGCTCTTTTTCAGGGTATTATCCAACAAAAAATAGCTAATAGAGATATACCTTTAGAAAAACAAAGCCTTACACCCAATTATCTTTTGTTTTGTGAACACCCCCACGTTTATACATTGGGCAAGAGTGGACATTTAGAAAATCTCTTGATGAGCCAAATAGAGTTAGCCGAGCAGAACATAGACTATTTTCATATCAATAGAGGAGGGGACATTACGTATCATGGTTACGGACAAGTAGTAGGCTATCCAATCTTAGATTTAGACAATTTTTTTACGGATATTCACAGGTATTTACGCCTATTAGAAGAAATGATAATTCTTACGTTGGCTGAATACGGTATTCGGGCTGGTAGAATTCCACAACTAACAGGCGTGTGGATAGATTATGAAGAACAAATAAATCCTCGTAAAATTTGTGCTATGGGAGTACGCACAAGTAGATGGGTAACTATGCACGGTTTTGCCTTGAATGTAAATACAGACCTTAGCTATTTCAATAACATTGTACCTTGTGGTATCACAGACAAAGCTGTAACTTCTATGGAAAAAGAATTAGGCTACAAAGTAGCTATGGAAGAAGTTGAAACCAAGCTAATAAGGCACTTTGCAGATTTATTTGAGGCAATGATTGTAACAAAAGAAATAAGCTAACTACTAAGTCCTTAAATACAATAATTTTCTGATTATCAAGTAATTGTCCTTACACTCTAAAGGGTGTGGTAGAAATCCTAATAACCTCTATTATTGTGCAAAACTCTATTTACCATTTGCTTCTTCAGCGTGTTTCACAGCATCAAAAATCTTGGGCAATGTTGATTGACCCCGACAAAACGACTTTGCAACAACTTTTTACTATCATAGAATATGCACAAAAATATCCGCCTACATTGTTTTTTGTAGGAAGTAGTTTGCTCATGCACCCCGAAAACCTCAATTTATTAGTGCAAGAACTGAAAAAACATCTTAATATACCTATCATCTTATTTCCGGGGAGTTATCATCATTTGTCTGTATCGGCAGATGCGGTGCTTTTTTTATCTCTTATTTCTGGTCGCAACCCCGATTTTTTGATTGGTAATCACTTGTTAGCAGCTCCCTTGCTCAAAAAAATGCACTTAGAGGTCATTCCTACTGGTTATATGTTGATAGACGGAGGGCGTATCACCTCTGTAGCTTACATTAGTAATACGCAGCCTCTGCCCAATGACAAAGCTGATTTGGCGGTTTGTACGGCTATGGCGGGCGAATTATTGGGTATGAAACTCATTTATTTGGAGGCGGGTAGCGGAGCATTAACACCTGTGCCTCCAGCCATGATTCGGGCTGTGAAGGAGAATATACAAATCCCTTTAATTGTAGGTGGAGGCATACGTACTACAACGGATTTTCAGGCTGCACTACAAGCTGGGGCAGATGTGATAGTAACGGGGAATGTATTGGAAAAAAATATTGATTTAATGAAAGAGTTTTTTCAATTAATAGCTTAAACAATTATCAGTAAACAGTCATCACTTTTGACTGATAACTGTTTACTGATAACTGTTTACTGATAACGGACTTTCTTTCAGTTCTAAAACCCTAAAGTCCCCCTCACCTTTGCCAATACGGTGGCAGCTATTTGGCGGGCTTTGTTTTCACCTTCTTGGAGTTTTGCTTCCAATTCAGGTAGGTTATTCATGTAATAGTTAAAAATTTCTCTTTCTTTGGCGTATTGCTGCACCAATAACTCATAAAAAGCCTGTTTTGCGTGTCCATAACCAAAACCTCCTGCCTCATATTTTTGGCGGAGTTCTGCCGTTTGTGCTGCCGTAGCTACTAAACTAAATAATTTGAATACATTACAGGTATCAGGATTTTTGGGTGCTTCCAACGGTGTGCTGTCTGTAACAATGGTTTTTACTTGTTTCAACAATTCTTTGTCGGGCAAAAATAAATCTATCGTATTTAAGTACGACTTACTCATTTTCTTGCCGTCTGTACCGGGTATCGTTTTTACTTCTTCGCTAATTTTTGCCGTAGGCACTACAAAAACTTCACCGTAACGGTTGTTAAATGTGCTGGCAATGTCCCTTGTAATTTCCAAATGTTGTTCTTGGTCTTTGCCCACAGGCACAAATTCCGCATCATACAACAAAATATCGGCAGCCATTAGCACAGGGTACGTAAACAAACCTGCATTCACATCAGACAATCTATCCGATTTATCTTTGAAAGAATGGGCATTTGCCAACATAGGATAAGGCGTAAAACAGCCCAAATACCACGCTAATTCGCAGACTTCGGGAATTTGTGATTGGCGGTAAAACAAATTTTTTTCTGTGTCAAAACCAAAAGCCAACCATGCTGATGCTACGGCATACGTATTTTCTTTGCGTAATGCAGCATCTTTGACCGTAGTCAAAGAGTGTAAATCTGCTATGAAAAAAAGAGATTCGTTTTGTGGATTTTTAGAAAGTTCAATGGCAGGGATAATTGCCCCTAACAAATTGCCCAAATGTGGGCGACCAGAACTCTGTATGCCTGTTAAAATTCTTGCCATGCGTGAAAAACGAGTGCTGAAGTGCTTACGCACAATTATTAATTAGTAAATTTTTAATTATTTTTGAACTCACCATGCCCTTTCAACTCAGTTGTTCTACACTTTGAGAGTAGCTTTTTTTACCTTTTAAGGTTAAAATTAATGTAAAAACACCCCTCTCCAAATGGAGAGGCAACTAAGTTGGAAGGTATGGGTGAGGTATAATTACTTCATCAAATTGCCAATATCAAAAGGCATATTTGGTAACATACCTTCCGTAGCTTTTTGTAAATGGTCTTTGCTTTTTTCTTCTACAGCGTCTAAGGCTTTGTTTACGGCAGCCACTACCAAATCTTGCAACATTTGGGCATCTTCTGGGCGAATCAAATCTTTGTCTATTTCTAACTTTACGATTTGTTTCTTGCCACTTGCCACAGCTTTTACCATACCACCACCAGCTTCGCCTTCTGCAAAAATACCACCCAAAGAGTTTTGGGCATCTTGGAGCTTGCTCTGCATTTCCTTCACAGAACCAAGCAATTTAGACATATCAAACATATTTTTAAGATTTTAAGATGACAATACTATTTTTAACGAAATTTGGATACACAAGTTAGCATTTAACTACTTGTATTTCGCCAAAATTACAAGAAATGTATGAGATTAGAAAAGTTTAATGTAGCTACGCAAACAATAAGGCAGTTAAAACTGTTTGGGGTGTAGGCAAAGTAATTATTTTTGCAATCAATTTTAATCCTTACAACATGAAATCTTATTTTTTAGGAGCTGTAGCAGCCTCTTTTTTAATGGCTGCGTGTGGCAAAACAGGCGAAAACGCCAACAACACAACACAAGATACGACTACGATAGCAGTACAAGCAGACTCGGTGGCTGCAAAACCTAAGGTGGAATTAGTGAAATTATGGGAAACAGACACAACCCTCAAAACTTGCGAATCTGTATTGTTTCATGCCTCTGCGAACATCTTGTATGTAGCTAACATCAATGGTATGCCTACAGACAAAGACAAAAACGGCTTTATTTCTAAATTGACTCCAGACGGTAAAATAGAAAATTTGGAGTGGGTAAAAGGCTTGAATGCACCTAAAGGCATGGGCGTATTGGGCAACAAATTGTTTGTAACAGACATTACGGACTTGGTAGAAATTGATATTGCCACAGGTAAAATTGCTAAAAAATACCCTGTAAAAGGTTCAGAATTTTTGAATGACATCACGACAGACGAAGCCACAGGCAAAGTGTATTTTACAGACATGAAGAAAAACAAAATTCATGTGTTAGAGGCAAAAACAGGAAAAATTACAGACTTTATTGCAGCAGATTCTTTGGGAAGTCCTAACGGTTTGTACTTCTTAGATGCAAATACCTTGATTTTGGCTACTAACGGCGACAGCAAATTGAAGAAAATAGACCTTACGACTAAACAAATTACGACAATCACAGAAGGCATTGATGCGGGTGATGGCGTAGAAAAAGTAGCTGAGGATACTTATTTGGTGTCAAGTTGGACTGGCGAAGTGTTTTATATCAAAGGTGGTGAGAAAACTAAATTGTTGGACACACAAGCCGACAAAATTAACTCTGCTGACATTGGTTATATCCCTGCCAATAAAACTTTGTTAGTGCCTACTTTCTTTAAAAACAAAGTGGTAGCTTACCAATTAGTTGTAAACGAATAAGTTATACACAAGATAATAATTTCCGAACACCACAAAGATTTTAAAATCTTTGTGGTGTTTTGTTTTGATAAGGGTGTAAGAAATTTTATCTACGTTAGTGATTATTTTAAAAGTATTGATAAGCAAAACTTGCGATAAAGTAGAGCAAGGCTTTTTTTGAGAAGTGCATAGACATTGGGAATTATAATGAGGCTAAAATTTTTGTTTTTTCTAAACTATCCTGACTATCTTTATGCTTGTTTATCGTACAACAGCATTAGAAATAGGTGGTCTTAAAGATGTAATGTTAAAGGTGTAATCTTGCGAGAGGTCGCACCCTTCAAAAGATTACACCTTTTTTGCCTATATAGCATTACTTGTTCAATACTAAGTAATTAGAAAAAATAAATGTACCACAGACTTTAGTCCATAATCTCTTGATTATCAAAGCCTCACAGACTAAAGTCTGTGGTACAATATTATCAATTAATTAGTTACTCTTACTGACAAAAAAAGAATATTATTTATCTTCTATAGTAAGTGAAGATATGATAAAATAATTTACATATTTTTATACTTACTACCCAAATGGGTTAATAAAAACACAGATAGAGAAATTGGATTCAAGAGAGTCTTGTTTTATTTGAGATTCTTCTATTTTCCTTCTTAATTGTACAGTAGTATTAACCTCAACTTACTTAAATTAAAAAACCATGAAATCTATATTATTCTACCTGTTATCTTGTGGCTTATTTTCCTCAAATTTCTTCTTAGCTCCTACCTTTCAGCCTCAATACTTAGGTGCGTTGGCACAGGATACGACTATGGTGGAACTTATCACTTTAGACAAAGATTTTGTGATAGACGTAAGGTATGCCACCAAAAATAATTTTACAGGGCAAGTATTATATGACTGCGACAAAGTTTGGTTACGCAAGGTTGTAGCAATGGATTTGATAGCTGCCCACAGGAAATTTAAGGAAAAGGGCTACCGTATTAAGATTTATGACGGTTACAGACCTATTTCGGTGCAGTGGCGGTTGTGGAAGGCTACGCCCAAAAAAGGCTATGTTTCGCACCCCACCAAAGGAATGCGTATGCACAACAGAGGAGCAGCCGTAGATATGACACTGATAGACCCAAACAGCAAAGAGTTGGACATGGGAACTCCCTACGATTTTTTTGGCAAAGAAGCTCACACTACTTACACCAACCTACCCGCACAAGTATTGGCGAACCGCAAACTCCTCAAAGAAGTGATGCAATCTTGTGGCTTTGTGGCTATTAGTAATGAATGGTGGCATTTTGATTACAAAAAACAAAAGTTTAATATTGTGGATACGCCCATGTGTAAATGAGTTTCGAGTTTTTGATAGGAGTGTTTTTTACAAAAATTGATACTCAATAAGTTAAAATATCACTTACATATTAGAGTTTATGAATAATTTTTTCTTATGACCTCACCCTGCCCTCTCCATTTGGAGAGGGTTTTATGGAATTATTCATAAACTCTATTCATCTTGAATTTGTAATTCATAATTTCTAATTCGTAATTATTTATGTCCCTCGTTATCAAAGATTTAACAAAGAAATATGCCCAACAATTAGCCGTTAATCACATTAGTTTTACGGCTAAGAAAGGCGAAATTTTGGGCTTTTTGGGTCCTAATGGTGCAGGAAAATCTACGACCATGAAAATTGCTACTTGTTACCTCCCTCCTACTGCGGGTACGGTAACGGTATGCGGTTATGACGTGCAAACTCACCCGTTGGAAGTACGCCAAAAAATCGGCTATTTGCCCGAACACAACCCTTTGTATTTGGATATGTATGTGCGTGAGTACCTGCAATTTATGGGTAAATTGTACGGATTACAAGGGCAGCATCTCCAACAACGCAGCAAAGACATGATAGCCTTGTGTGGTTTGGAAAGAGAACAACACAAATTATTGGGGGCTTTGTCTAAGGGCTACAGGCAACGTGTGGGGCTGGCACAGGCTTTTATACACGACCCAGAAGTGTTGATTCTGGACGAACCCACGACAGGTTTAGACCCTAACCAAATTTTGGAAATACGGCAAGTCATCAAGCAGATGAGTAAAGATAAAACCGTTGTTTTTTCCACACACATTATGCAAGAAGTAAAAGCCCTTTGCGACAGAGTAGTGATTATCAATTTGGGGCAAATTGTAGCCGATAAACCTATTCAAGAGTTGGCTTTGCAAGAAGAACAACGAATTATTGTGGAAGTGGCAACACCTATTACAGAAATTGCGTTAGCAGAATTGCAAGGTTTGGCAGAAAAATTGGTTATAGAATTGATAGACCTTCAAAAAGTGCGTATTCGGGCTACACAAGCAACGGATATTCGCCCTTTGGTTTCGCAGTGGGCAATGCAACAGCAACTTCCATTGATAGAAATGCGTAAGGAAGAAACTACCTTAGAAAAAGTTTTTTACGAACTCACCCGATAATGAAATTATCTCATCTTTTTGGACTACTGCTTGGGGTAGTGCTGCTGAATTTAGGAGCTTGTAACAATGGCGATAAATTGGCTGAAGAAAACCATGCACTCAAAATAAAAGCTACTACAGACAGTTTGTATATCATCAGTCTTAGCGAAGAAATGGAAATAGTTTATCAGAGTTTAGACTCTGTAAAACTATTGGCAGACAGCCTATTGCGTACTTCGGACTTGTTGAAAGACAAGAAGTTAGACAAAAAAGCTGCCAATACGTTTATCAACAAAACAATGGCAGATATTGATAAAATTATGACACAAAACCGCCAAAATATTATCAATATAGAAACTAAATTGTCTAAAGCTACGAGCCAAAAAGCCATTTTACAACGCATGGTAGATAGACTACAAAAAGATATGCAAGAAAAAGAGGAGATTATAATGAAACTCCGCAGGCAGATTATAGAGTTGGAAAAAAGTGTAGAAGGCTTAAAAATAGAAAAACAGTTTATTCAGGGGCAGTTGGTACAAAAAGAGGCAGAATTGCAGCAAAAACAACAAGAAATGACGCAAACAGCTACCGAAATGCAAGCCAAGATAGACAAAGTAACCGAAATGTTTAAAGCAGCTAACAGAGCTTACTATTTGGTAGGTGCAAAAAAAGATTTGGTAGCCAAAGGTTTTCTTAAAACAAGAGGTTTGATGAATAAAATAGACGGTTTGGGCGACAGATTAGAAGATGACGAGATGCATCCCTTAGATTTGTCTATTCAAAATTTGAACATAGACATTGGTGGAGATAACTTAAAAACTAAAAACATAGTCTTAGTTCCTCAACGCCAAGACAATACCTACATCATTTCGCAAGAAAATGGTAGGACTTACTTACACATTATCCACAAAGATTTTTGGAAGAAGTCTAAATATTTATTGGTTGTAACGAACTAACAAAGCATAATGAGAAAATTTCTATTACTTTTGTTGAAACATTTACTTTCTAATTAACGTGAGTTGTGTAATACCCAGCACAAAATAGGGAATATTTCACTTATTTTTCTACAAACAATCATTGTCTATAGATTCAATTCTCCTCACGTCTTTTGTTGTTTGCAAAAGATGATTTTAGTCATTTTCGTTAGTTTGCTGCCTACAAATTGCCTACCTTTGCCTAATGGTCATACTGTATTGTGTTGTACCAAACTTTCTATTCATCATACCAAAACTAAACCAATAAAACACTATGTCTGCTGATTTTTTGCCCTTAAAAGGCACTGATTACGTTGAAATGTATGTAGGTAACGCCAAACAAACTGCCTACTTTTATATGTCTGCCTTTGGTTTCGAGTGTGTGGCGTATGCAGGTCCCGAAACAGGCATAAGAGATAGAGTTTCTTATGTATTGCAACAAAACAAAATCCGTTTTGTGATTACTGGGGCAATGCAACCCGATTCACCCATAGCCGACCACGTAAAACTGCATGGTGATGGCGTGAAGGTATTAGCCTTGTGGGTAGATGATGCCGAAAAATCTTTTTATGAAACAGTAAGTAGAGGTGCTAAAGCTGCGGCTGCCCCTCAAACATTGAAAGATGCAGATGGCGAAGTGGTCGTGTCTTCTATTCATACTTACGGCGAAACTATCCATACTTTTGTAGAAAGAACCAACTACAAAGGAGTGTTTTTGCCCGGTTATGTGGCTCGCAAAATCAAAGTGGCAGAGCCTATTGGTTTAAAACACATAGACCATTGTGTAGGGAATGTAGGCTGGGGCGAAATGAATACGTGGGTGGAGTTTTACGAAAAAGTAATGGGCTTCAAACTCTTGGTTACGTTTGATGACAAAGATATTTCGACAGAATATTCTGCCTTGATGTCAAAAGTGGTTTCTAATGGTAATGGTTTCATCAAATTCCCAATTAATGAACCTGCCGAAGGACGCAAGAAGTCGCAGATTGAAGAATACATAGATTTTTACAAAGGGGCTGGCGTGCAACATTTAGCCATAGCCACAGACGATATTATCCACACCGTAGGCGAATTACGTAGTAGAGGCGTAGAGTTTTTACACATACCTGAAACTTATTACGAAGATTTGTTGGACAGAGTAGGCAACATAGACGAGGATATCAAGCCTTTGAAAGACCTCAATTTGTTGGTAGATAGAGATGATGAAGGGTATTTGCTACAGATTTTTACCAAACCATTAGTAGATAGACCTACTTTATTCTTCGAGATTATCCAACGCAAAGGAGCTGTTTCTTTTGGCAAAGGCAACTTCAAAGCCTTGTTTGAGTCTATTGAAAGAGAACAAGAATTGAGAGGGAATTTGTAACAATACTTTCAATGATTTCACTCCAGCCTTCTCTAAATAGAGGGGCTGGAGTTTTGCCTCCAAAATTGTGTAGTAATTTTTAGGTTACTTTAAAATATTTTTCTAATAAGTAATTGGAAAAAATAAATGTACTACAGACTTTAGTCTGTAATCTCTTGATAATCAAAGGTTCACAGACTAAAGTCTGTGGTACAATATTATCAATTAATTAATTACTAATACTTAATTATTGCATTATCTATTTTATATAGTACCATCCCTGCCCACAAAGGTACAGTACACTACAGAACTGACATTCACTATAAATGCTCCCTATCTATACTTTCCAATTCATCAATTAATATTTTTAACCTTTTGAGGCGTGTACCGTACACCCAATTCAAATAATATTTGGCTCCAAACAATAAAGTTGAAAAATAAAATATTAAAAATATTTTGACTGTCATGAATTTATCCAAAGAATGTTCGAATAACAACCAACCTACAAGCCCCACACAAAGCACATAATAACACCACAAATGCACCTTAAAAGTGAGATGCAACAAGGCGTATTGTTGGCGAATGTCACTCAAAAAATTATCAGCAAAGTTCATCTTCTTTTCTGACTGCCATGCCCGTATGCCCTGCACAATCGGAAAAATAGTAGATAAAGCTGCTAATAACATTGCCACAGCCATAAAATTATGCAAAGGGTGGTTTTTCCTCAAGAAAAACCATGTTGAAAAAATAACTAAACCTACTCCTATGGCACTTTCTGTCAAGATACGTTTGTAAATGCTTTGGCTGTGTTGCCTAATTTTTTGCATTAAATCGGCTTGGAGTTGTTCGTCAGACCATTCGGGGAGTTGTTGGGTGGCGTTTTGCCATGCTTGTTTAAAATCGTCTAATTCCATAGGTTTGTTGGTTGATTTGTAGCTACGGACTTCAGTCCGTACAAATTATGTGAAAAAACTACGGACTAAAGTCCGTAGCTACAGGTTTAGGTATGCAATAATTGTTTCAATTTCTGTTTAATACGGTTGAGTTTTACCCCTACGTTATTTTCGGTAATTCCTAAAATTTCTGCAATTTCTTTGTAATTTAAGTCATCTAAATACAAAATAACAATAGATTTTTCATGCTCGTCCAAATGGGCTATAGCTTGGTACAACCGTTGTAATTGTTCGTTAGGCGTGTCTATTTCTTCGGCTTTTTGCTGAATGTGTTGCAAATCTAACCACGTTATTTTTTCTTGTTTTCTGTGGCTGCGTTGGTACATCAAAGCCGTATTCAAAGCCACTTTGTAAAGCCATGTAGAAAATTTAGACAAATGGGCAAAAGAAGCATAAGACCGCCAAGCATTTAACAAAACTTCTTGAAAAAGGTCTTGTCGGTCTTCGGGCATAGCACAATAGACATGACATATTTTATGAATAATCTTTTGATTATCACTAATTTGTCTAATAAAATTTTTGTCTATTTCTTTTGTATTCATCAATTTTTTAAGTGAATTTATAGCTAACAGAAAGTCTAACGGAAATAATAAATTATACCACAGCATTTAGTCCAATGCTGTTCGGCTAAGAAAGTGCTTTTTTTAGTGTCGTAGGCACGAAATAATTATAGTAACGCCATTTTCTCCTCTCTCTAAGTGCCGTAGGCACGACATATTTTGCCCGCAGTGGAACTGCTACGGCACTTAGAGAGAGTTGGGGCTTAATTTCTCTATAACTATGTCGTTCCTAACGGAACTTTTTAAAAATAATTAATTGATTATCAGATAATTAAGAACATATACTTTAATCTTCTTAGCCGAACAGTATTGGACTTTAGTCGGTGAATAATCGACTATCAAAAAATTACATTTACATAGACTAAAGTCTAATGCAATTAAGCTAAGAAATTATTTTTTAGTGCCGTTAGGCACGAAATAGTTATAGCAATGTTATTTTATTTCTCCTCAAAGTGCCGTAGGCACGATATTTCGTGCCTACGGCACTTTGAGAGAGGAGAAAATGGCGTTACTATAATTATTTCGTGCCTACGACACTTTTTTAATAAATAACTAATTGATAATCAAATAGTTATTTTTATTTTTGTTTTACTTTCTTAGCTTAATAGCATTGGACTAAGGTCTATGAAACAATTTACTTCTTCAAACAGTTGCTACAAATTATTTTTTTTACTATCGTATAAAAATAAGAACAAACCTACCAAAAATACGGCTGTTGCTCCTGCCAACAAAACCATATCATTACTTTCAATCAAAGGCATTGCCCAAGTCAATTCTTTGCGATAGTAAAATAAGGTAAATGCAATTCCATTGTTCAAAAAATGGAACAACGAAGCCAAGAAAATACTACGACCATGCCATAATAGCAATGCCATAAGTACACCTAAAGTAGTTGTATTCAACAATCTTTCAAAACTTAAGTGTATTAACCCAAAAAGCAAAGAAGAAAACAAAATAGCTCCCCATTTAGACCAATCTTTTCGCAAGCCCGACAACAAGACACCTCTAAACGCCATTTCCTCAAATATGGCAGGCACTAATGCTCCCGTTGCTAAGACTAGCCACAAAGGATATTTATCAAACAAGCTAAAAGTGGCTTCAAATGCCTTAGAAAAATCAGATGAAATTATTTGACGTGTGATAAATCCTGTAATTACCCAACACGTAGCTGCCATTAAAACTGTACCCACGACTGCCAAAGGACGCGGAGCATATAATTGGAAAGTTTGGCGAATAGGCAATTTGTAATACCACACAAACAATATGCTCATGCCACCCAACACCACAGGAATACTTGCCCAAGTAGCAGCAATAAGATTATTTTTTTGTATTAAATTAATTTGTATGGGCAAACCAATATATAAAAATACCAATAAAGTAAGTACACCAAATATAACAGCTTGCGAAGCTCCAAAATAGCTTTTTTGATAAACTCCTTGTTTTATTAACTCTTGATAATTTACTTTTTCGCCTGTAATAATACTTTCATTGCTGAAAATTTGTACTGTAGCATACAAAGCCAATATTACTAAGCCTATCAAGGAAACCACTGTGTAACATAAAAACGTAAGAGGAACAGCTCCTTTTAAAATAGTTTTAAAAGCTAAAAATACGTTGAGTAGAGGAATAAAAGAAGTAGTTTGTGTGAGTTCCATTGCGGGGAGTTGGTACAAAACTGCGGGTATCATCAGCACCAACATCATAGGCGACATCAAGCTGGAGGCTTCTTTATAGGTATTACTTGTGGCCATTACCGACAAACACACTGCCGAAATAAGGACTGCCATTAAGACCAACAAAACCAACATTAACGCCCAACCTACAACAGAAATATTGAAAGTCAAGAAGTTAGCCGTATTACTTGCTGTAGATTGTATCCACAACATACTTGCCCCTAAGCTCAACAAATTGGCAGTAGCCGAAATCATAGCCACCGTAAAAACAGTTCCAAACTTAGCTATTACAATTTCTAAAGCAGACAATGGGGCAGCATAAATGGCTTGTAAAGTTTTTCGTTCTTTTTCACCTGCTGTAAGGTCTATAGCGGTGTAAACTGCTCCCATGAAAATAAAAAGCAAAAGAATAGCTGGTACATACCCCAAGAACATTTGCCCTGTGGAATTACTTTTTTTGTTGCTGTTAATAGTTTCTATGGCAAGGGGTTTCAAAAAGCTGTTGGTATGTTCGTACTTGGCAAGGCGTTGGTTCAAATAATATTGATTTAAGGTATCTAATATTTTTTGAATTTGTTTTTTACCATTCAAAGAATAATCATCATTTTCATCATAATACAGTTTGATAGCCACCGAATTTTGAGAACCTATGCTTGCCGTATCTAAAGGTGCAAGTAAATCTATGGCTACAGCTCTTTTAAGTTGTGAAATGGTATCAACTCTTTGGACTATTTGTAAATCAAAATTGCTGAGTTGTTTCAAACTGTCATACAAAATTGTGTGATTGGCTTTTTCTTGTAGCCACACCGTAATTTTAGTTTTAGAAAGTGTATCTTTTTGGTTTTGACCAACTTTGGACATCACAAAAAACAAAACGGGATACAAGAAAAAAGGCATGAGCAACAACAAGTACAAAGTCTTTTTATCCCTTAAAATTTGGGTAATGTCCTTCTGAACAATGGTTTTAATGATATGGGTTCTCATAAAGAAGTTTTTAGAATAATTAAGGAAAATTGTACTGTAGAACGGACTTTAGTCCGTTGAATTGAGAGTAATTCAACGGACTAAAGTCCGTTCTACAGGTTTAGGCGGAAACCAACTTGAAAAAAGCCTCGTGGAGTGTGCCTTGTTGCGTTTGTGCCTTGATAGCCTGCGGTGTATCCATTGCCAACATTTCGCCATATTGCAAAATGCCTATGTAGTCGCAAAGTCTTTCTACCTCGTCAAGGTGGTGCGTAGAAAACAAAACGGCTTTGCCTTCTTTGCGGGCTACATCAGCTACAAAGTTGAGTATCAACTCACTGGACATGATGTCTAAGCCTGTGGTCGGTTCGTCAAGCACTATAGCTGCGGGGTTGTGTACCAAAGTACGGGCTATAGACACTCTTTGCTTTTGCCCTGTGGACAAAGTTCCCGCCAATTTATCTTTGAAAGGCGTAATCTGAAAAGTGCTAATGAGTTCTTCAACTCTTTGGCGGAGAGTGGGGGCTGGGACTTCATAGATATTGCCAAAAAAGTAGAGAATTTCTGTGGGGGTCATTCTCTCAAACAAATTCATTTCGCCCGTCAAAAAGCCTAAATGCTTGCTTGCCAACAACTTAGCTGTTTGCATATTGTAGTTGGCTATGGAGGTGCTGCCTTGTGTTGGTTGTAAAATACCCGCCAACATACGCAAAGTAGTTGTTTTGCCTGCACCGTTTGCCCCTAACAAACCAAAAATTTGTCCTGCCTTGACCTCAAAACTTACATTTTTTACTGCCTGATACGCCCCAAAATATTTTTGTAGCTTGTCGGCTTTTATCACTGTTTGCATAGTTCTGTAAATGTTTTGTACTATGAGTTGCAAGGCGAAGCAAAAACTTACAGAAAGAGGTTTTTTTTTAATTTTTTTTTTTTAGGATTGATAGTTAAGCTATTGATTAACTATAAGTTATTAATTTTAAATATTTCATAAATCATTGATTTTCAACGATATAAATACAATCCTAAGCAACTTCTAAACTTAAAGAAAGATAATCCAAAGGCTTTTGCCAAATTCATAGGCATTTGCCCCACCTATAGGCAGAGTGGCACTTCAGTCAAGACTTTTGGGACTAAAAACCACAAGAGTTGCAAGTAAACCCTACTCGCAACTCTTTGTAATGTGATGAATGTAAGATAGTTTATTAAGTGTAATACATTGTTAATCGCCATCGCCACTGCTATACGTAATGGCAATGCCCAACAAAGAAGACATATCACTTTTAAAGAAACGGGTGTGTTTTTGCAATTCTACGGACAAGTTATTCACTTCTGTACTGTTATTTTGCATAGACGTAGCCAAAGGAACAGCCGTAGGCACTTTGTCCAAAGCTGCTTTTACTGCCGTTAATTGGGCTTGTGTGCTGGCAATCAACGTAGTACCGCCATTCACTTTTTCCAAATATTCTACAAAACCAATTCCGTCTTTGCCGTCTGCACTTTTTCCGTACCAAATATTTTCTAAGGCAGTTAAATGCAACTTCAACATTTCCAAAGATTTAGCACTATAATAGGCTTCTACTCTGGTAGGTTCTGGGGCTGTTTGTCCTGCACGTTTACCTGCGGGAAGTTGTACTTTGAAATTCTTTAAATTCTCGTAACTTTTTACAAATTCGTTGTATAAAATAGAGGTAGAACTACCTACATCTGTGCCTGTGCTATTCACAAAAGTAGTTTTGTAGCTTGCCCAAGAGTTAGTAACTCTGTCAATATTGCTTTTCAAATGGTTGGTAATAGCTACCAAATAGTTTCTACGATTGGCGTTTTGAAGTTTGTTGAGGGCTGTTTGCGTATTATTCAAGTCAAAAACAAGGTATTCTATAGCCAAAAAGCCCCTTGTATCTCTTGCAAAGTTGTTGGTATCTGTGTTGTTGGCAGTAATTAATGTTTCTATTTGTGTAGTATTCACAGGAAAAACGCCTACTTCATCAAACAGTGTTTTACGAAGCCCACTTTCGCCTGCCTCACCAAAATTATACGCATTGGCATATTGCCAAGATGTGTAGGCTTTTGTCCATGCGTTTTGTGCTGTTGTAAGGTCTGCTGCCGTTGAATTTGCTTTGTTTAAATTGTCTATAGCTGTTTTCAAGGCATTTACATCTGTCTGTAACTGCGTGTAGGCAGGTATAATCAAATTGTCCGCATAGTTTTGCAACATAGCTTTGCGGTCAAATGAAGGTGAACTGCTAGAACTGCTACCTCCACAAGCACCTAAACCTGTGGTAAGGAGTAATAAATACAGTAGTTTTTTCATAGCTAATAAATATAAGTTTAATGTTTTAGCCCCACCCTAGCCCTCCCCACAGGGCGGGGAGCTTGATAATCAGAGAGTTGTAAACTCCCCTCCCTGCGGGGAGGGGTAAGGGGTGGGGCTTTTCTGACTTTAAAAAGTCAAAATACTAATATAAAAGCCCCCCTCTACATTTGGAGAGGGAGTGAGGTCATTTTTATCTCCCCTGCAAAGCTACCCAATTATTCTTAAAGTCTTCAATTTCGGCATCAGTAAAGCCATAAATCCCCTTTAATTGCGTAATAATTTGGTTCAACTTAGGCAATTCACTCACAGGTTCTGTAATGAACTTGTAAGAAGTAGGCGTACCATTGGCAGGAGCATTTAACAAAGTCAAAATTGCGTCAATTTGGCTGTCTGTAATTCTTTTGTGTTGTTGTGGTAAAGTTCTCCAGCCATGTATAAAGCCTACAGCCTCACCGTAGGCGTGCAAAGCTGCTCCTTTTTGTGCGTCTGTAGGATTGGTGCTGCTCATTGTACTAATTACGGCATGGCAATAGTTGATGATAGTAGCTGCATTTGCTTTTTCCCACGTCAATTTGATAGCTGCCAACGCCTCGTCTTGTTCTTGCTTGTATTTGCTGCCTGCCTTAATAGCTGCTTGTAGCTTAATAAAATTGGCTTTTTGTTGTGTATAAAGCCCTTTGCCGTCATTTTTATCTCTACGGGCAGCGTACAAAGCCATGAATCTATCAGGGTTTTGTGTTTTGCTTGCCGTATTGGTATTAGGAAACTCTGGTGAAGCCCCGAAAATACTTACTAATTGGTCGGCTGTGGCTGCAGTCAAAGGTTGCGACATTAAGGTAATGGCATGATTGTAAAGAGTTGCACCGTATAAGCCCTTGTCTATCATTTGTTCTATTTCCAAGCCGTTGGCATCAAATAAGTAGCCTCCGTACACACCACCTACAGAATTAGCCGTTGGCGGGGCAGGTGTGTAGTTATTGCCACTTGCTTTGCTCATCATGTCTAACCATTGTCCTGTCCCATCAACTTTGGCAGCATAATAAGGTGTCGTAATGCTTTTTAAAGAAGGAGAACCCGCATTATAAAGTTGGGTTAAAGTATTGTAATTCAACTTATTAGCTATGTTACGTCCTTTTTGTGCCTCTGCCACAAAAGCAGCTAATTGGCTACGTACCGCAGCTTGTACGGTGGTGTTAGTAGTAAAGTTTGTACTGTCATATTGAGTAGGAATACTCAATGCGGGTTTGTTCTCATCACTTTGGCAGCCTGTCAATAAGGTAAAACCTAATAAAGTAGCTGTAAAAGCACGAGTAGCAAATGATAAGTTTAGCATATTTGTTTTTATTTAGACTAAGTTTAAATAAGAATCTACTGCAAAACTAAATTACGTTTTTGAATTTCCAAAATTTATTTAGACTATTTCTAAATAAAAAACTACTTTGCAAAATTATTAGCATTTTTGGTTTGGAATACAATTTTCAATACTTACTTTTGGTAAAATAGACTATTGAAGATAGTTTACATCAAACAACAAACAACAAAATATTGCAACAAGGTTATTCTCTTGGTTTAATTACAAACTTGTCCCATTCTCTATGGACATTTTATGAAAAATACGCCCCATTTCATCATCTCTTGCTTGGGCTTATTGTTACTTTTTGGGTGTCAAAATTTCTTGTTGGCACAAAATAAAAAAGTAATAGATAGTCTGCAAAATCTCTATAGCCGTTCTGCACAGGACAGCACCAAAACCCTTGTCCTTAGTGAAATAGCCAATGAATACAGAGCTACAAACCCCGATACTGCCCTTGTTTTAGCCCAAAAAAGTTATGAATTAGCCCAAAAAATAAAATTTGAGAAGGGAATTGCATGGGCTATTTTGCGTAAAGCAGATGTGTGGCGACGAAAAAATAACTTAGACTCTGCCCTCGATAATTACCAAAAAGCACAAGTTTTATTTGATAAAATACCCAACACCAATTTAGGCAAAGGGTCAGCCTACAACGGTATTGGTAGTGTGAGTTTTAGCCGTAGTGAATACATTACAGCCTTAGAAAATTTTGAGAAGGCATTGTTTTTCAGGAAATTGACAGACGATAAAATGGGAATTTCTATCAGTCTAAACGGCGTGGGCAATAGTTACTATGGCATTGGCAATTACCCGACGGCATTGAACTACTACCAACAGTCTTTGAGAATGAAAGAGGAGATTAAAGATAATGTAGGTATTGGTATTGCCTTGAATAATATAGCACAGATTTATTACCAACAAAAGCAATATGATACAGCCCTTGTGTATTTGCAAAAGTCTATGGCTATTAAAGAAAAAATGAATGACAAAAATGGTATGACTTACAGCCTCAACAATATTGCGGGGGTGTATTTTGACCAACAAAAATACGATTTGGCATTCGACTACTATCTAAAAGCATTGGCACTCAAAGAAGAGTTGGGAGATGAACAAAGTATAGCAACAAGTTTAAATAATTTGGCACGAATCTACGGAGTGCAAGGAAAATATAACGAAGCAATAGCTTATTATCTCAAAGCCTTAGCCATAGAGAAAAAAGTAAAAGACCAACAGGGTTTAGTGTATAGCCTAAACGGTTTGGCGAAAATTTATAAAGACACTAAGAAATATGCAGAAGCTAATCAAAAAGCCCTTGAAGCCTTAGCCATTACCAAAAATATTAATGCTCTTTCGGAACAAAGAGATGTGTATGAAACTCTCTACCAAATTGCCAAGTTACAAGGACAAACGGCGAAAGCCCTTAATTATTTTGAACTCTATAAATCCCTTAGTGATAGTTTGTTTAATTCTGAAAAAACGAAAGTTTTGAACAGTTTAAATTCTTCTTATGAACTGAATAAGAAACAGCAAGAAATTATGTTGTTGCAAAAGGACAAAATTTTGCAAGAAAGTCAATTACAATTAAAAGACGAAGAAGCAAAAGAGCAACAAATCATTACTATAGCTTTTGCGGTGGCGTTTTTATTATTTGGCTTGTTAGCTTTTGTGTTGTACCGAAACAACCAACAAAAAGAACAAACAAACAGTATGTTGGCTGCTAAAAATAATTTGATTGAGGCTCAAAAAGTAGAGATAGAAGAAAGTAATGAAGAGTTGCGACAAATTAATGAAGAATTTAGAATTACATTCGACTTAACGGCACAGCAAAAAACAGAGATTGAACGTAAAAACGAAAATATCACATCAAGCATCAACTATGCAAGACGTATTCAAACTGCCGTTTTACCTTTTCAAGAGTATTTAGAAAAGAGTTTTGGGGTGAGTAATTTTTTTGTACTTTACCAACCTCGTGATATTGTTTCAGGAGATTTCTATTGGCTACACAACACAGATGTTAGCAATGATTTAGGGGCATGGGAGGCTCAAAATGTTGCTGTACCTACGCAATCGCAAGTAGTTTTGGTAGTGGCAGACTGTACAGGACATGGCATACCGGGGGCTTTTATGAGTATGATTGGGAATGAATTATTGAACCAAATTGTAGGCACAAACGGAGTTACAGCACCCGATAAAATTTTAGCCAATTTGCACAAAGGAGTACGCCATGCTTTGCAACAAGACGTAACTGCCAGCCAAGATGGAATGGACGTTGCGGTGGTTACATTAACAAAAAACAAGGTAAAGAGTACAGACAAGCAAGCAAAATTTGAAAAATTGGAGTATGCAGGAGCTATGAATCCTTTGTACTTTTTCACAGTAGATAAACAGTTGCAAGAAATTAAAGCCACTAAAAAATCTATTGGTGGTGATAGAGTAGCACGAGATACTTCATTTGTAACACATAGCTTAGATTTAGTTGATGCACAAACAAATGATTTTCAGCCCCTTACGTTTTATTTGTTTACAGATGGCTACCAAGACCAATTTGGAGGCGAATACAATAAGAAGTTTATGAGCAAAAACTTCAAAGATTTATTGCAAAGCATACACACTAAAAGTTTTGAGCAACAACATCATATTTTACAAAGCACACTTACGCATTGGATAGCCATTGGCAATGAACAACAAACTGATGATATTACAGTTTTTGGGGTGAGGGTCAATCAATAGCAGATAAATCAGCTAAAATAAGGACACGCAAAAACTCTCTACCGTTAAATTTTCTTAAAAACCCCATTTTTTGTAACCCAACTGCAACTAAAAAAATACTTTTTGGGGTTGTAATAGTTGTTGTAACAACGATTTACAAAAATTTAGCTATGAATATTGCCGACCTTTCTCTGAACCGTCCCGTAACCGCCATTGTCATGAGTATTCTCATCGTGTTATTTGGGGCGGTGGGCTACACCTTTTTGGGGGTACGAGAGTACCCCGCCATAGACCCACCCGTAATTTCGGTGCGAACCACCTACGCAGGGGCAAACGCCGACATTGTGGAAAGCCAAATTACCGAACCTATCGAAAAGGCTATCAACGGAGTGGAGGGCATTAAGTCCATTTCTTCGGCTTCTGCGTTGGGCATTAGCAACATCACCGTAGAGTTTGAGTTAGGGACAGACCTCGAAAAAGCTGCGAATGATGTGCGGGACAAGGTTTCGCAGGCAGTTCGGCAGTTACCTCAAGACATAGACGCACCGCCTGTAGTGAGCAAGGCAGATGCCAATGGCGACCCGATTATCTTTATTCCTGTCCAAAGCTCTACTATGAACGTAGTGCAGTTGAGTGAATATGCCGAAAATGTATTGGTAGAAAAACTACAAAATATCAAAGGCGTAAGCCAAGTAGCTATTTTTGGGCAACGCCGACCTGCCATGCGGTTGTGGCTCAAACCCGAAAAGTTAGCAGCCTTGCAACTTACCGTACAAGATATTTTGAATGCCCTTAGTCGTGAAAATATAGAATTACCAAGCGGAAAAGTGCGTGGAGATGCCACCGAATTGACCGTAAAAACTTTTGGTAGGCTACAAAACGAAGAAGATTTTAACAATTTGATTATTCGCCAAACAAACAACCAAATTATTAAACTCAAAGACATTGGTGAGGCGGTGTTGGGACCTGAAAACGAAGAAACTTCGGCAAAACGCAATGACGTTTACAATGTGTCTTTGGCAGTGATACCGCAACCGGGGGCAAATTATGTGGAAATTGCCACAGAATTTTACAAAAGATATGACGAAATCAAAAAGAATTTGCCCGAAGGAATGATTATAGATGTAGGCATTGACAAATCTAAATTTGTCCTCAAAGCCATAGAAGAAGTAGAAGAAACCCTCATTATTGCGGTTACGCTGGTGGTCTTGATTGTCTATTTCTTTTTCCGCAACTGGGTCATTGCGGTACGTCCACTCATAGACATTCCTGTTTCTTTGATTGGGGCATTTTTTATCATGTATATCTTAGGTTTTTCTATCAATATCCTTACGCTGTTGGCTATAGTTTTGGCTACAGGTTTGGTGGTAGATGACGGTATTGTGGTTACAGAAAATATTTACAAAAAGGTAGAGGCAGGTTTAGACAAAATGACCGCAGCCAGAGAAGGCACAAAAGAAATTTTCTTTGCCGTAGTTTCTACGTCTATTACCTTGGCGGTGGTGTTTATTCCTGTGATTTTCTTACAAGGTTTTACAGGTCGTTTGTTCAGAGAATTTGGAATTGTGGTGGCGGGTGCGGTGTTAATTTCCGCCTTTGTATCTTTGACCCTTACGCCTGTTTTAAATGTATGGTTGGGCAGTAGTGAACACAAACCTTCTTGGTTTTACAGAGTTACCGAACCGTTTTTTAACGGAATGGACAATTTGTATGAACTGAGTTTGCAGGCTTTCATGCGTGCCAAATGGGTAGCTTTGGGCATTGTTCTTTTTTGTTTTGGTTCAATTTATTTTGTAGGCAAAACCTTAAAATCTGAATTAGCCCCCTTAGAAGACCGTAGCATTTTGCGTATTCCTGTTACCTTGCCCGAAGGTGCGGACTTTGACTATACTGAAAATTTTTTGGGACGAATGGCACGAGTAGCAATGGACAGTGTGCCAGAAATGCGAATGGTTTTTGCAATAACAGCCCCCGGGTTTGGAGCAAGTAGCACCAATTCGGGCTTTTTGAGTGTGTTGTTGAAAGACCCACAAGACCGTAGCACTTCGCAACAAGACGTTTACGACAGATTGAGCCGAATTTACAAGAGGTACACCGAAGCCCGTATTTTCCCGAACCAAGAACAAACTATTTCTACGTCTTTTGGCGGCGGTTTGCAGTTGCCTGTGCAGTTTGTGATACAGACTTTGGAGTTTAATAAATTGAAACAAGTATTGCCAAAATTTTTGGAGGAAGCACGCAAAGACCCCACTTTTGGCAACGTAGATGCGAATTTGAAGTTCAATAAACCCGAACTACAAATTACGATAGACCGACTAAAAGCTACTGAATTGGGTGTATCTGTGCAAGATGTATCGACTACTTTGCAGTTGGCGTTGAGTGGCAGACGTTTTGGCTTTTTCCAAATGAACGGCAAACAGTACCAAGTGATTGGACAAGTGGACAGGGACAACCGAGATGAACCTGTGGATTTGAAAACCCTCTATGTTCGCAACAACAGAGGCGAAATGATACAGTTAGACAATTTGGTGCAGATAGAAGAAACGAGTAACCCGCCTACGTTGTACCACTACAACCGTTACAAGGCTGCTACGGTGTCTGCGTCTTTGGCACAAGGCAAGACCTTAGGCGAGGGCATAGAGGCAATGGAAAGAATAGCTGCGAAAGTGTTGGACGATAGTTTCCAAACTGACCTTTCGGGGGCATCACGAGATTTCAAAGAAAGTGCCTCTAATACGTCTTTTGCCTTTGTGTTGGCTTTATTGCTGATTTACTTGATTTTGGCAGCACAATTTGAGAGTTTCAAAGACCCTTTGATTATCATGGTTACAGTGCCGTTGGCTATTGCAGGAGCTTTGTTGTCTTTGTGGGCTTTTAACCTGACCCTCAATATTTTCTCTCAAATCGGTATGATTATGTTGGTCGGTTTGGTAACGAAAAACGGTATTATGATTGTGGAATTTGCGAACCAAAAACAAGAGCTGGGCATACCGAAACTACAAGCCACTATGGAGGCTGCTACAGCCCGCCTTCGCCCTATCCTGATGACTTCGCTGGCAACTATTTTGGGTGCTTTACCTATTGCCTTAGCATTGGGAGCTGGTGCTAAGAGCCGTATCCCGATGGGTGTGGTGATAGTGGGCGGTATGTTGTTTTCTTTGGTGCTTACGCTGTATGTGATACCTGTGATTTATGCGGTGTTTGCGACTAAGAAGGAGAAGGTGGAGGAAAAGGAGTTGGTAGGGAGTGAGCAATAATGCCTATAATATCTGTTGGGGAAATGACAAGAGAAATATATAACCTGTAGAACGGACTTTAGTCCGTTTATTTACATAATAACGGTAAAGTAGATGGTAATTTAGTCGTACTAATTATCATAATTTTAATTCATTTATTTACGCAATAACGACAAACGGACTAAAGTCCGTTCTACAGAAATGTTCGTATCAATGAAAGAACAACCCATAAAATATGAATATCGAAAGAACTTGCCTCATATTTATCCTATTGGGGCAAAATTTTTTATTACTTTTTGCCTGAAAGGTGCTTTACCTATGGAAGTAATAGAGCAATATAAATTTGAGCATGAACAGCAAGTTAAAAGCCTACAAAAATTGGGTAATAAGAAAAAAGGCTATGATGAATACAAAAGGCACTTTGCAAAGATTGATAATTATTTAGACACCACCACCCAAAATTGGCTTTTAGCACAAGCCCCAATAGCTCAAATTGTGGCAGATAAAATTCAGGAATTTGATAAAGATTTATACGATTTGATTGCTTATTGTATCATGTCTAACCATGTGCATTTGGTTTTTAATATGGATTTGCAGATTGAAAATATACCTGAATACGAGATTTTAACTACTAAAAATTATGTGCAGATAGAGAGAGTAATGCAAAGAATAAAAGGAGGAAGTAGTTTGGTTATTAATCAATTTTTAGGTACAAAAGGTGTAACTAACTGGCAAGCAGAAAGTTACGACCACTATATTCGCAGTGAGCAAGAATTAAAAAACATTATTAATTATACTTTACAAAACCCTGTGAAAGCAGGCTTAGTAGAAAATTGGCAAGATTGGCAATTTAGCTATGTCAATGAAAATTACCTGTAGAACAGACTTTAGTCCGTTTATCGTTATTGCGTAAGAAACGGACTAAAGTCAGTTCTACAGGTTTTGTTGTAACACCGCCACTGTATTTCGCAAGTCTGTAATGGTGGTTTTTAGAGAGTGGTTTTTGTGCTAATGTTTATGTCAATGAAAACTAACTGTAGAACAGCCTTTAGTAAGTTTATCGTTATTGCGTAAGAAACGGACTAAAGTCCGTTCTACAGGTTTTGTTGTAACACCGCCACTGTATT
>CANGYA010000030.1 GCA_947457925.1 Cytophagales bacterium | reverse complement strand
TTAAAATCCCAAGATAAATGTTGATAATTAGTCTATTAGAGCTATATCACAAAAACTAAGAACTAAACTCATTAATTCATTGGCAAACAACTAGTCTGATACCATATAAACCAAAATTCAAAATTATTAATCCATCCAGCGTCTAATCCTGCCCCTACTACGCCACATATATCAGGAAATCCTCCTTCTACCATTTCCATTTCTTCAAAATTCAAAGTTTTCATTTTTGTAAAATTATTTAAAGTTTGTGAAAAACCGAAAGATTTTCTTTCAGTGTCTTATGATTTAAGACAATGCAAAAGTAATTGAGTAGCTATATTTTTCTTATTCAAAACGTAATAAAATTATTACAAATATAATAAGTTTATTACAAAAAAAGAATAACTTTGCACTAAATTCCCTACAACTATGGACATTGGCACAAAGATACGAAAACTTAGAGAAAGCAAAGGTTTAACACAAGAGTACATGGCTTTGCACTTGGCTATTTCCCAAAGCAAATATTGTAACATAGAAAGTAATAAAACTAGTATAGACTTTGAAATTTTGTTAAAAGTAGCAGCTCTCTTGCAAACAGACTTAAAAGAGTTTATACCAGAAAAATACAATTTTTTAACATTCAAGATAATCACGACCATGCTGTGAGTGGCTGGACTATTCATACCAAAGACATTGCTCACGAACAAAATCTATTACAACAACTAAAAGATAAAGATAAAATCATTGCTTTACAAGATGAAAAAATAACAGCCCTAACTCATGAAATAGCAGTGTTAAAGTCTAATACAAAAAAGTAATATTGTTATCAAAAGAGTTTACCTTTGCAAAAAAATAGTAATAATATTACCTTATTTTATATGATAACCATTCGCAAAGGAACACCCCAAGACATACCCGCCGCATTTGATTTAGTCATGGAATTGGCTATTTATGAAAAAGCCCCCGAAAAAGTAACGAATACCCCTGCACGTATGTTAGAAGATGGTTTTGGTAAAAATCCTATCTTCGAGTTTTATGTGGCAGAAGTAGCTGAAAAAGTGGTAGGCATGGCGTTGTACTACATCAGGTACTCTACATGGCGGGGCAAGTGCATTTACTTAGAAGACATTGTAGTTACAGAAAGTCATAGGGGCAAAAATATTGGTAAGTTGCTTTTAGAAGCTACTATGCAAGAAACTTTGGCACAAGATGCTGCCTTGCTTACATGGCAAGTATTGGATTGGAATGAACCTGCTATTAATTTTTACAAAAAATTTGATGCCGAACTGGACGGAGAATGGATTAACTGTAAACTATCTGCCGAACAAATCAAGACTTATTTCACAAAGGCATAAAAAAAAGCCCCCTCTCCGTTTGGAGAAGGGTTTTGGTAATTGTTTTTTGGACATTTGTAACAAGAGTTAATAAAGATGACATCTTTTCGAAAGATGTCATCTTTATTAACTCTTGTTACAAATACCGTTTATTTAATATTGTATGAAGCTAACAAGGCTTGATACTCTTCTGAATTTCTGCGTCTTAACGATTCGTTTTTCGCTAATTCTTGTACTTTCATCAATCCCTCAATAATCTGTTCTGGTCTTGGTGGGCAGCCCGGTACATACACATCTACAGGCACTACTCTATCTATGCCTTGCAATACGCTGTAAGTGTCAAAAATACCACCACTTGACGCACACGCACCCACAGCCATTACCCAACGAGGTTCAGCCATTTGTTCGTACACTTGTTTTACAATAGGTCCCATTTTTTTGGCAATAGTTCCCATCACCATTAACAAATCAGCTTGGCGAGGTGAGAAACTTGGTCTTTCAGAACCGAAACGTGCAAAGTCGTAGGTAGAAGCCATTGTTGCCATGAACTCAATACCACAGCAAGAAGTGGCAAAAGGCAAAGGCCAAAGAGAATTAGCTCTTGCCAAACCTATTACTTTATCTAAAGAGGTAGCGAAGAAACCTTGTCCTTCATAACCCGTAGGGGCATCTACCATTTTTATCGTATTACTCATGATGATTTTTCAAATTATAGGTGGTAAATACTCTATGTTTACGCACAATTAAATTACTCCCATTTCAACACGCCTTTCTTAATCACATAGTAGAAACCAGATAATAATAGAGCCATGAACAAAATCATTTCTATAAACCCTGTCAAGCCTAATTCTCTGAAATTCACTGCCCAAGGGTACATGAAAATAATCTCGATGTCAAACAATACGAACAAGATAGCTACCAAGAAGTATTTGATAGAGATAGGAGCCCTTGCGTCCCCTTGTGCCTCGATACCACACTCCCACGCTGCATCTTTGATTTTGCTGTTTCTTTTCGGTCCCAACAAGTGCGTAGCTAACATGGTAAACACCACAAAGGCTACTGCAATGCCTAACTGTACCACTAAAGGCAAATAATCTGAAGGCAAATATTCTTTCATTTTTTTGATACGTTATTTACAAACAAAGATAAAATGTTCTAACAGCTAAAAAAACATTTACAGTAATTTTTATCTGTCTTTAATCTGTAGAACGGACTAAATTCCGTTCAAATAGTGCCTTAAACGGACTAGGCATCCCCGACTAAAGTCCGTTCTACAGGGGTTATTTTATGATTATTCGGCGTGTAACCATGCTTTTTTCGCCAATAGTTCTTCTTCTTTTTCCACAAAATCGGGGTCTGGCACGCAGCAATCTACAGGACAAACCGCCGCACATTGTGGTTCTTCGTGGAAGCCCACACACTCCGTACATTTATCGGACACGATATAGTAAAATTCATCAGACACAGGTTTTTGTGTAGCCTGTCCGTCTATTACGCCCATACCTTCTATTTCTACACTCGTAAGAGCCGTACCGTCTGCCCACTTCCACTCTACGCCCCCTTCATAAATTGCCGTATTGGGGCATTCAGGTTCGCAAGCTCCGCAGTTAATACACTCTTCGGTTATCATTATAGCCATAGTCAAACAAAATTAAAATGAAACAAGTATTTATTCGTAAATTTGAAATCTTTATAGTAGCTACTATTTAGCTATTGTAATACAAGAGTTAGTTTGTGAGTTAATGAATTGATTTTCAGTATATTAAAATCACAGACTAAAGTCTATGTTACAAATATCAAAAACTCTGTTGGATAGCATATTGCCCAAAGGCTTTACTACACAATAGTTTTTCAAATTTTTAACAAAACGCAAAGTTAAAAAGCATTGTTCATTAAAATATAGAAAATTGATGAATTTATCCCAACGGAAAGAGGCTTTCATTGCTTTAGGGCAATACCTCCGCCATTTGTCGGCAGACACTTTGGAAGAATGGTACGTGAGAACAAGAGCCGAAAATACTTGGTTTACTCCCGAAAATATACAATTAGCCCTCAACGGTGTGATAAACTACCTTGACAGTGAGGCTCTTACGGCATGGACAGACAAGTACCAACTCGACAACTTACAATCAAAAATTGTGGGGGTGGTCATGGCAGGCAATATTCCCTTAGTAGGCTTTCACGATTTTTTGGCGGTACTGATGGCGGGGCATACGATACAAGCAAAATTGAGTTCGCAAGACAGCTTTTTGCTCAAAAAATTGATAGAAGCATTGATTAATATAGCTCCGCAATTTGCCGAAAAAATACAAATTGTGCAGCAACTCAAAGGTTTTGAGGCTATCATTGCCACAGGTAGCAATAATACATCTCGTTATTTTGAGTATTATTTTGGTAAATATCCGCACTTTATTCGCAAAAACAGAAATTCGGTGGCGGTGCTTACAGGCAAAGAAACTGTAGAAGAAATGGCTGCTTTGGGCAGTGATATTCTGCAATATTATGGCTTAGGTTGCCGAAATGTGTCTAAGGTGTATGTACCAGAAGGCTATAGTTTCA
The DNA here is from genome assembly GCA_947457925.1 of Cytophagales bacterium. Taxonomy (GTDB): domain Bacteria; phylum Bacteroidota; class Bacteroidia; order Cytophagales; family Thermoflexibacteraceae; genus JAAFKA01. The sequence continues at coordinate 25,461 of CANGYA010000030.1, read as the reverse complement.
CACCTTTGTTTGATGCTATGACTGCGTGGTCAAAAGTCATAGACAACCACCGTTACCAAAACAATTATGATTACAACAAATCTATTTATTTGGTCAATCGTGTGCCACATTTAGACACAGGTTACTTGTTGGCAACGCCAGACACTCGCATAGCTTCGCCTATTTCGGTGCTATATACCGAAGAGTACCAAGACCTTGCAACATTGACAACACAATTACAAGCACAAGAAGAACAAATACAGTGTATTGTGGCAAAGTCTTTGCCCCAACTCCGAACTGTTGGTTTTGGGCAAGCACAAGCCCCACAACTTACGGATTATGCAGATGGGGTGGATACAATGCTGTTTTTACAGAATTTGGGGTAAATTTTCTGTTTTGTGATTAACATAAGTTGCGTAGTGTCTGCTGAAGCTCACACTCCAGCAAGCACTACACAACTTACTTTACCTAATCACAGTAACTACACCATTGAGTTTATTTACTCCTCCTGCTTCTTCCACATACTCTATTTGGTAGGCATACGTGCCAGAAGGGGCTTCGCCACCGTTTAGCCCTGTGCCGTCCCAACCTTTTTGAAGGTCTGTGGTTTCAAATAAAATATCTCCCCATTGCCCCAAAATCACTAATCTGTAACTTTGAATAAATTTACCTGTGGGCAAGAAAATATCATTTAAGCCATCTTTATTTGGAGAAAAAGCATTAGGCAATGTAAAGTTAGCAGCTAAGGCAATCATTACTGTATTAGAATACACCGTTTGCCCCTCGACATTACTTCTTATCCTGAAACGGTTTACTTGTTGTTGCAACAAATCTGTATTCAGTGTAGGCGTAAGGGGAAGTGTATTAATTACCTTGCCCTGATTATCTACAATTTCTATCACAGAATTAGTAGTATTGCCACCAGTCCATGAAAAATAGACGGTATTCAAGGAGTCTTTTACAGACAAAACCGTATTACATTTTTGCCCACTCCATTCAGACATATTGCCACACTCGTCTATGTACGCCACTCTGTAACAAGCCGATTCTTTGGTAGGATTGATTGAATTGTCTATGTAAGGCATTTTAAAAGGTACTTTTCTTTCTACACCATTTTTTTCCACCAAAAAATCTCTTACTACTGTATTATTGGGCAAAACGGCATTGATAGTAACAAAACCTCTTTCTATGCTTACATTGAAGCTACTAATGGTCGTTGGTGCAGAGAAAGAACTTGTTGTAATAAGTTTATTGGCAGAAATAGACCTTGTTTTACCACCATTCATTACATATTCTATTCTGTAGGTGTAAGGTTGATTACAACGCACTTGAGTATCTGTGAAAGTAGTTTGGTTGGGATTCGTGATAGTGCCAATGAGCTGATTGTCCCGATAAATTTCGTACTTCTCAAACCCAAAGAACAAAAGTGTGTTCCAAGCCAATATATTTTGTTGGGGGGCAGCCGTAACTCTTAAACGCAACGTACCTAAACTTAAGGTACTTTGTTCTTCTTGTCCTTGACAGTTCAGAGGGTTCAGCCTATAAACATACGTTTCAAAGGCTATGTTTCTGTTAGATAGCACCAAAGTAGTTTGTGTAGAACTACTCAAGGCAATAGATTTGGTAGCATTGTCGGAAGTGGTTAGCTCTGAAACTTTATAGCCCAAAGGCGAATTTTGTTGAAAAGACAGTTCTACTTGTGTGTCGTCAATCACTCTAATCCGTTGGAAGTCTGCCGAAGGTAGTCTGCGTAAAGGTGCAAATGTTTTTGAGGCTGTGCCACAAATAGCCGTACCACCTGCAAAACTACTTACTGTAATGGTCTTGGGTTGCTCGTCTGCATAAGCAAAAGACGTACTGGACAAGCCTACTACGGTATCTCTACGCCCTGTGCCGTAGTCTATGATATAGCGGGGCATTCCATTAGACGTAATTTTGATGTTTACGGCATAGTTGCCACAAGCCTCTACGGTAAATTGCGGAGTTTCAGGCTCAAAAACCTCAATCATGTATTTACCGTCTGTTTTTGCCCCATCTCCTACATTGATAAACTGCGTAATGAAATATTTACCAGCTTTCGTATAAGTATAATTTGTGCCGTTCTGTGCAGCTTTGCCTTCGCCAAAATCATAGAGCATAAGGCGAGGGTCTGTGGTAATAGCCGAACAGTTCGTTACATTCACCGTTAGAGGTACACAACCCTGACGCACATCTGTAGTAAAACAAGCCTGATTAGTTTGGGCAACTCCTTGCCAAGCGTAGCACAACAGCCACAATCCTACCCAAAATGAAATATTTTTTTTCATAATTTTTATACTAAAACAAACAAGGGTAACTAAAAGTAGCTATGAAGAGGCTTTTGACCAGCGAATAGCTACTTTTCACAAATAAAGTGCAAATTTAAGACTAAATTTTTCAATTTCTTTGCTTTTACTGCAAAGCTACAACGTACTTGTGTGTTTAGAAGTTGGAAAGACGTAATTTAAAAGCCATTGATTGTTATTTTTCTCTAATAAATTTCGTAAGTTTGATAATATGTAAACATATAACTACTTATGAAAATACGACTATTATTTTCTTGGACTTATAGATTTTTTATGGGGTTGTTGCTGCTATTGCACTATACAGTTTTTGCAGCTCCTCCTATACAAGTAAATATAACTACCCCTATTGCAGATGCTAAGGAAGGTACACCCAAAGTACAAAGTACGATTAACCTCACTTTAGATGCTGCTTCTGCTACACCCTTAGTAGTTAGTTTCAATCTAACGGCAACAGGAGGAGCTGTTGTTGGTACAAATTTTAATTTATTAAATTTGACTGGAAGTAATATTAGCAATATAAACACTGTTGCGAATACCTTTACGATTGACGCAGGAGTAACTACGGCAACTATCACCTTAGACCCTATCAATGATTATATAGCCAATGCTACTCGTACAGTTACCCTTACGATTGTGTCTAACCCGCCAGATTATCAGGCAGGAGCAAGCAATATCGCCAATGTTGATATTTTAGATGATGATAACTCCGTAAGTATTACGGCTACAGGTTCTCCGACAGAGGACGGTGCTACAGGACAGTTTGTATTCACAAGAGCAAACCCCAATACAGGCGTAGCTACCATTAGTTTTGATGTGGCGGGTACGGCTGCTCACGCCACACATTACAACGTCAGTAGCACTTCGCCGATTGCCTATAACACGACTACAGGTACAATAGTTTTATTGAATGGGGAGGCTACAGGTAGCATTACGGTTACACCTATCAATGACTTCTTGTTAAACCCACCTCGTCAAGTACAACTAACCTTAAAAGATACTTCGCCAAAATCTTACACCGTAGCCACTTCGCCCAATAATACGGCTTTATTAAATATTGCAGATGGGGTAGCTCCTGTAGTCGGGGTAAATTCATCGGGTACGCCAAGTGAGGCTGATGCTACAGGTATATTCAGTTTTTTCCTCGCTGCCCCTCTCACTCGTAATTTAGATGTTTATTTTACTTTAACAAGTACAGATATTCCTGCACCTACTTTTACTATTTTAGGTGGCGCAACTTTAGTAAGTGGTTCTACTTACAAAACTACCATTGGTGCAGGCAGTACGACTGTCAATGTAACGATACGCCCCAACAATGATTTTACTGTGAATGCTCCGCGTACTCTTACAGCTACGGTAATTCCTGTACCTGCACCTGCTCCACCTACTTACAATATTTCGGCTACAGATGGAGCAAAATCTTTGACTATCAATGATGACCCTTTTGCAATTACGGTCAATTCTTCGGGAACAGTGGCGGAGGGCAGTGCAGGTACGTTTACCTTTACAAGAGGCACAGGCACTTCGGGAGCTTTACAAATTTTCTTTGAAGTCAATAATCCTGCGGGAGCAAATCCTGCTTTAGCTACAACCAATTATACAGTAAGTTCTACTGCCCCTTTGACTTATAACGTGCCTGCTGCTACGGCTACAGGCACTGGCTCTATTACGATTCCTAATGGACAAACCACTGCGGTACTCAATATCAATACGATTAATGACTTTGCTACGAATGCTAACCGTAATATTGTGATTCGGGTCGTTGCTGCTGCTACACCCAACTACACTATCTCGGCACCACCCACAAACAGCGATGAATTAATTATTTCAGATGCAAGTTCATTTATTGTGGGGGTTTCGGCAACTTCGCCCATTTTTGAGGGAGGAACATCAAGTGATATTACGTTTACTCGCACAGGTGCTTGGGGGCAAGCCGTAACTGTAAATTATTCTATTGTATTAGCAACAGGTACAGGCGGTATTCCGAATGTAAACTATCAAATGACTAATACGGTTAATGCGGTATTGCCTATGACTGGGGCAGCACCTACCTTTAACTCTGTTACTGCCACAGGCACAATCGTAGTAGCTGGTGGTGGTACTTCAAGTTCTTTTACGATACGTTTGAGAGGATTAGATGACTATATTGCCAATGGTTCTCGTATTTTGCGTGTCAATATTACAGGGGCTACCACCGTGTCGGCTTTTGGTACGATTGCCTTTCCTGTAAACAACACTCCTGCCGATATTCAATTAGACGACTCCCCAAGACAACTTACTATCACAAGCACAGGTACACCTGCGGAAGCATTTAACCCTATTACAGGTACGTATGTCATCAGTAGAGCTGGAAGTACGGCAGGTAATCAAATAGTTAATTTTAGTCTTTCGGGAACAGCCACCAGAGGAACACACTACAATTTGTCTGCTGCTGGAGCAAATAATCTTAATTTCCCAACAGCTACTACAGGGCAAATCACTATTTTGAGTGGTAGTTCTTCGGCTACTATTACGCTTACGCCCATCAATGACTTTGTGGTGAATAGCCCTACTACAGCTACCTTATCACTCTCTACTTCGCCTACTATTACGATTGCAGCTACCAATAATACGGCTTCGCTAACTATCAATGATGACCCTAATGTAGTTACGCTACAAGTGCCTGCAAGCCCACAAGCTACAGAGGCAGGAGGTACACAAGGGCATTTTGTATTTACAAGGAATGTAGCTACAGCAAGCCCTGTTACTATCAATTTTTCGGTAGATGTAAGTTCTACGGCAGTCTTAACTACACATTATACGGCTTCCTCTACGGCTACTTTTACGTACACCGCCACCAATGGCAGCATTACCATTCCTGCTGGAGCTACTTCGGCTACTTTAGTCATTACGCCTATCAATGATTTTGTGGCAAACCCCAACCGTACTATTCGGTTGAATATTTCTAACCCAACTTTGAATAACTACAATCTAAATGGCGGAGTGCAAACAGCTACAATGACCATTATAGATGATAACAATACAGTAAACATTCAGAGAATAGGGGCAGACCCCACAAAATCTGGTGGCACAAGTATTTTTAGAGTTACCCGTAGTAATGCAGGGGTTTCGCCACTTACCGTAAACTTTACGGTGGCTGGCGATGCCGTTTTTGGTACACATTACACGCAAGTAGGGGCTAATACTTATACGGCTACAAGTGGTACAGTTACGATTCCCGCGGGGCAAGCAAGTGTAGATATAACCATTACACCTATTAATGACTTTGCAATCACTTCCAATCGGGTAATTACCTTACAACTATCTACAGGTTTGTATATCATAGCTGCTGCACCCAACAATCGGGCAGATATGACGATTCAAGATGACAATAACAGAATTACAGTAACCCCTGCCACAGCTACAGCCTTTGAAAACAACCCCGCCACAGGGCTTGTACAAAGCACCACTTTTACGGTCAATCGAACCAATGGCAGCAATACAAGTGCCTTATTAGTCAAATTGTCTTTGGCTGGTTCGGCAGTTTTTGGTACAAATTACACCCTTGCAGGTGGTACAGTTACTGGAACAACACTCGATGTAAGCATACCTGCTGGACAAAATAGCCAAGTAATTACAGTAACACCTATTAACGACTATGTAGCCGCAGGTAATAAAACTGTTGTAGTAACTTTACTACCAAGCACACCACAATCTTATACCATCAATTCGGCAAGTGCGACTTCTACTATTACCATCATAGATGACAATAATTTGGTAAGTATTGCTTCGGCAGGCACACCCACAGAGGCTGGGGCTACAGGTACTTTTACTATTAGCCGAACTACGGCTACTCCTTTGCCTTTGGTAGTCAATTTTACGGTGGGAGGTACGGCTACGCACCCTACACACTACACCGTTACAGGGGCTACAACTTTTACGGCTACTACAGGTACAGTTACAATTCCTGCTAATGCAACTTCTGTTACTATAACGGTGCAGCCTATCAATGATTTTGTGGTAAATACACCCAGAACTATTTTGGTAACGATTGTGCCTACTGCACCTGCTTCTTATCCTGTAGATAATGGGGCGGATAATGCTACTTTAACCATAGATGATGATGTAAATTTGTATAAAATAGCTGTTTCAGGCAATACCACCGAAGATGCTCTTACACCTGTTACAGTTACCATTACTCGCCAAACGGCTACTACAAGCCCCGTTGTCGTGAATTTTTCGGTGGCAGGCTCGGCTGTTTTTGGTACAAATTACAACGTAACAGGGGCAACATCTTTCACAACTACCGCAGCTACTTTAACCATTCCTGCGGGGCAAACTTCGGCTACTTTCCAAATTACACCTATAGACGATGCCGTTATCAATTTAGATAGAGATATTGTTTTGCAGTTGCTACATACTACACCAAGAACCTACATGATAGAGGCTGCACCAGACGATAGGGCTACCATTGTCATTGCTAATGACGACCCCCGTTTGTCTGTAACAGCTACAGGCACACCCACAGAAAACAACCAACAAAGAGCCAAATTTGTATTGGCGTTAAGTGTAGCCTCTACAGCTAATACAGTAGTAAACTACAATTTGACAGGAACGGCTACAGCAAGCCATTTTAGAATCATTGCAGGGGCAAATATTGTGGGAACACCCAACACTACACAAGCCACCATAGCCGCAGGTAGCACAACGGCAGAAATAGAAATAGAACCTGTAGATGATATTGTGATTAATCCTAATGAAACCATTACCATTACTTTGCAGCCAAGCACCGCAGCCCCTGCCGACTACTTTTTGAGTACCACTACTACGACTACACTGACCATTGAGGACAACGAACAAGTAGTAACCTGTGGTAGTGCTACTGATGTTTGTTTGCCTACCACTTGTACTACAGGTGCGTATGGCAACAATGCGGTGAGGCTAATGGGTTTTCAAAGCAGTGATGCCACAAAAGTTATTGAAGTTACATTGAAACCAAGTTTTGATTTAGACCTTACAGACAATAGCCCTACACAAATAGACACCGTAAGAATTTACAACGGTTTTAATACGACTGTAAATAATTTATTAGATGAATTTTATATTCAAAGAGGTGGAACTTTAGCAGATTGGCAAAACTACTTGAACAATGTCCGCAAATTAAAACCTTTGGTAGCTTTGAGTTCACAAATTACGATTACGGTACGTAGCAATGCTACGGCTAATAATGGTAGCATTGGTTTTGAGTTGCGTTGTGTGGACAAAGATTTCAGGGTAGATTGTGGTAGTCCGCAGCCTACAATTTTCAAAATCCCCGAAGTAGGCGTAACTTATAGCAATAACCAAAACGTAGTGCGGACTTATAGGTCGTCGAGTGCAATGCCTCAAAACACACAAATAGGCGTAACTTTTACTAAATTTGATGTAGAAGCAAGCTATGACTACATCAGAGTATATGATGGTGTGGATACTTCTGCCCCATTGATTGACGAATACCATAATGGCAATATTCCTACAGGTACGATACAATCTAATAACCCCGATGCAGCTCTTACTTTTGAGTTTGTGTCTGATGCAAGTGTAGAACGTAACGGTTTCATTGCAGAACTCACTTGTGGTACAGTAAGCAAAGTCTTGAAAGTAGCCGAAGCCGATAGTTTAGCGTTGATTGCCTTGTATGATAATACCAATATAGATGTTGTATTAGGTTGGCAACCTGCCACTACGCCTATTAGCCAGTGGGCAGGCGTAGGACTTAACTTTGAAAGTCCTCGCCGAGTAATTTCCTTAAACCTTGCCTCTAACAATATCATAGGTACTTTACCTGCAAGATTTTTTCACGATGCCGTCCTGAATGATGACCGTATGTCAAGGTTACAGACTTTAGACCTTAGCAACAATGCCTTCAGTGGTACAGTACCCACTACTATAGGTTTGTCTAAATTAACACATCTTAATTTGTCTAACAATGTCTTTTCGGGGCAAATACCCGATGCACTTTCTGGCATCAAAAACTTAGTAACTCTCAATTTGAGTTCTAACTTATTTGATGAAATGATAGACATGAACGAATTAGTAAAACTCACCAATTTAACAGACATCAATTTTAGCAGTAATCTTTTAGACGGAAATATACCTCTTGGTTTTGGCTTAATGAACAACCTTACGACCCTCAACCTAAGTACCAACCGTTTTGATGGGAACATTCCAGATGACCTGACGAGTATGTTTAACATCAAGTCTATCAATTTGTCTAAAAATAACCTGACAGGCTCTTTGTTAAGTGGGACAAGCACCATATTTAATCAACCTTTCTTAGAATACTTAGACCTTAGCCAAAACAATTTGGCGGGTACGTTGCCCGCAGATTTGGCAGAAAGTATCAAAGAATTGAATTTGTCTAACAACCAATTTACAGGTACTATCAATAACCTATTCAATTTGTCAGGCTTAACAGACCTTAATTTATCTAAAAACCAACTTTCGGGACAGTTACCATTGAGTTTAGACAGCTTAAGCAATTTGATTAACTTAGATGTAAGCAATAATGGGTTTACAGGGGCTATTCCTGCATGGAAGTCTTTGTTGTCTATTCGTTCTATGAATTTGAGTTTCAATAAATTGACAGGTACTGTGCCTACATCTTTTGCCACCTTATCAGACCTTACAGAATTAGTGGTAAATGATAACCAAATAGAAGACCTGCCCAATTTATCGAGTTTGAGTAACCTTAAAACCTTAGACGTTTTTAACAACCGTTTGACTTTTGAGGACATAGAACCAAATATCGTTTTGTCGGGTTTCAAGGCACGCAACTATTCGCCACAAGCCAATATTAATGATACAATACGTATTAATACAACATTGGGTAGTCGTTTGATTATGCGTGCTTTTGCCAAAGGTTCTCAAAATAGGTACTTGTGGAAAAAAGGCAATATCGGTTTGCGTGCCAATGCCTTGCCACAAGATACCGTTTTCACTATCAACAGCCTTGTAACAGATGACGCAGGTATTTACACTTGTGATGTTACGAGTCCTTTGGTACAAGGGCTGACCATTGTCCGCAACCCTATTTTTGTGAATGTGGGCAACCCAAGAGTAAACCGTACAGATTCTTTGGCATTAGTAGCTTTGTATAGAAGCACTAATGGGGCAGATTGGGAAAACAAGTGGAATTTATTTAGTCCAGTACGTACTTGGTACGGCATCACGTTAGACATAGACAGAGTTGTACTTGTGCGGTTGAATGACAATAAATTAGAGGGAACTATTCCAGATTCTATTCGACTATTGACACGCATGACAGAGTTGAATTTGCGGAAAAATAAAATTAAAGACAGTATTCCTGCTCGTATTAATGAGTTGGTGAGTTTGCAACGCCTCGACCTTTCGGGCAATACTTTGACAGGACGTATTCCGCAAACTATTGGAGCTTTGGCACAACTGAATTATTTAGATTTAAGTGAAAATAAATTAAGCAATGCAGTTCCTACGAATTTGCAAAATCTTAGTCGTTTAGAATACTTAGCTTTGAATGATAACCAATTAGTAGAACTGCCTGATTTGTCTGCTTTGCAAAGACTAAAAACTTTGGCGGTGCAGAATAACCAATTGGAGTTTGCATCTTTAGAGCCTAATAGAAGTTTTATTGCTGCACTACAAGCCAAATTTACGTATTCGCCACAGTCGCCAATTAATACACGCAGAGTATTACAAGAGGTCTTTGGTACTTCGCTTACTCTCTCTACCACTGCCACAGGTACAAGCAACCGTTACCAATGGACAAAGAGTGGACGAGATATAACACAAGTATTGACCACCAATGAATACAGAATCCAATCTTTGACTTATGCCGATTCAGGTACGTACAGTTGTAAAGTAACGAATAGTTTAGTGCCTAATTTGACGTTATTACGTAGAGATTTGGTCGTGGTTGTAAATCCGCCTAACTTATTGGCTACAGACTCTTTGGCGTTGGTAGATTTATACAACAGCACCAACGGGGCAGGTTGGGACAAAAAATGGGACTTGACACAACCTATTGAAACGTGGTTTGGTGTGGTCATAGACAAAAGTATTGGTAGAGTTACTCGTTTATTATTGAGTAATAACAAATTGAAAGGATTTTTGCCTAATTCTATTGGTACGTTGGCAAGACTAAAAGAGTTAAACATTCGTGCCAATCCAGATTTGACTAAAACTATTCCTGCTGCCATCGGCAATTTGCAAGAATTAGAAGACTTGAACTTACGTGGTAACGGCTTAGAAGGTGATATTCCAAAAGAATTGGGCAATTTGGCTAATTTGAGAAATTTAGCCTTAGACAATAACCGTTTGACAGGTAAAGTACCTACGGAGTTGGGTAAATTGACACAACTGATTACGCTATTTTTGAACAATAACCAATTTGACAACGGGCTTCCGCAAGAACTCAACAACTTGGTGAATTTGCAAGAATTGTATTTGGCAGAAAATAACTTTACGTTGATTCCAGAACTCAACAATTTGCGTGCTTTAGGTACGTTGGACGTAAGAAATAACCGTTTGGGCTTTGAAAGTCTTGAATCATTGATACGAGTAGCAAGTTTTTCGTATAACCCACAAAAACCAAGAGATACAACAAATTTGGTGTTGGCTACAGGGGCAAATATGTTATTGGAAACTAAAGCAGGAGGTAGAAGTAACTTGTACCAATGGTTTGCGGGCTTTAATAGAGTGGCAAATACAGTTACCTACACCAAAGACAATATGCGTCCACAAGACACCAATATTTATGCTTGTGATGTAACGAACAGCACTGTTCCGAATTTGATTATTCGTTATGTTTTCAATGTAAAAGTAGTGCCTATTACTCCACAAATCAACAGACCATTAGACTATTGTATTGGTGATGGACAAATCAACTTAGTAGCTTTGGGAGAGAACAGACGAGATACAAAATGGACGTGGTTCAATGGCACAACCGTAGTAACAGAAACCAAAGAAGCCTTTGCCCTTACTGCTAAACAAGATGTGGATACGGTAAGAGTGCAAACTATTGTTCGCAATGGTATTAATTCACAAGAATTAATAGTTACACTATTCGTAAGACCAATTATTCGGGAAGTAAACGGCAAATTGGTAGTTTTGGACAATAACAATGCCCAAAATAGATTTCAATGGTTGTTGTACGACAGACCTGTATTGGGGGCTACTACCAAAGAATTTACGCCTACCCAAGCAGGAGATTACAGAGTTACATTGATTACGGCAGAAGGCTGTTCGGCTACTTCGCAAATCTACCAATTTGGTAGAGTAACTGCCATAGAAGATGAATTATTGAAACAGTCTTTAGCCATATTCCCGAACCCAAGTTCAGAAGATTTCCAACTCAAAATAGAAAACGACTACATAGGCGAAATTACATTGTCTGTAGTTGATGCCTTGGGCAGGACTGTCATAAGTACACAACAAGACAAAACAAGTAGTTTGTGGACATACCAATTAGCAGCTACACAGTTGCCTTCGGGGGCGTATTTGTTAAAAGTACAAACCGAAAAAGGATTTGCTTACAAACGGATTGTGAAACAGTAACCTCACCCCCAACCCCCTCTCCATTTGGAGAGGGGGCTTTTTCTATTATTTTTGACCTTTTAAGGTCAAAAGAAAACTTATCTGCTAAGTGGAGATAGTTTTTTTGTATTAAGCAATAGAATTTATGAATAACTCCTTTTTAGCCCTCCCTGTGGGGAGGGTTGGGTGGGGCTATAGCAAAAAATTATTCATAAACTCTAATCAATACAAAATTAAAGTACATTCGCCTAAAGGCGAATATACTAAGACAAAAAGCCCCTCTCCAAATGGAGAGGCAACTGATTTGGAAGGGTTGGGGCTGAGGTTTTTATTTTTCCCTACTCGGATATTCACCTTTGCGAAGCAAGGCAGCCAATTCGGTGAGTACTGTTAGTTTTCCGCCATAAGTTTCGTGTAAAATTTCGGCAGTAAAAACGTCTTCAGTTTTTCCACTTGCCACCAACCGCATATTTAGCAACACAATCCAATCAAAATATTCTTTGGCAGACTGCAAGTCATGGTGTACGACCACTACCGTTTTACCTTGTTGTTTCATTTCTTTGAGTAGCTCCACAACGGCATTTTCAGTGGCAGCATCTACGCCTGTAAACGGCTCGTCCATGAAATAAAGTTCGGCTTTTTGAGCCAAAGCCCTTGCCAAAAAAACCCTTTGTTGTTGTCCGCCTGAAAGTTGCGATATTTGGCGGTGCTGAAAAGCCTCCATGCCTACTTTTCGCAGACATTCCAACGCAATTTCTCTGTCCGAATTACGAGGTCTTTTGAACAAGCCTAACTTGCCGTACCGCCCCATCAGCACTACTTCTATCACAGAAATTGGAAAATCCCAATCTACACTTTCTCTTTGTGGCACATAACTTACCAATTCCCGCACCTCGTCCAATGATTTACCAAATAGTTTCACAAAGCCACTTTGGTTAGGCAATAGCCCCATAATAGTTTTGATGAGTGTCGATTTTCCCGCACCGTTGGGTCCCATGACTCCAATCAATGCCCCTTTGGGCAGTGTCAAATCCACCCCCCACAAGACAGGTTTGCGGTTATAGCTTACCGTAAGGTCGTGAACTTCTACTATCGGATTACTAACTTGATGTATCATAGTAGGCAAGATAGAGAACTCTCTACATTTTCGCAAAAGTTTCAATACTTTCGTTTTTGTGTTTTATTCTTAATTTTACATCTTTGTACGTCAGAGTAACAAATTATTCAGCTCTACTAATCATTCAAATCTTTATTGGTATTCCCGAAGTAATCACTTAAACATATTTTTCATCATGACGATACACCGCGAAGGAACAGCCACCTTGCTACTCACTATCACATTTTTAGGAATTATTAATGGTCTGATGTGGTGGCAATTTGACCAAACAATACTACAAAAAATCGTATTGGTCGTAAGTGTAATTCTCTTTCTCATCATCTTACAATTTTTCCGCAACCCTACGGTTAATACACCAATTAACCCAAAAAGTGTTATTGCCCCTGCCGATGGCAAAGTGGTAGTAATAGAAGAAGTAGAAGAACCAGAATATTTTAAGGGTAAAAGAAAACAAATTTCTATTTTCATGTCGCCTTTCAATGTTCACGTAAACCGTAACCCGATTAGTGGTTTAGTGAAATATGTGAAATACCACCCGGGACTTTATCTGGTGGCTTGGCATCCAAAATCAAGCACAGAAAATGAAAGAACTACGATTGTGATTCAGCACAAAAACGGCACAGAAGTATTGTTCAGACAAATTGCAGGAGCTTTGGCACGCCGCATCTGTTGGTATGTAGAAGAAAGACAGGTCGTAGAACAAGGCAAAGAGTTTGGTTTCATCAAATTTGGTTCAAGAATAGATATTTTCTTGCCTTTAGATGCTAAAGTTACGGTACAATTAGACCAAAAAACCACAGGTGGCGAAACCGTAATTGCAGAATTGGCAAATACCTAAATAGATTATTGTAACTAAATACTTTAAAAAGATGACATTTTATGAAAAGTGTCATCTTTTTTGTTAAAATTGTATTATCTTGTTTTATTTAACTACTTAATGAAGTTACGTACACTATTCTTGTTGCTTATTAGTTGCTTGGGGCAATTTTGTGTCTTGGCACAGGCAGAAGACTCTTTGCGTACACTCATCAAGCAAGCCACAACGGCAGACACTACCCGTATTTTGGCAATGGCAGATTTAGCCAGCCGACTTCGTAACTTACAGCCCGACTCTTGTTTATACTTGGCAAAGGCAGCTTACGAAAAAGCCGTAACTATCAACTATTTAAAAGGACAGGGACGTGCTAAAAGAGTAGAAGGGGTGTATTATCAAAATGCGAAAGGCAATTACTCTACATCTTTGCGTCTGTTCAGGCAAGCCATGAAGATAGCCATTCAAGCAAATGATAAGTTGGGGCAGGCTTATAGTTGTAATAGTATTGCAAGTATTTATAGACAACAAGCCTTATATGATGATGCCCTTAGCTACTATTTCAAAGCCATTCAGCTTTACAACGAAACCAAGCAAACTCGTCTGCCCATTTATGCTAATACGTATTATAGCATAGGTTATATTTACCATAATTTGGGCTTTTATGATAAAGCCTTGTTTTATTATAGGCGTAGCCAAATTATTTTTCAGGAAATTAATGACAAACAAGGTTTGGCAACTGTCTATAACAAAATTGGTGAGATTTACGAACAAAGTGGTAAGCTACAAGATGCCCTTGTAATGCAGTGGAAGGGGTTGGCATTGGTAAAATCTATCAATAGTTCTTTCTTAATGACTTTTGCGTATGCCTCTATGAGTTGGCTGCACCTGAAGATGAACCATAAAGATAGTGCCATTTGGTATGCCGAAGAAGGAATGAAAATAGCCTATACGCACCAATCTGCCGAAAGATTAGCCCACCTACAAACCGTATCGGCTGCGTGCTATAATGCCAATCAAGAATATGAAATGGCGTATGAATATGCCTTAGAAGCTAAGAAAATAACTAAAAAATTAGGGGCGGTAGAATACTATGTCGGGGCTTGCGAACAATACTATTTAGCCACTAAAGCACTGGGGAATTACCAAGAAGCCTTAACTGAATATGAAAAATTTGTGCATTTGAAAGACAGTATTCAGGGAGCAAAAAACCAACGAATGGTTTTAGCCAAAGAGTTTGCTTATGAAGAAGGGCGGATTAAGATAGAACAACAAAAAAAAGAACTGCAATACCAATTAGCAGACGAACAGCAACGCCAAGTGATGTACTCTTTGGCAGGGACAATTCTTGCTCTTGTAATTATTTTATTGTTAGTCTATAAAAATAATAGAGTGAAACAAAGGCTCAATAATTTATTAAACCAAAAAAGAGAAATTATTGAACATAAAAACCAACAGTTAGAAGACGCCAACTCGACCAAAGACAAACTGTTTTCTATTATTGGACATGACTTACGTAGCCCTTTGGCAAGCCTAAAAAGTTTGTTGGGTTTAGCCACAGATGGCGTAGTAACGGTAGAAGAATTGCTAAATCTTCTGCCCTCTTTGCAAAAAAACGTAGAAAGTATTTATGATACGTTGGAAAACTTGTTGCAATGGTCGTACTCTCAAATGAACGGCATACAAAGCAACCCAACTATTTTTAATATTACCTACTTAATTGAGAAAAATTTATCCCTATTCACCGAAGCAGCCAAAAACAAACGAATCAACTTACAAAGCAATGTCAATGAGGCTATTTGGGTGCGAGCAGACGAGCAGCAAATTCTATTGGTACTTCGGAATTTAATCAACAATGCCATTAAATTTACGAATCAGGGCGGAGAAATTACTGTTTTTGTAAGTCTTATCAAGGGCTTCCTGATAGTAAGTATCATAGACAATGGCGTAGGAATGTCGCAGGAAACACAAAAAAAGCTGTTCTTATCCACCAGCAGCCTTACCACAAGAGGCACACAAGGCGAAAAAGGTAGTGGTTTAGGGCTAAAACTCTGCAAAGAAATGGTAGAAAGTAATGGCGGAGAAATTTGGGTAGAAAGTGAACCCCACAAAGGTAGCAAGTTCAGATTTACTGTGCCGTTGGCTTCTGCCTAAAACAAAGATATAAATTACTTTAATACCAGTATAAATGCCGTATAAAATATTATTTTTGGCTAAGTTTGGAAAAAAATTTGCAAATGGTTATTATTGTTTGTGTGAGAGGAAATGTGTAAAATTATAAGATTCACTTTTTTGAGTCCCCCTATCTATCTGCGATGTTCAACGAAATAAAAATAGGTACAAAAATCACTATGCTATTGATTAGCGTAGTGTTTATATCCGTAGTGGCGATTAGCTTTATCTCTTATCGGCTGAGCAAAGACTCTATCGAAAAAAGATACTGGGAAAGTCTTAGTGTCATGGCACAACTCAAAGAAAAAGAGTTAGAAGATATTTTCAAGCAATTAGAATATAATCTCAACTTTATTCAGAAGTCTGCAAGGGTACAAGAAAGTATTTTGCAATCACGAGAAACTACAGACATGGACAGCATGGAAACCGTAATTTCTGGTAGGTTGAATGATTATTTAGTGCCTATCCAAGAAATGTACGGCTATCGTAATGTTTTGTTATTGGATATAGAAGGCAAAATTATTTACAAAACCAATAAAAGCTCACGCAACCAAATTATAGGGCAAGTCTATGCCGAATATGAATTACTAAGAGAAAAAGCTACTAACTCTGTATTTTATGGCGACCTCTACAAAATGGGCAAGGAAGTGTATATGAACGTAGCAGCCCCACTTATCAGTAATTCAGGAGCATTGGTAGGTTACGTAGTGGCAGAGTTTAATATGGACAAAGTTTATCAGATTACAGACGACACCGTTGGCTTGCCTCGTTCAGGGGAAATTTTTATCGCCAAAATGTCTGGAAGTAAAATAGATATTTTGAACAAAGAAAGACGAGCAGGCGTAAATACTTTATTAACACAAACAATCTTGGCGGGAGATGACCGGCTGGAAGCACTACAAAGGGCTTGTAAAGAAGAAGAAGGTTTTGATTACACCATAGACCAACGAGGCAAACAAACTATGGCGAATTGGCGACACGTATTGCCGATTAGTTGGGGCTTGATTGTCAAAATAGACAAAGAGGAGGTAATAAAAGACTTAGACAACTTGCTGATTGCGTTTGTGGTGGCGGGTTGTGTGATTTTGTTTATAGGCTTCATCATAGCTTTCTTGTTCTCAAAATTCCTTATCAATCCTTTATTAGAACTGCGTGCAGCCCTCAATGTCGTTGCCAAAGGTATTTTGCCCGATAATATTCAGAAAAAATCGAATGACGAGATAGGCGAAATGGCTTCCTCTGTAAATAACTTGGTGGCTGCCCTCCGCCGTACCGCCAATTTTGCCCATGCCATTGGTGAGGGGAACTATGATGCCCACTTCAAACCTATGAGCCATGACGATATTTTAGGCAATGCCCTCATCACGATGCGTGATAGTATCCAAAAATCTGATGAAAGAGATAGTGAACGAAACTGGATTGTAACAGGCGTAGCCGAAATTAGCCAGATTTTGCGTTTGCACAATGACTTAGAAGAATTGGGGAATAGTGTCATTAGCTTTGTGGTTGAAAAAATAGATGCAGTACAAGGAGCTTTTTATGTGGTAGAAGAAGATTTACAAGGCACACCGTTTGCAGAAATGAAGGCAAGTTTTGCGTATGGACGTAAAAAGTACCTCAAATCTAAGTTCCGTTTTGCCGAAGGTTTGGTGGGGCAATGTGCTGTAGAACAAGAAACAATTTTGCGTTTAGAAGTTCCCGAAGATTATTTGAGCATCACTTCGGGCATTTTATGGGACAGAAAACCCAAATCGTTGCTGTTAGTACCCTTAATTACTAACGAAAAAGTATATGGTATTTTAGAATTTGCAGGTTTTGATAGATTTTCTTCTACACATATTTCGTTTGTGGAAGAAATCAGTGTGATTATAGCTCGAACCATTTTCAACGTAAAAGTAAACGAAAAAACGGTGCAACTGCTACAAGAATCGCAACAAATGGGCGAAGAATTGAAGATACAACAAGACATTCTACGCCAAAATGCCGAAGAAATGGCAGCTACACAAGAGGAGTTGAAACGTACTAACACTCGTCTGGAGGAGCAAATCTTAGAAGTAAACCGTACTCAAAAACGAATGCAGGTACTTCTCGAAAATGCCTCAGAAGTTATTACCATTTACGAAAAAGATGGCAAGGTACGTTACATCAGTCCGTCTGTGGAAACTATCTTGGGTTATACTCAAGACGAAATGATAGGCATCAACGACATTATGTATGTGCAGGAAGAAAGTAAAGACGAATACAGAGTGCTGTTCCAAAGCATGATAAACGAACCGAACAAACAAGCTACGGTACAGTTTGAGTATGTTTGTAAAAATGGTGAAACAATTTGGTTGGAGGCTACAGGTACAAACTTGCTGTCAGACCCTGCCATTCGTGGTTTAGTCGTAAATTCAAGGGATATTACTGAAAGATTGTCTGCTGAAAGAGAGGCTCGTCTGCGTGGACAAATGCAGTCTTTATCAGAAAACTCTGTGGATTTAATTACCAGAGTCGACCTTGACGGTACAATTTTCTATATCAACCCTGTGATAGAATATTTGACGAATTTACAGCCAAGTGTTCTGTTAAATACGAACCTATTTGACATTCCACTGCTGAACCAACAACTTATTACAGACTTAAAAGGAATTATTGCAGAAGTAGCCCAAAAAGGTAATGCCGTTATCAAAGAAGTTCCTTTCCCTACACTCAAAGGAGAGTTGGTCATGAACGTAACAGCTCTACCCGAATATAACGAAAAACAAGATTTAGAAACAGTATTGTTGGTTTCTCACGATATTACGGAGAGAAAACAGACAGAAATGGAAATTATGTCTATCAACAAAAAAATAACGGAGTCTATCAATTACGCCAAACGAATACAAGAGGCTATTTTGCCTAATACAGCCATTATACAAAAATTACTACCCGATTCATTTATTTACTATAAACCAAGAGATGTGGTCAGTGGAGATTTTCCGTGGTTTTTGTATAACGAAGAAACAGAACACATATTCATTGCAGCCGTAGATTGTACGGGGCATGGCGTACCGGGTGCATTAATTTCTTTGATAGGTTATTTCTTGTTGAATGATGTGGTGCATACTAAAGAAGAAACGAATGTGGGGCAAATCTTGGATATGTTGAATGCAGGCGTAACCAAAACCTTGCGACAAGACACACAAACTTCTGGTGGTACGAGAGATGGTATGGACATAGCTTTATGTCGTATTCATTTGCCAAGCAACGAGTTACAATATGCAGGGGCACATAGACCTTTGTATTTTGTAAAAGACAATGAAATTACAGTCATAGACGGTAACAAAGCACCGATTGGTGGCGGGCAGTTAAAGAGGAGAGATAGTTTTAATTGTACGACACTTACAGTTACTAAAGATAGCCAATTCTACATCTTCTCTGATGGTGTACCCGACCAATTTGGCGGTATAGACGGCAAAAAGTATTCGCCAAGACGTTTGCGTGATATGATTATGCTGAATCAAGGGCTAAGTATGCCAGAAATGGAGAAAGTAATTTTTGATGATTTCCGCACTTGGCAAGGTAACTTAAAACAAACCGATGACTTGCTGATGATAGGCGTGAGATTTTAGCAACTACTTACCTTAAAAAAAATAACTACAAGCTGTATAAATTGGGCTAAAAACCTAATTTATGCAGCTTGTTTTCTTTCCTACCATTTTTGAAACCTAAAGACCTTTTTTGAGGTTTTGTAAATTGTCTTACTTAAGTAGGGAGTGAAATGATTTTTTTCACGAAAAAATCCGTAGTATCTTTGTAAAAATTTATACAATCATCATGAGTAGAAAAGGGAAAGTTTTGGTAGCAATGAGTGGAGGCATAGACAGTTCCTTAGCAGCCGTTATGTTGCATGAAGAAGGCTATGAAGTGATAGGCATGACCATGAAAACATGGGACTATGCCTCGTCGGGTGGCAGCAAAAAGGAAACAGGCTGTTGTAGCTTAGACTCTATCAATGATGCCAGAACTATAGCAGTGAACTTGGGTTTCCCACATTATATTTTGGACATTCGCAGCGAATTTGGCGACTCTGTCATAGACCATTTTACCAACGAATATTTAGATGGACGCACCCCCAACCCTTGTGTCTTGTGCAATACGCACATCAAATGGGACGCATTGCTACGGCGTGCCGACAAATTAGGCTGCGACTTCATCGCCACAGGGCATTACGCACAAGTTCGTCAAGAGAATAGCCGTTTTGTCATTTCCAAAGGGATAGACGACAGCAAAGACCAATCTTATGCTCTTTGGGGTGTATCGCAACAAAGCCTAAGCCGTACTATTTTGCCTTTGGGCAAATTGTATAAAAGCCAAATCCGCCAAATGGCAACAGAACGAGGCTTTGTAGATTTAGTCAATAAATCGGAATCTTATGAAATTTGTTTTGTACCAGATAACGACTACAGAGGTTTCCTCAAAAGGCGTGTAGAAGGTTTGGAAGAAAAGGTAGCAGGCGGAAATTTTGTATTGGAAAATGGTGCGGTAGTGGGCAAACATTTGGGCTATCCGTTTTATACCATTGGGCAACGCAAAGGTTTGGGTATTGCATTGGGCTATCCTGTTTTTGTTACAGAAATTCGCAAAGCAAGCAACGAAGTAGTGTTAGGTGTAGAAAAAGATTTGCTTCGCAATGCCATGTATGTCAAGCAGTTGAATATGATGAAGTACGAAAACTTGCGAGGTGTGCAGTTAGAAACAAGCACCAAAATTCGTTACAATGATGACGGTACGCCTGCCCTCATTACCCAAGAAGGCGACCAAATGCGAGTAGTTTTCCACGAACCCGTAAAAGCCATTACTCCCGGTCAAGCTGCCGTTTTCTATGAAGGAGATGACGTAGTAGGTGGTGGTTGGATTACGTCAAGTTTTATGGTGTAAATCATCTTTAAATAGCAATAACATTTATCTGAGTGAAAGTTATCTGGTATTTTAACCATACCAGATAACTTTCAAATTACTATTTATCTTTTCCATAACCAATACACAATATCCTTCATAGATTTTAATAAGTGCTTATTGGCGGCACCACCTTTTAAAACATCTTGAATACCTTGTAGTGTATTTTTATGAGTTGCAATTTTATCTATCCCACTAATAATCAAATCTTCATAAAGTTGATATTTGCACGCAGGGCTTACTTTATGAATAAATTGTTCATAGATTAATTTATCGGCAGCATACCTAAAAGCAATATCTTCATTTTGGCTACCAAAACCATATTCATAAAATTCTGCAACAATAAGGTCTATATATTTAATTTTGATACTTTCATCTAAATAACATAGCATATTCAAATACCAATCTGCACAAACTTTGTAGTTGATATTGTAAGTGGGGTATTTCTTGAAAATAGAATGGTGATAAAAGATGGCTTGATGGCTCATATTTACTCTTACAATCCTGTCTATATCTATTTCACCAGCATACCTGTTTTTTGAAATTTGCCATTGTATATCTCCATATAAAAAATGTATGTCTTGATAATTTTCTGGTATAAAAACCTTTGAAAGAACATCATCTGAAAATAGTTTATCATCACTGCCCAAAAAGTATAGCCAATCTCCCTTAGCTAATTTTATTCCTTTGTTCATCGCATCATAAATACCATTGTCTTTTTCACTAATCCAAGAAATATATGGACATTGTGTAGCATAATTACTGACAATATTCATAGTTTCATCAGTCGAATTGCCATCAATAACTATAATTTCTTTATGCTCATAGTCTTGTTGTATTACACTTTCTATTGTAGATGCAAGAGTTTTGGCAGCATTATAGGTAGGAATAATAATAGAAATGACAGGCGAACTCATTAGTGGATAGGATAATGTGTTTGTAATAAATGAAGAAGATAGTTTTTATCAAAATTTATACCAAGTTTAGGAGCAATATTTTGTATCAATGAAGTATCTATTTCAAAATATTTACCTCTGTCTATAAGCTCATATTGAGCTTTGCATTGGAAGTACGTTTCCATCACCTTGACAATATCTAATACGGCATAACTTCTAATATTGGCAATATTAATAATTTCATTATGTGATAATTTTGGCTGTGAGAGTAAATAAGTTATTATTTTTCTTATATCTTCTACCCCCAATATATTTCTATACGCATTTTTCCAGAGTTTAAAAGATAAATTATGCTTAATATGATAAGCTAAATAACTAAAAATGGTAGAGTGCTGCAAGGTGCTACTGACTACATTAGATACTCTAAAAATTGTATAATTTTGATTTGTTTGTTGAATAAATTGCTCAGTAGCTAATTTGTGTTGTACATACGCAGAATGCTGTTCTTCTGTATCATATATACTACAAGTGCTAAAATAAACTATGTGTAAATGTGGATAAAGTTTCAGGCTTTCTTGTAATAAGGTCATCTCTCTTAAAAAAGCCTCTTGGTTAGTTTCTTTGGAATTGGATACACCAGAAGCAAAAATTAGAAAATTATTATTACCAGTAAAATCTGAAAAGGCTTGTGCCATAGTTCCTCTGCCAATCACCATAAGCAATTTGCCCACAAAACTGTGGGATATTATGTAGAAAAAAACGATTTTTAAGCTAAAAAATATAGCTTTGTGTGTGCAATATACATAAACACCTCTATATTGCATTGATACCTTTTAAATTTGTTATTAAGAAGTTGCAACTTTTGACGATTAATTACAATGAAATTAGCCTATAGTGTTTGCACTACAAGTTACTTATGGCAAGCCGAAGCCTTAACACAATCTTTTCTGAAATATAACCCAGACTACAAATTCATTGTTTGTGTGGTAGATAGCCCTACCGAAAGAATAAAGCAATACCAATTTCCATTTGAGTTGGTTTGGATAGAAGATTTGCAAATCCCAGAGTTATCTTTATTGATAGAGTATTATAATGTTTTCAGTTTACTAATGGCTGCGAAAGGCATTGCAGCAGATATTTTGTTGAGGCGTTATCAACCCGAACATCTGATTTATTTAGATACAGACATTTTGGTTTTCTACTCTTTCGAGTGGTTAGCTGCACAATTTGACCAGCATGACATCTTCATCACACCACATTGTCATATTCCGCCTCCTTATCAAACACCATTGGCAGAAGTAAAAACGAGTTTGTTACCTCAAAATCCGTATGAAGATAGAGTGTTTTTATTAACGGGGCTGTACAACGCAGGTTTTGTAGCTATTAAAAATACAGAACAAGGTCGGGGTTTTGCTGCATGGTGGAGTAAAAACCTCAAAAATCAATGCTTTCCTTCGCATTACATCGGGTTATTTTTTGACCAAATATGGCTGAATTTAGTACCTATCTACTTCGATAAAACTTGCATAGTAAGAAATTTGGGTTACAATATGGGGTGTTGGAGCTTGCATGAAAGAAAGATTACTGTAAAAGATGGTCAGTATTATATAAATGATACGTTTCCACTTGTATTTTTTCACTACACAGGCTACCGCCACCAAGAACCTAATAAAATAGCTGAATGGATAGAACTAACCTTTGATGATATGCCGTCTTTAAAACCAGTTTTTGAGCCTTATCAACAACTTATACATACACAACTCTATAAGGACTTGCACCAAATTCCTTGTGCTTTTGCTGCGGAACATCAGGCTATACAACAAAGTAAGAAAGTAGTGATAAAAGAAGCATTGAGTTTCAGGATTTTACGAAAACTACTCTCTTTTTTACCCAATACACTCCGCCAACAACTCAAAAACGCATTGGCTTAAAGAGCATCAACGTAGTAGTAATTTTTTGTGAATATTTTTCTATTTTTATTATGTCTAATACCTTACCTGCTATTTTTAATTGGAGTGGTGGCAAAGACTCTGCTTTGGCTTTGTATCATTTGTTGAATCAAAACACCGATTTTGACATCAAATACTTGCTCACAAGTGTAAACCAACACTACAGGCGGGTAAGTATGCACGGAGTACGGATAGAACTACTGGAGCAACAAGCCACCCAAATAGGTATTCCGCTACGCATGATTGAATTGCCCGAAACCTTGTCTATGGACGAATACAGTAATTTGATGCGAAATACACTCACAAAGTTTCAGGAAGAAGGCATCAATCATGCTGTTTTTGGCGATATTTTCTTAGAAGATTTACGAGTTTATCGGGAACAACAGTTGGCACAAGTGGCTATGCAAGCTGTTTTTCCGTTATGGGGCAGACCTACCAAAGAAATATTATTGGAATTTATTGCCAAAGGTTTTCAGGCAGTAGTAGTTTGTGTAAACGCCAAACATTTGGACAAGTCTTTTGTGGGACGGTTATTAGACAAGAGTTTCTTGGAGGATTTGCCAGCAACCGTCGACCCTTGTGGTGAAAACGGAGAGTACCATTCGTTTGTATTTGATGCTCCTATTTTCAAAAATCCGATACCATTTCAAAAAGGCGAAATCGTAGAAAGAAAATTTGCGGACAACGCAGGCGTATTTGATACCCAATTTTATTATCTTGATTTGTACTAAATCTCGAATAAAGATAAACGGACAAGCATAAATTCTATTCCGTTTTTGTACTTTTGCCTTATCACACTTCAATATCCCTTACCAATGATAACACTACAACAATTTACAGAAAACGACTTTGAAAAAGTAATTAGCTGGGTAGATTCCGAGCAGTTTTTGGTGCAGTTTGCAGGTACACAGTTTTTGTACCCATTGACCACAGACCAACTAAAAAAATACTTAGATGCCACAGATAGAAAAATTTTTAAAATTATTTTAGATGATACGCAATCTATGGTGGGCATGATTGACCTTTCATCAATAGACCTCAAAAACAGGTCGGCTATTTTGGCAAGGGTGTTAATTGGTGAAAGAACTCTAAGAGGCAAAGGCTTTGGGAATGAGGCTATCATCACGACTTTGCGTTATGGTTTCGAGGAATTGGGCTTGCACCGCATTGCTATCAATGTCTTGGATTTTAACAAAGGGGCAATAGAATTGTATAAACATTTGGGTTTCCAACAAGAAGGCTATTTGCGAGATTACTTCCGTATCAGAGGCACGTATTGGTCTGTGTACCGTATGAGTATTTTGGAAGATGAATTTAAAAAATTTCATACAAAAGCATAATTGTTCTAATACTCAATTAAAATAATATGAGTTGCATACTATCTGTAGAACGGACTTTAGTCCGTTTTTATCAATGAAAACGAGGTGTTTTTTATATAGGATTTGTTTAGTTAAAACGTAATAGCATAAGTTTAGCACACTGATTAGAGTGATTTTTACGGATAAAAAATTAAAAAATCAGTGTTTTATCCGTAAAATCCGTGTCTTCTGTGTTCCCAAATGACACTATACAAAAGCAACTAAACAAGTCCATAGAAATAATTTTTTATGGAAAACACCCAAAAACAGACTAAATTCCGTTCTACAGTAGGCTCTTAAAGAAAATTAATTAGCTGCCAAATAGTTACAATCGTAAAACTTGCTTGTGATGACCACCAACCGCATAGAAGCCTTTAGTGATGGAGTAATTGCGATTATCATTACTA